>JBBSQD010000085.1:0-22459 GCA_038258185.1 Aggregatilineales bacterium | reverse complement strand
CGGAAGCGTTTCTGTCGCAAGCTACTTTTGGAGTGGTCCTGCTTCAACAAATTCAGCGCAACCGCTCGTAGCACGGCCATGTTTTCAGCGCTTTCGCCAGAACGGATACGGGAGTCATCCTCGCTGAAGGTCACATCCAACACCCAGTGAAAACTATTCTCAATCGCCCAGTGATGCTGTGTGGCGTCCAGGATGGTGGCCGCATCTGCCTTGAGACTGCTAATGTAATAAGCGGTGTCACGAGTGATGGTGTCACCATCTCGCCGCTCACGCTCGACCCGAATGATGCTGTTGAGGTCAGCCCAGCCGTCATAGTGGCGGATATACTCAAACGCGACTGGATCGCTCACCACCCAGCACTTGCGAATTTCAATGCGTCCACTCGTCTTGTGGGTGGTGCGGTGAAAATCCATCTGGAGCTTGTCAAAGCCGCGCTCATCTCCGTAGCGAAACCACTCGACTATATCCGCTTTCAGATGGCTCTGGTTGTCCTTCACGCGCAACAGATAATCCGCTTTACGGTCGCGGATCTGCTGCGCGATTTGGGTCTGACAGCCCATCGCGTCAATCGTGACGATACAACCCGATACGTTCAGCAATTCCAACAACTCCGGGATGGCCGTGATTTCATTGGATTTGGCAGCGGTTTTGCGTTGGCCCAGCACAATCCCGTTCGCACTCGCCCAGGCATTCACCATGTGGATCGCGGCTTTGCCCGTGCCTCGATCATGACTGCCACGTAGCGTCTTGCCATCGATCGCCACCACCTGACCTTTGGTGACGCGAAAGACGCTCTCCACCCACTGCATAAACCGTTTCTGAAACCCCTCACTGTCGATTTTGGCGAACACATCGCCAAACGTGTCGTGCGACGGAATGCCATGTTCCAGCTTCAAAAACTGCCGAAACCACGCTTCCTTCGCCTTGCCGACCGTCTCGATGCCAACCCAACTATCCGCCCCGCACAGTGCCCCACAGATCGCGATGATGATTATGTCCATCAGTTTGTGGTCGCAGCGCCCTCTCACGCGCGGGTCGGGCAGGTCGCCAAAGCATTCTTCCAGACTGATTTGTACTTTGTTCGCCATGGAGCATCCTTTTTGGCTCCATTATCTCTCCACTCTCATTTTGAAGCGATTGCCCTGAGGCGTTTGCGCCACTTCTTGACCCAGCTCAGACTGTAGCCCAGAGTAGTGGCGAGCTTTTGCGTTGACCAGTCGGGATGTGTGCGCAGTAATTGATACAGTTCCATCCGGGCGATGACCCATTCGGTTTCCACAAGTCCTCCTTACGCTCAATTTTTGGAGGCTCAAGTCTACCGCATGATCTCGGCCACGATGTCGCTGCCCCATTTTTGGGTTCAATCTATCTGCCCACTACAACGGCTTCCATGTGCCAGCGCCCTGCCCTTTGCAATGCTGCGATGCGTTCGGGTCGGCGCTTGAGAAACAGTAACAGCCGCTCGACGATTTCAGGCGAAGGTGGCACATCCGGGAAGTTGAGACCGGCGAAGTCCCCATTGAACAGTCGCGTGGCGGCATCATACACGCGTGCAGCAGTCACGGGATCGTTGTAGCGACCCAGATAGAGCCCTTCCCGATTGACGCGGATACGGGCTTCAAAAGCCGTATCATGGGCGGATACACCTTTGTAGCCTGAAGTGTTATTAACTTGGCCGGGAGCTTTGTTGGCCTGGTTCTGGGATCGGGTCGCGAGGCGCAGGTTGGCGCGACGATTATCGAGGCGGTCTCGATTGAGGTGGTCAACCTGCAAGCCAATTGGGATCGGGCCATTCAGAATCCGCTGCATGATTTCGCGTTGTAAAAAGATCGTTTTGCGTTGGTCGTTAATCGTGGTGTAGCGGACAGCATAGGCATTTCTAGCGAAGCGCCAGTGGAAGGCAGCCAGATCAACGTAATCGACGGCATCGACAAGGGCGACTCGACCTTGCGACAATGATAAAGTGGGCATAACGGGACTTCCTTATGTGAGGATAGCGAAACGAGGATGGTTTTGGAGATGGGGTACAGACTTTTTACAGTAAAGATATAGAACTATTATTGTAAAAACTCTGTACCTGGGGGATTTGTGGTTAGAGGGTGTCGTCCGGGTCTTCCCAGTCGGGGACGATCAGATGCCATTTGGGCTCGTCCAGCCCCTGCGCCTGAAGCTGAATACGTGTCAGGTTCTGCATAGTAACCAGCCGCAGGGGGTCGAGGGCATAGAACTTATCGCGCTTTTTGCCTTCATAGGTGATGCTGAGCTTGAGGCCAACCAGTTTAAGGCAGTGCCGGAGGATGTTAAGCGGGTCGCCGTTCTGGTGGGAGCGTCGGCCCAGATAGTCCCTCAGATCAGCTTCGTGCGCAGTGACCCACCCCTCAAACGGGCCGTATAAGCGCTTCTCGAAATCTGCAACGGGCATGGGGGTGGTGTCGAGGTCTTCGCCGAACATCATGTGGAGCGCCTGGACGACCAGTTGGCGTTTGATGGTGAAATGGTGACGCTTGCCCCAGGCGACAGCCCAGCTTTCCTCTTGGCGATCTCGATGCTGAGTGGCCTCTATATCCAGAAACAGGTGCTGAAAGCGGCTTAGGTGGGCTTCTCCTTTCCCATGATCCCATTCCTGCAAGAGTTCTGGCGTGAGCTGCTGAACATAAAATGCTTCAATCTTACCGCGCTCGTAGCCCAGTTGAAGCTCCGGCGTAAGCTGATGGGCTTTAAGAGCCGCCTGATAGGTCGCGGCAGAGACCGGAGTAGCGGCGAGGATAGCGGCTTCCCAGGTGGCCTGATGGGCTTTCTCGTTGTCCTGGTAGGCTTCTCGCGCTTCCTCAACGTCGTACTGAATGAACTCCAGTTTAAACAGGGGACGGGCCAGAGCGAGAAAGCGGGTATAGCGGTGGTTAAGCGCGTCGTTACGGGCGGCCTCAACCGCACATTGTAACTGGAGAAACCGCTGCTGCGAGGCCGCTAATTGGGCATTGCCGTATGGATCATACTCACAGATGAGGCCGGTACGCTGCAGATTGCTCATATAGCGGCTGTAGAGCTGCTGGGCATCGGTCTCGCGATCACCACCATGACCCGTGAGATAGACCCGAAAATCGGTGGCTTTGCGGCAGCGTCCCAGCATCTGGTGGAGGTCTTCGGCGGTGAGGTCATTGCCCGTGAAGAAGCCATAGACCACCCCGACTTCCGCCGTAATATCGATGCCTGTCCCCAGTGTTGGACTGGCGATGAGGACATCAATCTCTGACAAGCGTTCATTGATATGCTCAATGAAATCCTGGGTCTCGCGCTGCTGGCTGTTGTCTCCATGGAAGACCCGGATACGCAATTCGGGATAGCGATCCCGTAGCAGGCTCTCAAGCGTCTTTACGGCGGACTTTTCCGAACAAAAGATGGGAAGCGGCTTCCCGGTCTCCCTTTCGATTTGCTCGAACAGGTCGTTTAACCACGCTCCCTTCCCTTTGAACAGGTTCATATACCCGCGGTTGAGCACGTAAGTATTCTCCAGGAAGGTCACATCCGGGCGCATACTCCGCAACCAGTCGAGGCAGACGGTTCCGGCATGGGCATCCAACGCCAAGACACAGGTCGCCCGTTCAATGAGACTGATGAGGGTATTCAGGGCGTTGACCGCCTGCGCTTTCTCAAAAGTACTGCCCATCAGATGTGTCAGCTGCTGTTCGACTTCATCCAGGATAATGATGTCAAAGGGCTGGAGCTGATTGCCGGCAAGAAGTTTGTGCAGGGAATTGAGGGTGCAGGCCAGGCGATCACTGTGGGGTAACTCATCTTCTGACAGATCGACATAGTTGTCGATGCCGAAGCGTCGGGCGAGACTGAGGGCCAGGAGGCGGCGATGGGTGATGACCAGAATGCGGGGTAAGCGCCCGTGCTGAGCGTGCCAGGATTTTATCAGCCGCTTGATCAGTTCACTTTTCCCCGTATTCATCCCGGATTTAATCACATATGCGCCGGTCAAGGGCAGTTCCATGTCACTGATATAACGCATATGAACCTGAAGATCGGGTACCAGCGCCAGGACTTCCTGCCAACCGTAACTACGCGCTACCGACCACAGGAAATCGATTGTGACCGAGGCCTCATCCGGTTCCCGAAACGAGGCGAACTTCGCTGCCACCGCCCCGTCTTCACCCGGTGACCAGGCCTCAATAAGATTAATGCCCTGCTGATCCGGCAGGACACTGTGGACAGCCATCAGCACCCGCAGCCAGGTATCGTACTCCCCTTGTGGTGGGATACAGGCTAGTGCCGAGGCGATCAGGTCGCTGAAGGCGGATTGGCTTTTGGTGAAAACCGGTGCAGCAGCTGCAGATGAGCCTTTCCGCTGGCTTCTGCGCGCGCGTTTTTCCGGGACAGGCAAGGCTTCGAGCACGCTGAGGGACAGGACTTTGTCGGGGCGCAGGCTAAAGCCCGGCTGGGTGCTGCCGTAGAACATGCGCACGCTGTCTTTACAGGCGGGGTCTGCCTGAATGCCGTGCGTAGCCAGAAAAGCGATCAGGCGTTTGACATTCTCCTGAAAAAGCTTTGCATCGCAGATGGTCTCATCCAGGATGAAGAGCACACGCGAACGCGGATTTTCTGGCGTGGACGAGGCGGTGGCATAGACCAGGAAGGCATGGTCGCGGATAAAGGGAATAGCCAGCAAGGTGGTGATGTCCGGGCCATTGTCCAGATCGAGGCCAATGATCTGGGCGGACTGAAAGCTTCTGCGCTGGCGGTGGTCGTTCGTCAGAGCTGCGATACAGATGGCGTGACCGCGAGTAATATGGTCAGCGATCTGGCGTGGAGTATAGGACACTGTTGCCCAGTCGCGGCTGAAGGCTTGCTGGGTGCTGCGATTGTCTTTGTTATGGAAATGGGTTGAGATGGCGAGTTGAACAGTCGGGACAAGGCTGATAGGGTCATTCTCGGCAATCTCATCACGGATCATGGTTGGCAAAGGAAAATAGATAGCGCCCTCAGCCTGCATAGCGTGTGTGGCTGGCTGTTCCTGTTGATTCATCTTCATCTTGTCCTTATATTGGTTCGAATTGACATTGAAAAACTGAAGAATCACGGGGAATAGCGTTGTCTTGCTGAGGGAATTCTGGTATAATTGCTTTAGATTTGTTACCAGAATTTCTTTTAGCAGCACCGTTATTCTCCAAAGCCCGTTATGTCCTCCTACAGACACGCGGGTTTTTTGTTGCCCCTTTTACATTAGCGACCACCCCCTTTCTCTGTTCCCGCCTCGGCTAACTGTCTCAGGTCAAACTCAAATTCGTCTGCAGCTGCATTGAACGGCTCATAGCGCGGCTGCCGGATATAGCCATCCACGGTCTGGATGCTTTTCAGCCCCAGATACTGCGCCAGGGTCTCCATATCTAGCCCCTGCTGGTAGCGGTTGCGCGCGTAGGCGTGGCGCAGATCAAGCGGTTTGAGCACCACCGGTTCGCCATTCAGCAGGATGGGATGGGCCGCCAGCAAGTTCTCCACCGCCCGTGGTGACAGCCGATTGGGCCGCAGCAATTGGCCAGATTTGTAAAATCCGCGGAAGACCGCGCCCTCCGTGATCCCGGTGACTCGCAGCCAGGTCTTCACAATGGTGATTACCCAGTCATATTCGCCATACGGGACGAAGCGCTCCTTAGTGTCCTGCTCGCTCTCCAGCCGTAACCGCAGAGCGGGATTACCCTCAAAGTTCTGCTGCAGATCGTCTACATCCAGGCCACACAGTTCCTGTTCGCGGATACCTGTGGTGACCATCAGGGTAATGACCGCCGTATCACGCAAGCCCATAAGCGTCCGCACCTCCAGGCTGGCCAGCAACCCATTGATATCCTCCGTGGCCAGTCGTTTATTGCGCGGTGTTTGTGGGCGCACCTTCACTTTCGTAGACCGGTCGTAAAGCGCTTGGGCAATCTGGCCCAGCAGCACTTCACGCTCGGTCTCAGTAGCTCCCTGATCCGCCAGATATTTAGGTAAGGCGGGATTATCCTTGTCCAGCAGGCGGTTGAAACTGGCCCGGATGGTGGACAGATGTACCCGAACCGTACTGCGCGATAAGCTGCGCTCACCCAGCAGATAAGCTCGATAGTGACCCAGACGCAGGTCGGCCAGAGTGACCGCATTGTCGGCAACCCAGGCCGCATAGGCCTTGATCCGGTTCACCTGATCCTTGTCACCACGTTCCGGATCAGCCGGTAACAACAATTCCAGTGGTAGCTTCATGCGCCTCCTCTGTGTTTTATAGTTATCAATAAAAAGTGATAGACAAAATAATATCACAATCAATGACCCATTGCAAATAAAAAACGTAAATTCTTTTCGGATTAAGGAAAAGACGTTTTCCACGCTCAATACGGCAATTCCTCCCCTGCTCCACCCAGATCGGCGAAGAAGGCGCTGCGCCATTGCCGATAAACTTCAGATTGCCACAGCGGATCGCGTTCCGGCGGGATCACGGCGACTTTACGGCTCTTGCGGATGGGCTGAGCGTGGAATACCGGCGCAGAGCCGCCATGTTGGCGTGACCAGGCAGCACGACTAGCCGTAATAAGGAATCCGGCGGGATTGCGTAGCTTCCGCTTCCCGACCAGCACCCACAGCCGCTTGAGGGATTGCTCGACTGGAGCCAGGCCATATGCGTCCACCAATCGCCGGGCATTGGGCAGGCTCAGATCGGGCACATCGCGATGCACCCATTGCGCCAGGTGCTCGTGCTGGGCATCCGGTAGCGGTGAACGGTAAAAGCGTGTGGCGTGATTTGCGGGGCGTTGTGGCGCTGTGGCTGGGGTTGTAGCCATTAGCACGTAGAAGCCCGTAGAAACGCCTCCTGACGCGATTGTGGGGCTTTCTGGCGCTGATGCTGTCACCTGAAGTGGTGCAATTTTAGGCGTATCGCCCTCCTCTGCTGGGATCAAGCGCAGATCGGGTGCAGGACTGCTCGGCTGAGGTCGTTCGCCGTACCAGTAGTAGTTCGGGCCACGTCTTAAATGCGAGACTTTCCGGCCCTGTTTCAAGAGCTTCGCGGCGATTTCGCGCTTGAGCGGCCACTTTTTGCCGCTGTCATCGAGCAGACACTGGCCGCCAGTGGGAATCTCCAGGTCAGTAGCGCTGGGACTGCGCTTGAGGTTGCGCCACGACAGCGGGATTTCGTGCCAGGTGGTGCTGCTGTGGATGTGAATGGCCTTGTTATAGTTGCGAATGCTGCGATCGGTGACGCCTAAACGGTTGCCTAAGAGCGTCTGTCCATACGGGCCAGGTCTCCGTTTGATGAGTTGGCGGTGTAAAGCCTGACGGTAGGCCTTGGATGAGCCCATATCGGCCAGTGACAGGGCATCGCCATAGGGGTTTTCCAGGCCGAGTTGCGCCAGCATCTGCTCCGATGTAGGCAAAGTGTAGCGCCGCGCAGATGCTTCAGTAATAGTGCTTGTCTCCTTTTTTCCGGGTGACAAAGAGCATTTTTTTGTCTTGTGTTCAAACCCGTTAGGGTCAGCGTCCGCCGGGGGGTTTTCAGGGGGGAAAACGTCTGTCCCTTGTGGATAGCGGGCCGCTAGAGCCTTGCGGATGGATTTACGTGAGAGCAGCCCCTGTAACAGGCTACAGGCTTGTTTCTCGGTGAAAGTCGAACCGGCTGATAGGCCTGAGAGGCGTAAGCCTTCAATCAGCCTTAGTGTGACTGCGCCATCCGGTTGATTCAACAGGGTTTCGCGGACAGCATTGGGATAGCGGCTGACTCCCCTTTCGCTCTGGATTGGTCGCGGTGGTCGCGAGAAGGCCGAAGCAATGGTGCGCTGGGCTTCTTTTAGCCGCTGGTAGGGAGTCTCGCGGCGATGGGTTGGCGGTGTGGCCTGTTGGCTATGGAGATCGGCCAGTTGCTGCACGACCTGCGTCCGTGACCAGCCGTGATCGCGGGCATGGAGCGCAGCCTGGAAAAGAGCGTTGTTGCGTCCCTCCCCTTTCATGATGAGGTTCTGGTACAGCTGATGCGGTTGGCCGCTAGTGCTTGCTTGATAGACTGGGGTTGTTTTCGGCGGAAAACCGTTTTCCACAAAGGACTGGATAAGCCGAACCGCTTCAGGCGTCAGGCACTGGACGGGCAGATCGCGATTCACGCTGTAGGTGTGGCCGTTGATGGTGGTCGGTGGTGCGACGACATAGCGCCCGTCACTGAGCAGATCGACCCCCTGCCCTTTGCGGCTGTGGATGGTCAGATTCTCAGGCAGACGAAAATAGAGATGCGGCCCGCGCCGTGACTGGCCGGTGTAGGTTTCGGTCAGTTCCGGATGCTGTTGGGCAAAGGTCGTGTAGCGATTGGGATCGTCGAAATCGAGCACGATCAGGCCGGAGATGCGTCCCGTGATGATGCCCAGGCCAGTGTAGCCCAACTCTAAAAACCAGTGCTGCAGCTCAGCCTGGGAGATTTTCTGGGATTGCCACTGACGCCAGGCCACTGCCGGGTGTTTGGCCCGGTCAGCCTGCGTGTGGAGTGGGATCAGGTTGTAACCGGCGGCCTGATATTGGGTCGCAGCGGTGTAAAACGTTAAAGAAGCATTAAATTCAGGCAACACAAACTCATCTCGCAGGGAGGTGGCTTGCACTGCCGGAAATGTGTTTGTATAATGGTTTATACAGCCACAAACCGGGGCCACGCCCTGCGGTTAGGGTGTGAGCCTTCTGCTGCCGCCAAGCATTACAAGAAGGCTCTTTTAATTTATAGCGACGGGTGTGAGCATCCCCTGCTCACGGCGAGTAAGTCACATTATTTCTGCTTCAATTCAAATTTTTTGATTGCTTCCAATCCGTGAACCGCAGCAAGGGGATTTGTTCGGTCTAAGTTGCGTTGCACACGGGGAGTGTGTTATACTGCGACTTAGAGAATAAACCGTCCGCAACGGTTACAAAGTTCGACCAACAAAGGCTGCTTCGACTCAGCCTTTGTTGCATTTTAAATACTATGAGCAACTATACCTACTTCTGAGAAAACGCGCAACTGAATCGCTAAACATAAAGCGCTCATCATACGATGAGCGCTTTTTTGTCGGTTAGCCCCCTGCCCTGTTTCAGGTTTTGAGGGTCTGTTTTTGCGCGGCGAGGGCTAATCTGAGTCCGCCGACACAGTTGAAATCGACGGGATGCACCTTGCGCGTACTGGCATGCTGCTTACGGTTGAGCACCTTGTCGCCATACCACTGCTGGAGATAATCCTCCACCAGCAGCGCTCCCCCACCGACCAGAATGACACTCTTGATTCCGCGGAAGCCACTGAACACGCCATCGGCGATGCTGTTGCCGATCCATCCGGCGTAGCGCTCGCGGTGCTTCTCGACTAAGGGCGCGAGATCAATCTCCTGCCCGGCCACTTTCAGGGCGTAAACCCCGCTGACCAAGCCTAGCCGCAATACGCGGTCGACATCATCAATCGTCAGCAGGCTGAAATCATCGCCGAGCTTCTTGACCTGGCGCAGGATGGGTTCGAGGATGTGCGCGATCACGCCGCTGGTTTCCCAGGTAGCGTGTTCGAGCGACTCGCTGTTGAATTTGCCGTCGTTCAGTTTCAAGGCATCTAAGGTGTAAGCCCCCATATCCAGCACGACCACATCGCCATTGAGGACATCGCTGGTCGCCATCTCGCCGTGCTCATCGAGTATGAAGCAGGCCGCAGCGCCGATACCTTCCGGCCAGACATGGATAGTCTCATACTGCCACTGGCGCGGCTTTTTGTCGCCTTTGAGCTGGATTTCGACCTTGCCCTCATGATCGAAAAAGCGTTCGTGGATCAGCTTCTGCGCGTTAAGGAAGATGCCCGGAGGTGCGAACAGCGTCAGATCGACCCTGCCTTTGCTGATTCCCAGTTGCGCCACCGCGACCGCCGTCAGGAACTGATGCAGTTCGTTGCCATAGCGATTCGCGCCAGTGTGGCGTTCCAGATGTTTGCGCGACACCTTGAGCACATCCTCCCCCACCACATAACGATGCGAGTACCAATCGACATACTCATAGTCGATCTCCAGCGCCTTGCCCAGACCGAGGCTGTCGCCACTGGCGGAAGCACGGACGGAGGGGAAGTAGACTGACTTATAGTTGCCCTTTTCTTTGGCAAGCACACCATTGGTTGATCCGTTTCCAGGATCGACCGAAACCAGATAATCTGCCATTTATCCCCTACCCTTTTCTCGTTTTGGACGCTGTGTTTGCTGAGATGTTCACTTTACTTTTAGGCTGCGGCACGTTGCCGGAACGCTTGATCTGACCCGCTGGTGTCGGTGGATTAGCCAGCGCCTCCTCATAGGCTTGCAGCAGCAGATAGCGCAGCACCGCGCTTTTGTTGAGCTGCTCCGGGTCATACGGCTGGCGCAGACCGGTCACCCCTTGGCGTTCCAAATACTCCACCACGGTGGCTAATACTTCGGCTTCATCCTCAATGGCGTAGGTCATGACGGTCGTGCCTGGGTCTGCTGTTGGAGAGCCATCACTGCATCGAGGAAGTTCTGAGCGCTGTTGACAGTGGACTTCCGAACGACCAGCAGATCGGTGTCATCTTCGTCGTAAACTGGCGGCGTGACCGTCCCCTTGAGCAGCGATTTGCCGACTCCCTGCCCGCTTATCGGTGTGTTCCCTTGAGCCAGCAACAGCGATTCCACGCGTTCCAGGCGGCGCTGCATCTCGATCTCCGCTGAGGATTGGGCCGGTTGAAGATGCGCCAGAAACTCGACCTGTACCCACGGGAAGAGCTCGAACAGCACATCCAACCGCCCTGCCCTCAAGTCACTGATGAGCCGGATGCCGTTGCGGATGGTGGATGTGTAAGTTCGCTGGCGTTTCAGCAAGTCGATTTCTTCAGCCAGGAGCAGCTCATCATCTTTATTTGCATCGAGCCAAAATGAGAAACGATAGCGCGCCATATTTTCATCCTTTGCACTATGTGCAACCTGCACTCTGTGCTTATAATACAGAGTTGAAGTAAAAAACGCAAATCTAATTTTTAAATATGCAGACCATTCAGATGCTTACAACCTGGAACCAACTTGAAGTTTTGATCGCAGAGTAAAAAGGGATATAAAGGTAAATCGAAGAATTGAAGTATTTTTTAAGAAAGAGAAGTGTAAGTGCCATATAGTAGCCGCCATGCTTCCGCCTTGTTTGCTGTATCAGGTGAGACTATCCGTGCCTGGACAGAGGAATTTGCTCGTCATTTATCTCCAACTGCTAACCCAGGTAAAGGGCGGCATCGTCAATTCTCTGAAGAAGATATGTCAGTATTTACATTAATCTCAGAGTTAAAAAGGCAGGGGATGACTTTTGATGACATACATCTCTCCCTTGATAACGGTCAAAGAGGACAAGTACCTGTTCTTCCTCCTGAGGAAGTGCAAATGATTGTTGCTGGTGAGCAAGAAAAACGTCTTTCTCTGGAAGTGGAGTATCTTCAGCGCTCATTTGCAAAGGTGCAACAGGAACTTGAAAATACACGTAGAGAATTAGAAGCAGCACGTAAATTCGAGCATGAAAACATCAGGCTTCAAGCAACACTTGAACAAACAAAACATTATAGCGACCAGAGAATTAAAGAACTTCTTGAACAAATGCATTTATCTCAACAACGAATTGAAGAACTGGCAGAGAAACAATCACGCTTAGAACGCGAAATTGGCGAGTCTTATGTAAAAGGGGTGATGGATACCCTGAGAGAAAAGGGTGATCTTCCTAAAAAGGAATGAGAAGCAGAATTGAGCCTGAAATATTATTTTGATACCCACATTCCTAAAGCCGTTGCGATCCAGTTGCGCCAGCGTAGAGTAGATGTGGTACGGTGTGAAGAAGTCAATCTTGCGGAAGTGGATGATACCGAGCACTTGGAATATGCAACAGCACAAGAGCGGACGCTTGTTTCTCATGATGCAGACTTTCGTGATTTACACAGTCTGTGGATAGGGCAGGGGCTATCTCATGCGGGTATTATGGTGTTTAATCGGCGTTTCCAGGGAGATATTGGGAAGCTGGTGCGAGAATTGCACGAGATTTATAGACTTCTTGAGCAGGGTGCTGGTTCCTTGCAGGAAGATATTTACAATAAGTTGATCGAGTTTGACAGGTAAAGCCATGAACGGTGTAGATTTTCCAGTCATCAATCATATAGAAATTCGAGATGGGCAGGCGCGTCTGGCCGGACGTAATGTGAAGGTCAAGATGATCATCAGTCGCTTGTTTGATGGCACAGGGGCCACTATTGAACAAGTGATGGAACAATACAACCTCAGCCAGAGTGAAGTTTACGCGATATTGGCTTACTACTATGACCATAAAGCAGAGATTGTTCGTTACTTTGAGGAAGAGGACAAAGCGCTACACGCTGAAGCTGTCTCAGCTGCGGAATTAAAAGAGCGATTAAAGTCTCAGAAAAAAGACTGATTATTCCGCGAAGACATCGCGCACGGCCAATTCGAAGCCTGGCAACAAAGTTTCCAATGCTAGCACATCCTCGATACCAAAATTTTTAACCGGCTCATGCGGCACAAACACAGCTACCGACTGCTCAAGCGGACTGACCAACCAGACAATTGTGTCAGCAGCGAGATAATTCCCAACTTTGATCGCCATATCTTTTTCATTATCCGTGATGAATAGTTGTTGGAGACCACGTTCACGACTCTCCCACCGATATATTCAAAAAGTCGATTGCGATTTTCCGGCAGTTGCACAAAATGTTCGAATGCCCCGACAGTAAGCAATCTTTCCTGGACAGCCATATCCTTCAGACCTCAGTAATTGATGGTGTGATTGTAGAAGTAATTTATACATCAGCGTAGATTCCAGAACGAGCAGATTAGGGCCATAAATAGAAAACTGAGAACGTTTTTCGTTTACACATATGTGGGATAAATCAGAGGCTTACTATCGTTCTGTAACTTATGCTTTATAATCGAAATTAACACAAATCTCTTATTTTTAGCAGCGGTAGATTACTCAATGTCAGCTATAGATGCCTTAGTACAACAGTTTATTAATTCGCGTCTTCCACCAGAAGAACAATACCAACAGCTTCTGCAATTTGTCCCTCAAGACACATTAGATAAAGCATTCACAGAATTCCGCAGGCAGACTGGCATAATGGCACATTTCCAGCGTGACAAAACCGCTATCCTGCTCGACAGAGTCGGGTCGGCCAAAGAGCGTGACCTCAGCGCTGTCAAGGCTACCCGGTTCGGCTTTGAGCGGTGAAATCACTCTCCGGCGATTCTTCCAGGCGAAGCGGGGTAGGGCAGGGGTGGAGGCGCGATCCGGGTCTATCCGGTGAAAGGCGCTGTTGCGGGCTTCTTTGGGAGCCTGTTTCTTCGCCAGATAGAAGAAGATGCCACCGGTGGTGCGATAGCCTTTGCCATCGTCGCGTTTGAGACCACCTTTCTGCTCGATGGTGAAGGTTTCGTCAACGATGCGCTGGGCAAAGTCGAGTCCACAGAAGCGGATAATGCGACCGATGAGCAGGATGGGTTGAGCCTGGGTCTCACCGAGCAGATCCGCGATGCGCTCGACCTCATGTTGCTCTTCGGGCGAGAGGGTGACAGGAGCGTAATAGGGTTCTGACGCTGAGTTGGGATCAGACATGGGCATAGGGTTACTCTTCGATCGGCTGTTTCATAAGCGTAGCATTGAATGAGGCAGGGTTCAAACGGAAAGCTGTTTTCCGGATTCGATTAATGCTAAGCAAGGTGAGCAGGTGGACGCAGCGGGAGCAAATCCAGGATGTAGGCTCTTAACCAAATTGATCACATTCACCATGATGAAGGGCGTGGTGATCAATGGATATGCCCTTTAGCTTGATTACCTACTCTTCTACTTATCTCTTGATCGCGACCAGCGTCGCAGGCCATAAATAGCGATGCTGACCAGCAGAGTCACCCCAGTAGCGCCACCTAGAGGAACCAGGGTATAGAGCGACGGCATCGATGGCATCTTTAACTGTTGGAGGTAGTAGATGGTGTATGGTGCAGAGATGTTGTTGGCATTAGCGATCCATTGATAGGGATAGCCATACTTGCGCCCGATGCTGCTCAGGGTATCCTGATAATTGACGATATAAACACCCTCCTGCAGTGATCCGGCATTAGAGGTCATGGTCATAAATTGTTCGTAATGCGGATAACCGTCAAGCGTGTTGAAAACACAATCCGCGTGCGGCTGCGGGATCAGCAGACCACCCCAGAAAATGGTTGTGTTGTGATAGGTCGTCCAGGGGTCATCCTCCATATTCACATTCTGCAGCGCATCAATCGGAATGTCGAAGCATTGACTGATGAGTGTGTACGATTCATAGCCGCGAATGCGATACAGGGTATACGGCTCATTCTGGTAGATGATTGTCATGCCATCTTTGCGTTCATAACAGTAGGGTAAATCTGTATTCGAAGCCGTGATGATGGGCTCATGACCTGTGAAATCGCTCGCGTCTGTGACAGGGACGGCATAACACGCGTAGGGGATCATCTTAAGATCCATCAGAATAGGCGAATACGTCAGATAGTAGCAGTTGGGACGCTCCGGAATGATAACTGTCTCGCCCGCTGGCAAAACAGCTGACAGATCAGGATCAAGTTTTTGCAACCAGGGGTTGGCCTCAATCAGCCGATTGACGCAGACGTTTGTGAGCAAACTCAATCCGTGGAGTGTCTGGTTTGGGCGAACGGTCAGTGTCGCGTTAGTGGACTTGCAAGCTGGGGTTGAGGGCAAAAACACGACTTCTGGCAGAAGACCTGAGCTCCCATTCCATGTTGACATCACGGGATTAGCCTCCCACAGATCGTCAAAGCACACATCATGATCCTGAGCGATACCAAGAAAAGACTCGCCTTCCTGAGGCTCATACAAGCCGAAATCGTTATGGCCAAGGCGTTTCCCATGCTCATCATAGCACGGTGGTACATCCACAGGAACATAGATGATGTAACTCATGAAGCCCTTTATACGCGTCAAAAATCGACCGCTTGCTTCCAAAATATCTTCCATACAGACATTCACGGTTTGGGAAAGATCATAAAGAGAACCGATATCCTCCTCCACATATAAACGCTCACAATGACGTGCACCAGGCGGCACAAACACGCGCATCTCAAATTCAGAGCTGTAAATCATACTCGCATAGGGATTCTCGGTGTTCAGGCTGAACTGAGGATTTATCTGGACCATATCGCCAGGGCAGTATCCGGGCTTTGACAGGTCATAGTCATCAATAAATGGCAAATCGCTGTAAACAGGTACATCTAACAACTTCCCATAACTGTCAAAGTATTTGAGACGCTGGCCTGTGTCATTGACACAGGGGAGAGCATCTTTGCGCAGGAAAACAGCATCATATTCGTTATCGCCCTCTCGATAGCGCTGCGAAAGATAGGCGAATTCTTCAAGGCAAACATTATAATCACGCTCAATCTGGGCATAGTTCCAGATCCCTGCCGGGGAAAGAATTGTGTAGCAGTCTTTATGGGGTGGAATTGTGAGGTTGGCAGGCAGAGGAATGTTGACATCAGGCTTTAAGGGTGATCCTGTCCCATATTCGAAAATGGACTCCAGTGGAATCACATCGCGATTGGCTGCAATAATCTCTTCGGGACAGATATTAAACCCAAAAGCCACTTGAATGAGCCGTTGTCCTTCGATTTGTTCATAGGGAGGTGGACTGATCGGTGCGGGTTTCGGTTGCTCTACAAAGATAGGGGTTGGTGTAGCATCCTGTGCCTCCACTCGCCCAAATAAGTGTCCTAATACAAGCCCTAAACAGATCAGCCATGCAATTTGTTTCATGGTCCCTCCTTTGCCAACAACCCGAACAGCTTTCCAATGCTTTTTCCGTTGCTAACAGCTTGTTTAATCAGTGTGCAATTATCTATCTGACGTCTAATTGCGTTGAAGATGCACTATGCATTGCCTCAATTGCCTGTTTAAGAGGTGATAACAGAAATGATTATCTCTCTCCCAAATTACAAAGAGCCTCTACTATAGTACAAATATTCAAAAATTACAGAATGCATTTCGGTGCATTTCTCTACCGTTTGAGACATGCACCACTGGCTATATATGACTGTTTCGTTTCAAAACCACTGGGATACGAAGTCAGATTAGAATAAGGGAGAGTTTATACTCGTCGTCAAGCGTAATGACCTCGTATCTTATTACTCTATCTCACAGAAGCCATTATCATGAGTATAGACAATGAAATAGCGGCATTGCGCTGAGGGCAGTTCCCGAACGCATATACAACGTTCTGGATGTGCCGTAGTGGGAGACATGGCTCAATCCACTGCCTGCTGATTCCAACGTAGCGCATGAGGAATAGGAAAACATGGTAGAGGAAAACCTTAAAAAGGAAATGTCTCAAAAAGCGCGCCGTCTGCGAATCACAATTATAGCAGCCACCGTGCTGGGTGTTATTGCCCTGATCGCAACCGGTCTGATGCTGCGAAGTGGGTCTTATACAGATCAACAGGCTCAGATTGCCAATACCCTTATTGCGCGTGCTGGCATCCAGATTACAGCGGCTAATGATCAACTGAGCACAGCCGCAGTGCTGCAAAGTGAAGCAAGAGAGGCAGCAACGCAAGTCGCAGCAGAAGCTGCCGATTTAAGAACACAGCAATTTATGGCAGGAGCGGCACAAGGTACAGCCGAAGCCAATACCCTCCTTGCAACAAAAGCCCAAAACCTGGCCGAAGCGCTCATTTTGGCAAGCGATGCGCTTGTCGAATTATCCGCCGTGGATGGCAATATGGAAAACGCTGCCTTGCTGGCGATAAGGGCATTGAAAACCGCTTATACACCCCGTGCTGACCAGGTACTGGTTGAGGCGCTGGATAACCTCTACACAGTAAGATCCTTTGAAGGCCATGAGGATACAGTTAATTTAATTTACTTTAATGACCCTGGAGCGTATACCGGCGAAATCATGAGTGTCACATTCAGTCCGGATGGGCTTTGGGCACTTTCGGGTGGTCGGGATCATACAGTGCGTCTCTGGGATGTCGCCACAGGCGAGATGATCCGCACCTTTGCTGGACATACCGATGCTGTTCGAAAGGTGACCTTTACACCTGATGGAAATCGAGCGCTCTCCGCGAGTGTGGATGGGACACTGCGCTTATGGGATATCCATACAGGCGAGATGATTCGTTTGTTCGAAGACGAAAGATCAAGTCCAGGTATTTCTACTTTAGCGCTAAGTCCGGATGGCACACTTGCTGTTTCAACTCCCATGAGAGTTGTCGGACGTCCATCGGGACTTCACCTGTGGGATGTAGAAACAGGTGAGATCGTCCGCATATTTGAAGATGGCGGTTTGAGCGCAGATTTTTCTAGTCTGGCGTTTAGCCCGGACGGGACACAAATCCTTTCCAGCAAATTTGACAATACGTTACGACTATGGGATGTCGCCACAGGGGAGCCTATTCTATGGTTCAGCCGGCCCTCATCTTATATCTACAGTGCAGTCTTCAGTCCGGATGGCACACAAATCCTCACCGGCAGCGATGATCATCAAATGCGCTTATGGGATGTGGAAACAGGTCAGGTCATCCGGGTTTTCAAGGGACACGCCTCTACCGTAGAGAGTGTCGCGTTTAGTCCGGATGGGGCATTGGCACTGTCCGGAAGTATGGATCGGACGCTCCGGTTATGGGATGTCCAAACAGGTGAAACAATCCAGATATTAGAGGGGCATCCAAGGAGCGTTTGGAGTGTAGCTTTCAGTCCTGAGGGTACACAGGCACTTTCTGGCAGTGAAGACGGCACATTACGGTTGTGGAATCTGAGGGGGATAAACCATGCAATCACACCGGGTGGTCTCTCACGAGTGATACAGGCACACCGCGGGATTGTAACCAGCATTGCGTTTAGCCTGGATGGTTCAATCGTGTTATCCGGTGGACTGGACAACCTCATTAACCTGTGGAGTCTGCAAACAGGTGAGCATTTAAGTAGCTACCGCCGTCATACTCATCCCATTAGCCAAATCATGATCAGTCCTGATGGCACATGGGTACTGTCGGGCAGTCAGGATGGCAAATTTCAATTGTGGGATATAGAGACAAGAGAGACACACCAGGTTTTTAGAGAATATACGGATCGGGATGATGTGGTCAGTACTGATGGCGATCTGGTGTTGTCCACCAATCAGGATGGCACAATACGCTTGTCGGATGCTGAAACAGGAGAAACATTCCAGGTTTTTGCCGGGCATACCGATAAAAAGGAAGCGGTGAGCCCTGATGGGCATTTCATGCTGTCTGGCAAACCAGATGGCACAATACGCTTATGGGATGTCCAAACAGGTGAAGACCTTCAAATATTCAAAGGAGATGACTTCTATGTCTCCGTTGTTGGCTTTAGTCCAGACGGTAGACAGGTGCTTTCTGTCAGTGGGGGTAGAACCATACGGTTGTGGGATATAACGACTGGCGCAATACTCCGGGTCTTTGAAAGTCCTACAGACTCAATCACTACTGCCGCTTTCAGCCCAGATGGAACACAGATCGTATCTGCAAGTCGCGATGGTAAGCTGCGACTTTGGTTTACGAACTACAATGACCTGATTGAATATGCCTGTACACGCGTATTTCGAGATTTAAACTCTGTAGAACGTACACGCTATTCCATCGACAATACCGCAACGTGTGATTCTGAATGATCAAATGAATACATCATTCACCTCACGAATTACATAGTTTTGGGAGCTGATATTATCTAAATGTGCTTCAGCCTCAGATAAAAAATTTCACAGATAAAGGCAGATTTCACATCCACCTGTCGGTTACCCATAGCGCAGCTTGAGTTCCTTTTTGGCCCGACGGGCATCGACGGTCTGGGCGTAGCGCAGCGTGGTATCGCCGCGTTCGTGACCGACGACCTGCTGGACGGTCGAAATCGGTGTGCCCGTGGTCAGCGCCTCGGTGATAAACGTCCGCCGAGCATCGTGTGGCTTGGCGTCAATCCCGGCCTGGGCACAGGTCGCGGCCCAGATGCGATAGACATCGGTGCCGGTCAGCGCCCGATCCGCACTGCATTGTCCCCCCCGCGTCACCGGCGTGAAAACAAAGGCATACCCCTCCGGCTGCGCTTCATGCCAGGTCTGGAGGGCTTCGAGGGCAAACTCCCCGGCCAGCGGAGCCGATCGCGCTTTGTCGCGCTTGCCATGGCGAATGGTCAGCACCCCGTGCTCAAAATCGACATCGTCCCACACCAATGCCGCCGCTTCCGCCCGTCTTAAACCCGACAACAGCAGCACGGCCACCAGCGCCCGGTTGCGTTTCTGCTGCGGCGTGTCACCATCCCACTGCCGGAGCAGCTTATCGGCTTCGGCGGGGCTCAGGGCTTTCTTCGCCCGCTCCTGACTTTTGCCCTGGTCGCTCATGGCCGGGGCTTTAATCACCTTCAGCGCTTCATGCAGGCGGCGGGCCTCATCATCGCCCGGTGTGAGGATGAAGCGCATCTGGGCCAGCTTGCGCAGGGCCGACAGTTGGCGCTGGCGGGTGGCTTTGGTCGTCTCAGCACTGGCGAGGAAGGCCAGGACGTGGCGCGGGCTCAGGTCGAGCGGATCAAGCTCTTGGTCACTACACCACGCCTGCCAGGCCCGCAGCGTCTGAGCATAAATCCGGGCACTGCTGGTCGCCACGGTCGACAGCAGCAGTTCACTCAGAGTAGCGAAATCGGTCTCGGTCGGGACGGGTAAATGGGTATTGGAAGGGGTGATCTCAGACGACATGGGGTGCTCCAGATGATGTACGAAAAGAAGTATTTACGTACTCTATTTTACACCAGAATTAGGCTAAAAAACAGCTCAGCTTCAGACATTTTGTTCCCGGCTTTCATGGAACTATTGGCCTTTATACGGAGCTACAATGAAGGCCGGTTACAATGGGAAATTTAAAGAAGAAGGGGTAAATGTTAAACAAGAAACAGTCCAACACCGCAAACCGAGATAAGTGGATTCTCATAGCTGCATGGGAACCCACTTAAATTTATGCGCAACAGAATTTATTCGGCCAGAGCTTTTGCCAAAGCGGGGAGCGCAGCGAATGCGCTATAGAACTCCTGCCCGGCGGTAGTCGGTGTTGGGTAGGAACTCAACTTTGCTACGACCAACTCCGCACCCGGCGCGATATATAGCATTTGCCCTCCATATCCCAGTGCCTGATAAGCTCCATACGAATTGTGTGTCACCCACCACTGATGATGGTACGAGTAGCCGCTGTTACCAGGGCCAGCCGCCGGACCGCGGGCGAATGCCTCCTGATCTGCGCCTTGCTCAATATCATTAATCACGGCTTCAGGGAGGATTTGCTGGCCGTTATAATATCCTTTTTGCAGCATCATCTGCCCAAATCGTGCCATGTCACGCGCGGTAGTGATCAACCCCGAACCCGCCGTTTCAGCAGTGGCACTGTCTACGATCCAGTAGGCATCGCGTTCAGCACCCAGTTTTGACCAGATGTATTGCTCCATCAACTCAGCGAGTGTCTTTCCGGTCAACCGCTTGAGAAGCCAGGCAAGGGCATCCGTATTCGGTGTCAGATAGGTAAAGCGCACCCCGTGCTCACCTGACCTGACCACTGTTGGCAGGAACTCATAAACCGTTTGTGCGCCGTCATAGTCAGGCGTTTTTTCACACCAGCCCAGCGCCACGCCGTAACGCCAATCTTCTGCAACGGGGTTTGACTTGGGATCAGCAAATCCGATTGCTGCAGTCATGTCCATCACATGCCGGACGGTAGCTCCATCAAATCCAGTGCCTTTCAGTTCAGGCAGGTAATTTGAGATCATGGTCTCAGCATCGAACAACCCTTCGTACAATAGCAGAGTTGCCAGCGTGCCTGTCATCGATTTACTGCCGGAGGCCCAGGCATGAAGTGTGTGGGGTTGCATACCATTCAGGTAACGCTCGTAGATCACCTTCCCCTGATGCATAACAATAATGGCATCAGTGTAACTGCGTTCGATCATGTCATCAAATGTAAATGTCTCACCAGCCGTATTACGGAAGGTCACGTGCTTCAGGTTTTGGAGGTCGCTGGCTAACGCACTTGCGGGAGCGTCGCCCCGCCAGACCTCCGCAGTGCGGTTCAGCTTGAGTTCGTTCTGAAAGCTCCAGCGGTTGTAAGGTGCATACAGCTGATTTTCATGGGTGACAAATTGATCCAGTGCCGAGGGAAAAGCCTGCATCAAGCCCAATTCACGAGCACTTTGCGGTATTTCATAAGTTGTCAACGGGTTTTCCACTTTCTTATTGATATCTGATACAGGTTAGGCTGGATGATCACTGCCAGGTGTTAACCAGTATTTCCCACCACCACGTTCACGTCGCAGATACCCCATATCAACCAGATCACGTCTGAGGCCAACATAATCCTCGCGGTAGACAGCTTGAATAACCTCATTGACCTCTCCCTCTGTATACAGGGTGTCTGGCTGAAACAGAGTGGCCAACCAAATGAGGATGACCACCAGCTTCTTATGCTTGCGCGGCAAGTGTGTGAGTTTCCCGTTATGGGTGTGGTCATAGAGCACCTGGCTGTCTTCTGGTGACAAACCCAGCCTGTCGATCCATCTGTTGTCCGAAACAGATGATTCAGGTTGAAGAGGAAAGTCCTCAAGATGAGTAACGAGACTCTTGAAATGGGCTAAGCCACTTTCATGAATGCGATAAAAACGCTGGTTGCCATCCATTCGCAGTGTCACCAATCCGACTTTACGCAACCTGGACAGATGATGAGAGACGGTCGGTTCACCAAGGTTGAGGTGTCCCGCCAGTTCCCCAACAGAATACTCGCCCTGATTGAGAAGGCGTAGTAGTGTCAAGCGGCTTTCATCCGCAACTATCTTGAGTAAATTCAGTACTTCCTCCGGTTGAGCGCTCATTCAATTACCTTTTCGATGTACATCGAATTTCATTATTGTCGAAATATAATGTTTGTCAAGTCAGAATGTAAGAAGCGTGGGATAAAGCCTTGCTCCCTAACCAGGAAGGGACTCCCCATTGATAGTTTAGTCGAGTTATTTGGGGTGGTCGAGGATTTCTGGCAGTTTTTCGTCCTGCGTGGCACGAGCCCAACTGGCGATAGTATTCGAACATCACATTTATAACTGATGCCCAAAGCGTTCCTCAGCGAAAATTGTTGAAACGACTGAGATGCTGAGCCTTAGCAATTACGGAAATTAAGCTGGTAGATTGTTTGTATAGGTTGTTTTGGATAAGCGCTGTTGTCTTAATACGAGTGACTTTCTCTTTAGAAAAGCCAGCCTTTAGATGAACGTTTTCTGTATAAGGAAATTGCGCGGAAGTGATCTTTTTTATTGTTTAAACTCTCTTCAGGGATCTGCTATTATTTGGCAATTTAGAAACACTTGCGATACTATTAAAATAATCAGAAATTCGTTGGCAGATCGCGTAAAGAGTACACCTCACCCT
>JBBSQD010000084.1:0-22530 GCA_038258185.1 Aggregatilineales bacterium | reverse complement strand
GCACTGTATATTGTCATTCTGCTTGTGGCGATTTTCACCCGCTTTTACATCCTGGGTGACCGCGCCATGAGCCATGACGAAAGCCTGCACACCCGTTACTCATGGAATCTGTACGCCAATGGTGATTTTCAGCATACGCCGTTGATGCATGGGCCGATTCTGTTCCATGTGACTGCCTTTTTCTATTATCTGTTTGGCGATAATGACTTCACCTCGCGCATTTACCCGGCGCTGCTGGGCGTGGCGGTGGTGATGTTTCCGCTGTTGTTTCGCAAATGGCTGGGACGGTGGGGGGCGATTCTGGCCTCGTTTATGCTGCTGATTTCACCGTTGATGCTGTATTACAACCGCTATATCCGCCACGATACCCCGTCGATCTTTTTCGCGCTGGTGATGGCGTACTGTATTTTTATGTATCTGGATGGGCCGGAACGCCAGAAACGAAGAAGTTACTGGCTGGTGATTCTGGCGGCGGCCATGATAGGGAATCTGGGGTCTAAGGAAGTCGCGTTTATTTACATCGCGATTTTCGGCATCTTCCTGGCGTTGTACTGGTTTGTACGGCTGGCACAGTATTTCTGGAATATCCCCGGACGTTCGGCATTTTATTTCCTGATGGTCTCCATTCTTTTGGGCGGTATTGCCGCGCTGGCGATGTATATCGTGCTGGCGATTATCTCGCCACAACGGGCGATTGAAGCCGCGCAGATTTCTGGCAGTTGGTTGAATAACGTCGATTCGAGCAGTTTTCTCTTATGGACGATCGGCATTATCGCGACGGTGCTGGTGCTGCTGGTGGGCGGTTTGCTGTGGGCTTTCCGCCAGAGCCGCACCCCCATCCGCTGGTTGGATTTGCTGGTGGTGATTCTCATCGCGCTGGCCGTGTGCCTTGCGCTGATTTACATCGAAGAGGTGTCGCGCCTGCCATCGACTGAAACGGTCGAGACAGCCGTGCCGGCGGTGCCGGGTGAAGAAGGCGCGGCCCTGGCCGTCAATGATCTGCTGCTGCCTTTGATCGCGACCTGGATTATCGGCGCGGTGGTGGTGGTTACAGCGCTGGCTTCATGGCGGTTGGGCTGGTGGCGCATTCTGCACCGCTTCCCTGAGCTGGATCTGATCGTCATTATCGGCACACTGATTATCCCGTGGGCCACGCCGCTGATTATCAAGCTGATGGGGCGCAGTCCAACGGATTATTCTGCTGAAGGTATTCAGTGGGCCATCATTGCGCTGATTCCGATGGCGGCGATGTCGATTGTGATCGGTATGGTCTGGAACTGGCGGCGCTGGCTGGCCTGTAATGTCGTGTTTTATGCGCTGTTTGGCTTCTTTTTCACCACCATGTTCACCAATATGAACGGCCTCGCTACCGGCGTGATCGGTAGCCTCGGTTACTGGCTGGAGCAGCAGGGCGTGCGCCGTGGCAGTCAGCCGCAGTATTATTACCTTGGCCTGATTATGCCGTTTTACGAATTTCTGCCGGTGATCGGCAGTATGCTGGCGATGGTGAGCGGCTTGGGAGTTTTCTGGGGTTTCCGGCGGGATCGGCTGCAGGAACAGGCCGACAGCCGTGACGAGCTGCTGCTGCAAGAGTCGGACAGCACGACGGCTGAACTGATCAGTGAAAATGAAGATGATGAAATTCCTTCTATTTCGGAACTGGCCGTGGTGGAAGATGATCTGTTTGAAAAGCCTAAGCGTGAGGACAGCGACCTTGATCATGTCACGTCCGTTGATCGCTGGTTGCGCTGGGACAGCCCGGAATGGCTGACGAAACCCTCATTTTTGCTGTTCATGTCCTGGCTGGCGATTCTCAATCTGGTGGGTTACACGCTGGCCGGTGAGAAAATGCCGTGGTTGGGGACGCATCTCACCCTGCCGTTGATTATGCTGGCAGGCTGGTATTTTGGCGGCCTGTTTGAAAAGATCGACACGGAAAAGATCAAACAGGGTGGTTGGGTCTATCTGATTTTGTTCCCGCTGTTATTTTTCACGCTGTTTCAGGTGATCTCGCCATTTATCTTTGGGCAGGGACCATTTGGCGGCTTGCAACAGATACAACTGGCACAGTCGGGTCAATGGCTGGCGGTGGTGGCGGTAACGGGTCTGGTAATTCTGGCGCTGTATCAGTTTGTGGAGCGCACTGGCTGGCGGCATCTGTGGCAGATGTTTGCGGTGGCGGGTTTCCTGTTCCTCAGTGTGTTGACTTTCCGCTCGGCGTGGATGGCATCATTCATCAATTATGATCTGGCGAATGAATATCTGGTGTATGCCCATGCCGCGCCAGCCGTGAAACAGGTCTTGAATCAGATCGAAGATATCAGCCTGCGGACAACCGATGGCTATGACCTGTCGTTCTCCTATGATAACGAAGTCTCGTGGCCGTATACGTGGTATTTCCGCGATTACGCCAATGCGACTTTCTTCGGCAGCAGCCCCAGCCGACCGGTGATCGACAACTCGATGGCTGTAGTGGTGGGTGAGGCGAATCGTTCTGCCGTGGAACCGCTGCTGGAAGACCGTTTCTATCACTTTGAATATATCCGGCTGTGGTGGCCGATGCAGGATTACTTCAACATGACCCCGCAGCGGGTGACTAATGCGCTGGATTTCTCGGCGGAGAATTCCCAGTCGGCACAGTTGCGACGCGGCCTGTTCGATATCTGGTGGTCGCGCGATTATGACACTTATGGGCAGGTGGTCGGGCGTGATTTCAGCCTGACACAGTGGCCGGTATCCGACCGCATGCATCTGTATGTCCGTAAAGATGTCGCCTCCCAGATCTGGAATCTGGGTGCGGGTGAAGGTCTGGTGCAGGACCCGCTGCAAAATATCGCGCCGAATGTGTGTAACTCGAACTGGCAGTTGGTCAATGCCGAGCTGATTTTCGGCACACAGGGCAGCGCACCCGGCATGTTGCAGCGCCCAATCGGTTTGTCAGTTGACGCTGAAGGTCATCTGTACGTAGCCGATGAAGCCAATGCCCGTGTTACGGCCTTTAACGCCGATGGCTCATTCCTGAGTGTGCTGGGGCAGGATGGCGATACCAATGCGCTGTCGTTTACGCGTCCCAATAGTGTCGCAGTCGGGCCAGATGGCAATCTGTATGTGGCCGACACCTGGAATTATCAGGTACAGGTCATTGACCCGGCTGGAAATGTGGTGACACGCTGGGGTGAAGCTGGTGAATTCGGCGCGAGTGCCCAGCAAGAGCCGGTCAACGGTCTGTGGGGGCCGCGCGATGTTTCAGTTGATGCTACTGGACGGGTTTATGTGGCGGATACGGGCAATAAGCGTATTCGTGTCTATACCGCTAACGGTCAGTTTGTGCAGGATATCGGACGTGGGGGCAGTGGTTCCGGTCAACTGGATGAACCGGCAGGTATTGCGCTGCATCCCGATGGCCGCGTGTTTATCGCCGATACGTGGAACCGCCGTATTTCGGTGTTTGACCGCGATGGCGTGTTCCTGTATGACTTCCCTGTAAAGGCGTGGTATGAGGAATTGGGCAACCGGCCTTATACCGCGGTCGATGGTAACCGTGGCATTCTGTATGTGACGGACCCCGATGCAGGTCGCGTGCTGGTCTATGATGTGGCCGGGAACTGTCTCGGCTCGTTTGGACAGGCCAGCCGCGAGAATCCCGGCCCGGCGCAGTTCCGTACTGTGGGCGGTATCGCCACCGATGCCGAGGGCTATGTCTATGTGGCTGACGCGGGTTCTGGCCGTGTCTTGAAATTCCCGCCGTTTATGCAGGAAGTCGTCATACCGGACGCAGCCAATGGCGCTCAAAGTGATGGGCTGAATGTGCCGCTGGAGATGACGGCGGAAGTCACTGAAGAAGCGTTGTTGACCGAGGCTACCGCCGAAGTTGGCGAGTTCACGCCGGAGGTTTCCAGCGAGGCTACCGCTGAAATTGAAAGCGCCGGTTAGCCTGTCACAGTTTCCTGTAAATCTTTAACGGGCAGGGTAGTCGGCGCGGTTCTGATTACCTTGTAACCTGAAATCAATTATGCTACAATAGTGGTTGGGGAAAGTGGGTTTAAACCCACTTTTCTTTTTATACCAAAGTTTTGGTATAATTCGATTCAAGCAATCACCGCCATCCCAATCATTCCTCGTCAAATCAGGAGTCTGAAACAAGAAATATGAGAAGTGAGTTTGAAGTCGCCTTCAATGAAATTACGGAGATGCGGGCGCTACCGCGTGAGGTCGTGCTGGAGGCTTTGCAAACAGCTTTAGTCTCTGCTTACCGGCGTGATTCGGGCGCGAGTGCTGCCCAGCATGTTGAAGCAAATATTGACCCCGCCAACGGGCGCGCGCGTATTTTTATTGAAAAAGAAGTGGTCGAGTCAGTTGAAAATGACCTGACCGAAGTTGATCTGGAGAAGGCGCGTTATTACACCCCTGAAGCACAATTAGGTGACACTGTTATGGTGCAGGTTCAGGGTACGACCAAGAAATTTGGGCGTATTGCCGCGCAGACCGCCAAACAGGTTATTTTGCAGAAAATCCGCGAGGCAGAACGCAACTCGCTTTATGAAGAATTTGTGGAGCGCGAAGGTGACCTCATCAGCGGCACCGTGCAAAGTGTCAACGCGCATATGATTACCGTGAGCCTGGGTCGTGCCGAGGCGATTCTCCCCCGTGCACAGCAGATCCCTGGTGAACGCTATAAACCGCATGATAAAGCCCGTGCGTATGTGCTGGAAGTCAAGCGCAGCAACCGCGGCCCGCAGATTATCGTCAGCCGCAGCCATCGCAACATGCTGCGCCGCCTGTTGGAGTATGAAGTCCCGGAAATTTTCAACGGACAGGTGGAAATCAAGAACATCGCCCGTGAAGCCGGTTATCGCTCCAAAGTCGCAGTCGCGGCCTTACAGGAGGGCATTGACCCGGTGGGTGCCTGTGTCGGCATGCGCGGTATGCGTATCCAGAATATCGTCAAGGAACTCCACGAAGAAAAAATTGATGTGATCGAGTGGAACCCTGACCAGCAGGCATTTATCGCCAAGGCGTTAAGCCCGGCGCGTGTAAGTGGTGTGTATCTCGAAGAAGACCCGGATAGTGGCCGTACTGCGGTCGTGATCGTACCGGATGACCAGCTTTCACTGGCGATTGGCCGTGAAGGTCAGAATGCGCGTCTGGCAGCCAAGCTGACCGGTTGGCGCATTGATATCAAGAGTGTGACGGAAGCGGTTCAGGATGCCCTGAATAAAATTGATCGTCCGCCGCTGTCCGACCTCGCCCATAAATACCCAGAAATGCTGTCGGAAGTTGTGCGTATTGTCGAGAAGAAAAACGCCAGCCGCACAGTGATGCCGGAAGAATATCAGACGTTGGGTAAATTTGCTGATCTGGCCGAAAACCGGTTGGTCGCCCAGCGTGAAGAAGCCCGTCAGGCACGGATTTCCGAAATCAACGCGGTGAAGTCGACGCTGCCGCAGGGTGCGTTTGAACTGCCGTTGGAAGTGCTGGAATTGTCTGACGAAATTATTGAAGCGCTGCAACCTCTGGGTAATGTCGGCGAAATTATGTGGCGTTTCCTGATTGATGAAAACCATTTGCATCAGCTTTTGTCGGCATTACCAGCGGACTCGTTTGCGAAATTGCAGAGTGCGCTCGATAAGGTCGTTATCCCTGAAGTGATTGAGTCGAAACTCAGTGAACAGCAGCAGGCGGAAGCCGTGGCTGAGATGGAAGCCGAAGCACCGGCTGTGGTCGAAGAAGCGGAACTGGAACAGGAAATTGCTGAGCCCGCCGCTGTCCTCACTACTGCCGACGAAGTGCTTGAGACTGAAGTCCCCGAAATTGATGACGAAGTGGTACCGGATGCCTTTGCAGACGAGCCACTGGTGGGTGACGAGATCGCCGCACTTGAAGCAGCCGTGGCAAAACCGCAGCGTGAGGTAAGACCTGCTACGGTTGAAGCTGTCGAAGAAGATGTAGAAGAACTCGACGCTTTCCTTGGTGAAGGCGACGATGCAAAGAAGAAGAAGAGCAAAGAACGCCAGAAGCGTCGCCAGTTGGTTTATGATGAAGATAAGGGCGAAGTTGTTTCCAAGCGTCGGCGTAAAAGCCGCCGCGTGCGCGATGATTGGGATGATTATCTTGACTGAGATTCTGTCTTGAACACGGCGCGTTCTCATCGCCAGAAACATGTGCCTATCCGCACCTGTGTGGTGTGTGGGGCAAAAAGCGATAAGCGCGCGCTGACGCGGATTGTACGCACTGCGGAAGGCGTCCAGGTTGACCTGCGTGGCAAACTGGACGGACGTGGTGCGTACCTGTGTGAGCAGGAAACTTGCTGGCAAAACGCGGCCAAAGGCCATGCTCTTGCCAAGTCGTTACGAATGACACTGACCGATGCAGACCGCAGTCGTCTCTTAGAGGCGTTACCGTACCCTAATGGCTAACCCATGATGGCGCATACGGCACTCAAATTTAGTTTGTTGCGGTGGATCAGGTGACAGGTTAATAAATGACCTGTGCCTTATCCATTGCTTGATACATGGAGGTTCTATGGCACAGGAAAGACAAGTTATCCTTGTCCCCGATTATCTATCCGTACGTGAACTGGCTGATCTGATCAGCGCCAGCCCGATTGAGGTGATGAAGCAACTCATTTCCAACGGGATTATGGCTTCGATTAATCAGCAGGTTGACTACGACACAGCAGCAATCGTGATCGAAGAAATGGGTTACGAGGCACAATCCCAAAGTGCGCTGGTAGTCCAGGAAGAAAAAGAAAAAGCTGCCAAGTCCCAGGAATGGCGGCAGCTATACATCACCGAGAAGCCCGAAAATCTACAGAAACGCCCGCCCATTGTGACCATTCTGGGTCATGTTGACCATGGTAAAACCACCCTGCTGGATACTGTGCGTAAAGCGCATGTGGCCGATGGCGAAGCCGGTGGCATCACTCAGCATATCGGTGCTTATCGCGCGGTGCATGAGGGTCGTCAGATCACATTCATGGACACCCCCGGCCATGAGGCGTTTACGGCCATGCGTGCCCGTGGCGCTCAGGGTGCGGATATCGCTATTCTGGTGGTTGCAGCCGATGATGGTGTCATGCCGACCACCCGTGAAGCGATTAATCATGCGCGGGCAGCCAATGTCCCGATCATCGTCGCGGTGACCAAAGTCGATAAGCGCAATGCCAATATCGAGCGCGTGAAGCAGCAGCTTGCCGAGCTTGATCTGGTGCCCGATGAGTGGGATGGCAATACGCTGGTTGTACCCGTTTCTGCGCCGGATGGTACCGGTATCGAGGATCTGCTGGAAGCGATTCTGCTGGTGGCTGATGACAGCGATATCGTCGCCAACCCCAATACCGAATCGGCTGGCGTCGTGCTTGAGGCTGAAGTCGAAGCGGGACGCGGCGTGATGGTGACTCTGCTGGTGCTGAACGGTACCCTGAAGCGCGGTGATACGATTATTGCGGGTGAAACCTATGGCCGTATCAAGGCCATGTTTGATGAAACCGGCAAGCCATTGAAGGAAGCGCCACCGTCGACCCCGATTTCGGTCATGGGTTTGAGCGCTCTGCCGGAGCCCGGTGACAGCTTTGAAACCGTTAAGAACGAAAAAATCGCGCGGTCAATCATTGACGACCGTCAGGACGAAGCCTCAGCCCTGGTTGTGGATGGTGCGCCAGTCACGTTTACCTTGCAGGATGTGTTCGCCCAATTTGCGGCAGGCAAAACCAAAGAGCTGAACCTGATTATCAAAGCGGACGTGCAGGGCAGTCTGGAGCCGATTACCACCCGTCTGGAAAATATTTCCGAGACGAACCCGGAAGGCATCGGCGTGCGTATTCTGGCAGCGGACATCGGCAACATCAGCGAGAATGATGTGATGCTGGCCAGTGCGTCTGATGCGATTGTGATCGGCTTTAATGTTGATGTCGATAATCCGGCACGGCGTTCTGCCGACTCGCAGGGTGTCGATATCCGTCTGTACAGCGTGATTTACAAACTGTTCGAGGATATCGAGCTGGCGTTACAGGGTATGCTGGAGCCGGTTTATGCCGATAAGACCATTGGTGTGGCCGAAGTCCGTCAGGTGTTTAAAATCTCCAAGGTGGGGGCGATTGCCGGTAGCTACGTGCGTGAAGGCGAGATTCGCCGTAATGCGCGGGTACGGGTGAAACGCAACCGCAATGTGGTGGTCGAGAACGTGAGTGTGTCTTCACTGAAGCGCGTGAACGAAGATGTGCGTGAAGTTCGCTCCGGCTTTGAGTGTGGTATTGGCCTGGATGGCTTCAATGATTTCCATGACGGCGATCTGCTGGAATTCTACATCAGCGAGCGTATCAGCTAAGATTGGGGCCAACCCGATAAGTTGTTATTTCCCGGGGTAGACGACCCAGTTTACAGGGGTGAGCAGTGCCTCACCCCGCAACCCGGTAGCGAAAGGATTTCCCCGATGACCATTAAACGCGACCGAGTCGCTGAACGTATACGTGTCGCATTAAGCGAACTGCTCCTGCGCGAGATTTCTGATCCCCGTTTGCGCAATGTCACCGTCACCGAAGTTACGCTGGACCCGGAACTGCTGTTTGCAACCGTGTATGTCAATGCGCTGGGTGATGAAAGCCGTGAGAAAGAAGTCATGACCGGCCTGAGCCGTGCCAATGGCTTTATGCGGCGCGAAATGGGCAAGTCGCTGCGTTTGCGCAATGTGCCTGAATTACATTTTCGCTGGGATGTGACGCTGGAACGTGGCGAGCATATGAACCAGTTAATTGCCAGCCTGAACATACCACCGCAATCTGAAACGGACGTTCATGACGACGATAGCGACGACGAACTGGAATGATGCGACTCTGGCGGTAGACAGCGCCGAGTCGATTTTGATTGTAACCCACGTCCAACCGGACGGGGATGCCTATGGCTCCATGCTGGGGCTGGCGAATGCGCTGCGTGAGCGTGGCCGTAATGTCGACATGGCGGTGGATGGCGGCGTGGTGGAATTTGCCCGTTTCCTCCCCGGCACCGAGACGATTAAAAGCAAGCTCAAAAGTGGCCGCTGGGATTTAATGATCTCGGTCGATGCCAGTGATGAGGAACGCACCGGTCATGTCGGCACCTATGGCCGCGCCCACAGCAACCGTGTGATTAATCTTGACCATCATGCCACCAATACGCTGTTTGGCGATATTCATCTGATTAAACCCCAGGCGACCTCGGCTGCCGAAGTGGTCTATGAATGGCTGATGGCTATGAATCAGCCGATTTCAACGGCTGCGGCTATGCCACTCTTAACCGGATTGGTGACGGATACGCTGGGTTTTCGGACAAGTAATGTCAAACCGTCGACGCTGGCAATCGCGATGCGGCTGATGGAAGCCGGTGCCTCATTAACAGAGGTTACCGCCCGTACGCTGGACAGCAAATCCTTCAACACCATCCGATTATGGAAAAGCGCGCTGTCGTCGCTGGAACTGCATGGGCAGGTGGTTGAAGCCACGATTACCCAGGCAGACCTGAAAGCCGCCGATCTGAGTGATATGACCGATGGTGGGTTGGTAGGGCTGCTCAATTCGATCAATGAAGCCATGATCGCGGTGGTGTTCAAAGAACTGCCGGATGGTCGCGTCGAACTGAGTATGCGCAGCAAGCCCGGTTATGATGTGTCACAGGTGGCTTTTAATGTGGGTGGTGGCGGTCATAAGCAGGCGGCTGGCGCGACCATAGCTGGCCCGCTGGAAGCCGCCCGTGAGCGTGTGCTGGCGCTGTTGCAGGAAGCCGTTACCCAGGGTACGCTGACTATCGTTTAAGGTTTTACCAAGTCTCGATTTTACAAAGCACAGCCATATTGCTGTGCTTTTTGATTCCCGCGGTGGGTGAGCGTACTCTGCGTGAAGGGTGAGCGTGGGGAAGGCAACCGCTGGCACAAAATCAGCATGCTATACTCGAAAATAAACCTGCAACCAGTGAGTTATGCCATGATTTTTACCAGCCCATTACCGGATGTTTTGATTCCTGAAATTTCGTTTACCGATTTCCTGTTTGAGCGTTTTCGGCGTTATGGTTCCAAACCCGCCCTGATTGATTATCACAGCGGTGATGTGCTGACGTATGCCGACTTGCTGGCCCAGGTCGAGGCGGTGGCTGGGGGGTTGCATGCACATGGCTTGCGCAAAGGCGATGTGTTTGCGCTCTATTGCCCCAATTCACTGGAATTTGTGGTGCTGATGCTGGCCGTGCTGCGTTTAGGTGGTATCGTGACGACGGCGAATCCGCTGTACACGGCGCATGAACTGGCGCTGCAACTGCTCGATTGTCAGGCCAGTTATATGTATACCACGCTGGATTATACGCATAAAGCGCGCATCGCTCACATGGAATATCCACTGAAAACGATTTTTGTCGATGGTGAAGCCGCGGGTACACAGCCTTATGGTACCTTGTTACAGGGGGCTGGTAATCTGCCACAGGTGCCGATTGATGCTCGGACTGATATTGCTGTGCTGCCCTATTCCAGCGGGACGACGGGTTTACCCAAAGGCGTGATGCTGACGCATTACAATCTGGTGGCGAATATCTGCCAGTTGGCGGGAGGGGCGGATTTTAGCGGTGAGGATGTCGCGCTGGGGGTGCTGCCGTTTTTCCACATTTACGGCATGATTATGGTGCTGAGTTATCAGCTTTATCTGGGTGCGACGGTGGTGGTGATGCGCCGTTTTGACCTGCTGAATTTACTCGAAGCGATTCAGACCTATGCGGTCAGCCGGATTTGCGTGGTGCCGCCGATGCTGCTGGCGCTGGAACAATCCGCGCGGATTGTGGATTATGATTTATCCAGCCTGCGACAGATCAATTGCGGCGCGGCTCCGCTGCAGGCTGAGGGTCAGAGGCGTGTTGGACAGACGTTGAACTGCCTGCTGATACAGAGTTACGGCCTGACGGAAGCCAGCCCGGTGACGCATGTCACGCCACTCAATCCGCTGGATTTACAACCCGGATCAGTGGGGGTGCTGCTGCCTAATACTCAGATGCAGATCGCTGATGTGCACAGTGGTGAAACTGTGGGGTATGGTCAGGCTGGCGAAGTGTGGATTCGCGGGCCGCAGGTGATGCAGGGCTATCTGCATAACCCTGAAGCGACCCGTGCGACAGTCGATGCTGAGGGCTGGTTGCATACCGGTGATTTTGGCTATGTCGATGAAGCAGGGCATCTGTACATTGTGGATCGATTGAAAGAGCTGATTAAATACAAAGGCTTTTCGGTGGCTCCGGCAGTGCTGGAAGGTGTATTACTGACACACGAAGCTGTTGCAGATGCAGCCGTGGTCGGTGTTCCCGATGAGGTCGCGGGTGAAGTGCCGAAAGCGTTTGTGGTGGCGAAACCCGGTACACAGCCGGATGCCAATGCGCTGATGGCCTATGTCGCACAGCAGGTTGCCCCGCACGAGAAAATCCGCCAGGTTGAATTTGTCCTCGTTATTCCCAAATCCGCATCAGGTAAGATTCTGCGCCGGCAGCTTATCCATCCTATGCCATTAACCGTGCAGTAATGGCACGGATGATTTATAGTATAAACATTGAGTACCGTTTTATTTCTGACATCAAGGAATTTATGGATGCAGCCTTCGGAAGATCGTTATGAAAATATGCGCTATAACACCAGTGGTCGCAGCGGCCTGAAACTGCCTGCGATCTCGCTGGGTTTATGGCATAACTTTGGCGGCGTGGACATGCTGGAAAATGGCCGCGCCATGCTTTATCGTGCCTTTGATCTGGGCATTACACACTTTGATTTAGCCAATAATTACGGCCCGCCTCCCGGCAGCGCCGAGGAAAATTTCGGGCGCATTCTGTCGCAGGATTTAGGCCGTTACCGTGATGAACTGATTATCTCCAGCAAAGCCGGTTATCGCATGTGGCCGGGGCCGTATGGCGAATGGGGTTCGCGTAAATATCTGCTGGCCAGCCTTGACCAGAGCTTAAAGCGGATGGGGCTGGAATATGTTGATATTTTCTACAGCCATCGGTTTGACCCCCACACGCCGCAGGAAGAAACCATGATGGCGCTGGATCACGACGTACGTCACGGCAAAGCGCTGTATGTCGGCATTTCGTCCTACAACGCCGAGCAAACTCTTGAAGCCTCGCGGATTCTGCGCGAACTGGGCACACCGTGTCTTATCCATCAACCGGTGTACTCCATGTTCAACCGTTGGATTGAGGACAGTTTGCTGCAGGCATTGGATGATGAGGGTATTGGCTGTATCGTCTTTTCACCGCTGGCACAGGGATTGCTGACCAACAAATATCTGAATGGCATTCCAGAAGGGTCACGCGCTTCCAAAGATCATGGTTTCCTGAAAGCTGACCAGATTACTGACGCGAAACTGGCGCAGATTCGCAGACTGAACGATCTGGCGCAGGCGCGTGGGCAGACGCTGGCTCAGATGGCGGTGGCCTGGGTGCTGCGGCATCCGGGGATGACCTCAGCGCTGGTGGGTACGTCGAGTGTGAAGCAGGTTGAGGACAATGTGGCCGCACTGGACAATCTCGATTTCAGCGCGGAAGAACTTCAGAAGATTGAAACGATTCTGGCGGAATAATGAGCGTTTTTGGCTTTTTGAATGTCGACAAACCGACCGGTATGACCAGCCATGATGTGGTGGCGAAAATCCGGCGCGGCCTGAAGATCAAGAAAGTCGGCCATGCTGGTACGCTCGACCCACTGGCGACAGGCGTTCTGGTGATGTGCCTGGGTGGCGCCACCCGTCTGAGTGAATATGTCATGCACACCACCAAACGCTATCAGGCGCGGGTACGGCTGGGCGTGACGACTGATACATACGATGCCGATGGCGAAACGCTGCTGGAGCGGGATGCCAGCGCGGTGACGCGTGAGCAGGTTGAGCAGGCGCTGACCGGCTTCATGGGGGATATTCAGCAGGTGCCGCCGATGTACAGCGCCATCAAACAGGGCGGACGTAAATTATATGATCTGGCGCGGGCGGGTGAAGTGGTCGAGCGTGAAGCGCGTTCCGTGCATATCAGCGCTTTGACCGTCTCCGACTGGCAGTCACCGGAATTTACGCTGGATGTGACGTGCGGCGCCGGGACGTATATCCGCAGCCTGGCCTATGATATCGGCGAACTTCTGGGAGTAGGGGCACATCTGACGGGTTTAATCCGCAGCGCCAGTGGTGATTTCACGCTGGAAAAAGCGTCCGCGCTGGATACAATCCTGCAGGACGAGGATTGGTTAAAACGCATTATTTCTCCGGCGGATGCACTGACTCATCTGCCGCTGGTTTTGGTGGATGCCGATGCCCTGGTGCATATCCTGCATGGACGTTCAATCCCCGCTGATGAGGCCGCCACACCCGCTGAAGTGGCGCAAGGGGTGGATAGCAGCGGACAGTTGGTGGCTATCCTGCAATATGCGGAACACAGGTGGCTTCCGCACAAGGTGTTTTTGTCTCAGGACTGAAAGGGTGTGTCGTTATGAAGCATGTTTATGAGCTGTCGGAAGCACAGTTAGAACAGCCATCACTGGTCACAATTGGTGTATTTGATGGGGTTCATCGCGGACATCAATACCTGATTAAACAGCTTGTGGCACGGGGCCAGCAAACGGGTTTTAAGACGGCAGTGCTGACCTTTTTCCCACACCCGGATGTGGTGTTGCGGCATCTTGATGGACGCTATTATCTCACTACGCCAGAGGAACGGGCGGAACAACTGGCTGCATTAGGTGTGGATCTGGTGATTACCCAGACTTTTGATGAGGCTTTCCGGCAGACACGCGCGTCAGACCTCATTGACCAACTGCTGAAATCGTTGCAGATGCGGATTTTATGGGTAGGGCCGGACTTCGCAATGGGCTACCAGCGTGAAGGCACGGTCGCCTTTTTGCGGGGACAGGGCGCGGAAAAAGGTTTCCGTACCGAGGTGATTGATCTTATCCGGCGTGATGGTGAGGCCATCAGCAGCACAGCCATTCGCAAGGCGCTGGTTGAAGGTGATGTGGACAAGGCTAATTTCTGGCTGGGACGCGGTTACGCGGTCACAGGCGAAGTCGTTCAGGGGGATCGTCGCGGTCATACCATCGGCTTCCCAACTGCTAACCTGGCTGTCTGGGAGGAGCATACGATTCCGGCAAACGGGGTCTATGCCGGCTGGGCACACCTGGACAATGAGCGCTTTATGGCTGTGACCAATGTGGGTGTGCGCCCGACATTTGATGGCCAGGAAGTGCGCGTAGAAGCGCACTTGCTCGACTTTAATCGGGACATTTACGGGCAGCAGATGACGGTTTCTTTTGAACACCGGCTGCGTGAGGAAAAGAAATTCGAGAACGTGCAGCAGCTTAAAGATCAGATTGCAGCAGACTCCAAAGCTGGCCGCGACTATCTCGTGCGGGTTAGCCGTCCTTAGGCAGACGATAACCCAGGCGGCTCATTAAGCGTTCATCACTGCGCCAGTTCTTCAGAACTTTAACGTGTAATTCCAGATAGACATCCGTTTCCAGAATGGGTTTGAGTTCGGCACGTGCCTGAGTGCCGAGCTTTTTAATCATGCTGCCTTTGTTGCCGATGATAATGCCTTTTTGCGAGTCACGTTCCACATAGATAATGGCGCTGATGTAGGTCATATTGGCAGAACGTTCCTTGAAACTGTCGATCTCTACGGCAATACTGTGCGGGATTTCCTGCTCGGTATGAATCATGATTTTTTCGCGGATGATCTCGGCGGCCATAAAGCGCAGATTGACCTCGCTCACCTGATCAATGGGATAATAACGCGGCCCCAGCGGCATTTTGCTGCCGACATAAGTCAGTAATTCGCTGACTCCCTCTTTGCGGATAGCGCTGACCAACAGCGCTTCTTCATGCGGAATCAGGGATTTGTGAGCGCCGATCAGGGGTTCGCGATTTTCCTTTGTCAGCAGGTCAGCCTTGTTTAAGGCCAGAACAATGGGGGTATGCCCACTGTTAATTTTGATCGTTTCGCCTATCAACCGATCTCCGGCATCCGGCGGTTGCGAGACATCCAGCACCCACAGGATATAGTCACTATCGCGCAGGGCGTTTGTGGCTACGGAAACCATAAACTCACCGAGCTTATGCTGTGGAGCATGTAAACCGGGAGTGTCCACAAACAGAATTTGCAGATGTTCCTCGCTGTAAATGCCTAGCTGCTGGCGCTGGGTGGTTTGCGGCTTCGGGGTGACAATGGCGATTTTCTGCCCCAGAATGCTGTTAATCAACGTCGATTTGCCGACGTTGGGGCGACCCACCACAGCGACTACACCGGAGCGATGGTCAGCCGGCCAGGTATCATTAAAAACGGTATCTAATTCATTGTCCAAATCACTCATAAGTCGCTGCCTGCCAATCTGTTATAGTCGAATAATGCGGGAGATACTGTGCCAACCGGGGCGGAAGTGCGCTGTCGGCAAAACCGATGAGCGCCTGTAACTGGACCATGGGCTTAATGGCGCTGTCGTCGGCGTAAGCCAGCACCTGAATCGGTTGCGCCAGGTCGAGCCATTTAATAACGATCATCTCATCGGCGCCATCGTTGCGATAACCGATTACATCAGCGCGCGGATGCAGGTTGCTGCGTCTGAGCAGAAACTCCCAGGCTTCTTCCCCGGTGAGCATATCGCCATAATCCAGCGCGATCAGCCCGGGAACGATGGAAAAATGCGGTTTGCCCAGGTAAGGCACCGCATAGCGTACCACAAATTCCCCGCTGGCGAGCTTCTCCCCGCTGGCTAATGGGGCAGGGCTTAAAACCGCTTGCGCCTCAAACTGATAAATGTGCCCGCTGATTCGATCACCAACGGGCGCACGGTCCGGTATCGGCATCAGGCCTTATGCTCGACAATCGCATGCTCATCGGCAGCATGCGCCTCATCATGATGTTCTTCGTGGCCGTGATATTGTGCGACATTGATGTCATCAAAATGCTTCTGTGGCTGCACAATGGCAAACCAGGCGATCACGCCGACAATGAGCATCCCCAATCCGGCCATAAAGATCAGCCCGATAGCGTTGCTATCGACATTTTCTCCCTGCACCACGCCAAAACCGGCTGCCAGAATCATCAGGGTAATGCCGATACCGCCGCAAAAGGCCAGCCCGAGGCTTAGTGCTTGTGATTGATTTTCGGTATTCACTAAAAATTTTACTCCCTGTTTATGGTAAACTCGAATTTTGTTGATTCTGCCGCCTTACGATAGGCGCGTCAAGTCTGGGGATGATTAATGACTGTAAAACGGATATTTGTTATTCGTCATGGAGAGACCGATTGGAATGCTCAACGCCGCTGGCAGGGGCATACACCGACCGGTTTGAATGCGACTGGATTGACGCAGGCGCAGGCCATGGCCGCCTATTTAAGTGACCGTCCGATTGGCACCGTCTACAGCAGTGATCTGCCGCGCGCGCTGCAAACGGCTACCGCGCTGGCGGATGTGCTGGACTTAAAACCCACCGTCGATATCCGCTGGCGAGAAATCCACGCCGGAATTTTCCAGGGATTAAGCAATGACGAAGCTCGCCAGCAATATCCACATGAGCTGAATTTATGGTATTCCAATGACCTGGACTATATCATCCCGGATGGCGAGTCGCGCAGTCAGCTGGGCTCACGGGCGATGGCGGCCTGGGAAGATGCGCTGCACCAATCTGCTGGTAGCGAAATCGCCATCGTGACGCATGGCGGGACGATCTGGAATCTGCTGCGGGAACTGTTTGGCACCGGCTGGGAAAATGGCCGTACCCGAGTCGCCAATACTTCGATCAGCACTCTCGAAAACACAACCGGCACGTGGCAACTGGCATCTTTTGCCGAGACGCCGCATCTGACGGGCCAGCGCTAACCCCTAAGTCAAGCTGTTTACCCGCTATGAAAGCCTGTCATGTGTACAGGCTTTTTGATTTCGGAGTCGTGTTGCCTTAACGGAATTATAAAGTTTTTTTAAATATAATATATGAGCATTATATTTGATTGAAAGGATGACTTTCCTATGAAAACGGCAAAAATCAGAAATATCACCCAGGTTTTACTGACACTATTTATCGCAAGTCTGGCGACATCGGTGTTTGCACAGGATACTCAACCGCCGCCGCACTGGGAATACGAAGGCGAAGATGGGCCGGAACACTGGGGAGAACTGGGGGAAATATACGCGCTGTGTGGCACCGGTACGGCTCAGTCACCCATTGATATTACGAGTTCCACCGGGGTTGGCTTAAGTGACATCAGCTTTGATTATGGCGAATCGGCACTGAATATCTTCAATAACGGTCATACCATTCAGGTGGATGCCGATGCCAGCAGCAACAGCATTCTTTACAATGGCATTACCTATGATTTGGTGCAGTTTCACTTCCATCACCCCAGCGAACACACGGTGGATGGCGTCCCTGCTGCGATGGAAATCCATTTTGTTCACCGTGACCCCCACAGCGGTAATCTGGCAGTGGTCGGTGTGCTGCTGACTGAAGGCGAAACAGATAACGAAGCCTATGCCGCGGTTTTTGACCATCTGCCGGCTGAGATGGGTGAGCCTGATGCTATGGGAAATACGCTTGATCTGGCGAGTTTAGTGCCGGAAAGCACCCTGTTCACGACTTATAACGGCTCACTGACGACCCCGCCATGCAGCGAAATTGTGCGCTGGCTGGTTCTGGATACGCCGATCAGTTTATCCAGCGAACAGATTGAAGCCTTCGCGGCCATTCACGAGATGAACGCCCGACCGGTGCAACCGTTGAACGGGCGCGATCTGCTAGCTGATAACGGCTGACCGTTTCCTGCTAAGCACTGCGTGAAGGACACCTGTTGCAGGTGTCCTTTTTGTTTGCCAATTTGTTTGCCAAAAATCTGCTGCTAGCGCTTTTGATGTGCCTCTGTACTAGTGTTTAGTCTACGACTTGTGACAAATATCACATATTAGGGTGACGAAAGGCGGTAGAGGAAAACAGACTTTCAGAACACAATAAGGATGGTTAAACAAATTAAAAAATTCACAATGTCTCGTTTCGAGGATATAAACAAGGAGATTGTTACCATGCCACTGAGTACCGTTGTTCACCCCCATAGTTCTGTTGGCATCGATGAAGCCGGTCTGAAAAGTTTTGAGGGTTATACGCTGGTTCACTGGAACCTGAATCCACCGGAAATGTACGAACATGCACTACGCAAAGGCGAAGGTCAACTGACCCGTTATGGCGCGCTGCGGGTGCTGACCGGTCAATATACAGGCCGCAGCCCTAAAGACAAGTTCTTTGTCGAGCAAGATGCTTCCAAAGACCGCATCTGGTGGGGCAACCATAACCAAGCCTGCACGCAGGAATTGTTCGATCATATGTATGAGCGCGTGATTGACCATCTCAGCCAGCAGCAGGATCTGTATGTGGTTGATGCGTTTGTCGGCGCTGATCCTAAATATCGCCTGCCCATTCGCGTCATCAGTGAAGCGGCTTATCATGCGCTGTTCTCGTGGAATATGTTTATCCGCGCCACAGTCGAAGAATTAGCGGTTCACAACCCGGACTTTACCGTTCTGGCCGCACCGAGTTTAGTCGCACGTCCAGACATTGATGGCACCCGCACCGGTACGTTCATTGGTGTTGACCTGGATAAACGCCTGATTATCATCGTGGGCAGCCGCTATTCGGGTGAAATCAAAAAGGGTTTGTTCTCGGTCATGAATTATCTGCTGCCGCAAGAGGGCGTGATGCCCATGCACTGCTCCGCTAATGTCGGCCCACAGGGTGACGCAGCGGTGTTCTTCGGCCTGAGTGGTACGGGTAAGACTACGCTCAGCGCGGACGCCAGCCGGACGTTGATCGGTGATGACGAGCATGGCTGGAGTAACGATGGTATCTTCAACTTTGAGGGCGGTTGCTATGCCAAGACGATCAACCTTGACCCGCAAAGTGAGCCGGAGATTTTTGCCACGACGCGGATGTTCGGCACCATTCTGGAAAATGTGCTGCTGGATCATGCCGAGCGCGAACCGGATTTCAGCAGCAAACGTTTTACCGAAAATACACGCTGCTCCTACCCGATCCACTATATCCCGAATGCCAGCGAAACCGGTATGGCCGGACACCCGAAGAATATCATCTTCCTAACGGCGGATGCTTTCGGTGTGCTGCCTCCTATCAGCAAGCTGACCCCGGCGCAGGCGCAGTACCACTTTATCAGTGGATACACCGCCAAAGTTGCTGGAACTGAGCGCGGCGTGACGGAACCGAGCGCGACCTTCAGCGCCTGCTTTGGCGCGCCATTCATGCCGCTGCACCCGACGGTGTATGCCGAACTGCTGGCGGAAAAAATCCAGCAGCACGGGTCACAGGTGTGGCTCATCAATACCGGCTGGAATGGCCGTGGCGAGCGCATGTCAATTAAGCACACGCGGCGGATGGTCAATGCAGCCCTGAACGGTGAGCTGAATGACGTGGAATTCTTCGAAGAACCGTATATGGGCCTGATGATCCCCATGCAGGTGCCGGATGTGCCGGATGCGGTGCTGAACCCGGTCAACTCCTGGGCGAGTGAATCGGCTTATGCGGTGAAAGCGCGTGATCTGGCGGAACGCTTCCGCAAGAACTTTGAACAGTATGCTGAGCAGGCAAGTGCAGAAGTACGGGCGGCTGGCCCTAAAGCCTGATGTTTTTGGGACAGATTGTGATATAATTCTCACAGTTTGTCCCTTTTTTATAGATGGAAAGTGAGCGAATTAGATGGCTCGTAAAAAAGTTACAATTGTCGGAGCAGGGAATGTGGGTGCGACCTGCGCCCATTGGATCGCCAGCAAAGAATTAGCCGATGTGGTTCTGGTGGATGTGATCGAAGGCGCGGCAAAAGGTAAGGCGCTCGATCTGTTAGAAGCTGGCCCGGTCATGAACTTCGACGTCAATATTGTCGGTTCCGGTGGTTATGAAGAAACCTCAGGTTCAGATGTCGTGGTGATTACTGCTGGTGTGCCCCGTAAGAAAGACCCCGTCACCGGCCAGTTCCCCAGCCGTGATGATCTGGTGAAGACCAATCAGAAAATTGTCGGGGATGTGGCTAAGCTGGTCGCGCAGAATTCGCCGGATGCAATCTTAATCATTGTGTCCAATCCGCTGGATGCGATGTGCCATGTGGCCCTGAATGAAAGCGGTTTCCCCAGTGAGCGCGTGATTGGTCAGGCTGGCGCACTGGATACCGCCCGTTACAAAACTTTTATCGCCCAGGAATTGGGTGTGAGTGTGCGCGATGTCCATGCTATTGTGCTGGGTGGTCATGGTGACGAGATGGTTCCGCTGCCCCGTCACACCTCCATCGCAGGCATTCCGGTGCGTGAGCTGATGGCCGAAGATGTCCTGCAGGCGATTATCGCCCGTACCCGCAAGGGCGGTGGCGAGATTGTGGGCCTGATGGGCTACAGTGGTTATTATGCGCCGTCTGCTGGCACAGTGGATATGGTTGAGGCGATTCTGAAAGATCAGAAACGCGTGATTCCATCGGCAGTGTTGCTAAACGGCGAGTATGGCTATAATGGTCTGTACATTGGTGTGCCTGCGGTTCTGGGTGCAGCAGGTATAGAGAAGGTTATCGAGATGGAATTGAATGATGAAGAAAAAGCCATGCTCGACGTTAGTGCCAAAGCAGTTCAATCAGTTGTGGGTGTACTCGGCTACTAATTTACGGTACGATATTACAGAGGGTGAGCTGATTCGCTCACCCTTTTTTGCATTCTTAAAACTGGCTGTTTGGGAGTAATTAATGTCCCAGCGTGTACTTGATCTGGACGATGGTATTGCAATGGTGGTCACCGACCTGCATGGGGCCTGGGATGTTTACCGCCGTTTGCGTGATAAGTTTCTTGAAGAACACGCCAGGGGCACGGTGGATCGCCTGGTGATTTGCGGTGATCTGATTCATGGTGAAGGCTCGGAAGAGGTCGATTCCAGCCTGGACATGCTGATGGATGTCATGGATCTGCAGGCCGACAAGGGTGCAGACCGTGTCATCATGCTGCTGGGCAACCATGAACTGCCGCACATTTATGGCCTGACTCTGGCCAAAGGCTCCATCCAGTATACCCCGCGGTTTGAAACATCTCTGACGCGGCTGGATCAGTTTTATTCCTCGAAGTACCGTCGTAAAGATGTGATTGATTTTCTGGCATCCCTGCCTTTTTTTGTGAGAACCAAGGCCGGTGTGCTGCTGACCCATGCGGGAGCATCCACCGATATCAGTTCCGCAGCCTTGTTCGAGCGCTTGTCCGGGATTGACCATCATGTCATCATCGGCACGGCGGATGATGAGCTGAAAAAGTATGATGTCGAAAGCCTGCGCCGCGGTTATTCGCATTTCACCGGGTTGCCCTACGATGATCAGGTCAAACGTTATCTGGCAGTGACCGGGCCGGATGACCCACGGTATAACGATCTGCTGCGCGTATTGTTCCTGACAGGGCAGAATACTGATTTTGACCTGATGTGGAATACGCTGTTCTCGCAGAATGAGATGGATGGCAATACCTCTTATCCCAGCACCATCCGCCAGTTTCTGAATTATGTTTCTAAGGCCAGCCCCAACGAACAGCGCGTTCTGGTCGCGGGGCATATCGGCGTGAAAAATGGTTTTTCGGATGTGGGGCCACAGCAGTTACGCTTAGCCAGTTACACGCATGCCTATCCCAAACGGGCAGGGCGCTATCTGATGCTGGACTGCGCGAAACCGGTAAAGTCCGCAGCAGACCTGACCGCATCCATCCATGGAGTTTTCCCGGATGAATCAGCGCCGGATACCACGACCCCTATCCCAGGCGTGCGTCTTTAAAGTCGGGCCGCCCCCGTAAAAACTCATCAATTGTTAAAGCGCTGCGCCCGGCGAGTTGTAACCGGGCGGGGAAGAACAGACCGTCACCGGTTCCGATACCAGTCTGACCGGCTTTTTCGATCACCTGACCGGGTTCAGCAGTCCCGCTCCCGGCGGCGCCACTCAGGATTTTGAGGGGCTGCGCCTGCCAGACAGTGCTGGTTCCTGGCCACGGGGTAAAAGCGCGGACAAGCCGTTCAATTTCCAGCGCGGATTGCGTCCAGTCGATATGGCCTTCGTCTTTGCTGATCGTCGGTGCGTAGGTCATCAGCGTTTCATCCTGCGTCTGCGGCTGGATAGTTCCGTCCAGATAACCCGGCAGCGTTTCAAGCAGTAATTCAGCCCCCAGCAGCGATAATTTATCATGCAGCGATTCGCCGGTTTCATCGGGTGCAAGCGGAAGTGCGCGTTGGGTGAGGATCGGCCCGGTATCCAGTCCGGCATCCATCTTCATGATGGTTATGCCGCTTTCGGCATCACCAGCGCGGATGACGGCCTGAATCGGGGCGGCACCCCGCCAACGGGGCAGCAGCGAGGCGTGGATATTGAGCGAGCCGTGCGGCGGGATATCCAGCACGGACTGCGGCAGAATTTGCCCGAAAGCGGCCACGACATAGACATCTGGCGACCAGTGCTTAAGCTCGGCAATCGCCGCTTCCCGACGGATTTT
>JBBSQD010000083.1:0-22845 GCA_038258185.1 Aggregatilineales bacterium | reverse complement strand
TTGCTGTTGACGGTTAATGTCAACGTGTACCAGTGCTGTTGCTTCTGTGCTGATCCATAAATCGGCGCTATAGTCGGGCCCTGTAACCCACGGGTCACGGGGTTACTGGCGACCTTTTGTGCGACAACTTCAGGATCGTCTCCCTGAATATTGGCTGTCACCTGATAATACTGCTTACCCTGAAGCGCTGAGTCCATATATTCAAGCAAGGTGCGCACTACACCTAGCGCTTCGGGGTTTTCTTCGAGCAATCGGCGATTACCAATCAGGCACGCCTGTGACTCCACAATAATGCCATCATTTAAGGGTTTCAGATGGTTTTCGCGTAAAGTAGTACCCGTTTGTGTCAGGTCAATGACAATATCGGCATAACCAAGGGTCGGTGCGGCTTCAATGGCACCTTCAGCTTTTACCAACGTAAAGTGGTGGATGCCATTGGCATGGAGGAACTGTCGTGCGAGATTAGTGTAAGTCGTTGCTACGCGCAGATTACGCTGCTTGTATTCTCTGAAATCCAGCGCAAGATCCACCAGATCGGCCACGCTGTCCACATCGACCCATGTCTGGGGAACAGCCACCAGTAACTGGCAGTGTCCATAACCTAATTTGTCCTGAATCACGATGAGATCACGATGGGGTTGTTCCATGACCACATCAAAGCCTGTAATCCCCAGTGACGCGCTGCCATCCGAGACTTTATAAACCACATCCTTCACACGCTGGAATAAGATGTCGATTTGCGGGATGGCCGGGATTGCGCCGGTATATTGACGCGGATTTGGCTTTTCTACCCGCAAACCACAATCCCGCAGGAAATTTGTGGTCGGTTCAGCGATGGCTCCCTTGCTGGGTAATGCCAGTACAACTCGTGTCATAATGTGTCTTATCCCTGTTGCAAGTGAGCAATTAGAAGTTCGATTTGTGTCTCGCTGTAAGACTTATTCTGGAAGATGGCCTGTCCATTTGCACCAATAGTGATATGTTCCGGTTGGTCTGATGCTTCGACAAGCGCAACCTGTAAGCCGTAGCCTCGCAGATTATGTGCCCACCGCGATACCTGTACAGTAGCCTGAGGATGAACGACAAGTTGATAGACAGGCGCAGTTGAGTCGTCTGCATCAGGCATGCTTTGCAACACGTCTTCCAGGTAATAGGCAAAGCCGACAGCCGCAACAGATTCGCGATTACCTATCAATGCGATCAGTTCATCATAACGGCCACCACCACCGAGATGCACGCTATCCTGATTATGAAGTTCAAAAACAATACCGGTATAGTAATCCCAGCCGCGCACAAGTTCCGGATGAATACGGATGCGATCTGCGGGAATATCGTATGCGTCGAGCAGATCAATAATTGCGCGCCAATTGTCCAACTCTGACTGGGCTTCAGGGCTATATTTTGCGACAAATCCGGCCAGCATTTCAAAAACCTGTTCCAGAGGATACTCGCTTATCGTGCTGACCGTTTCCAGAAAATCAATGGCTTTGACGATTTGTTCTTTATCAGCAATGCGCCGATGTTTCTGAAGCAACCGTCGTGCAATGTCATGACGACTGCGTCCACCCATTGTCATGCCACGCTGAGTCGCATCCAGCAACAAGCCAAGTGCTTCCTGAGTAGTGTAGTCGATGTTCTGGTCAGCTGTATTTTCAGCCAGATCCGGCTGATTCTGATCCATTAAAGGCGCAGTCCCGCGCAGTAGTGATTTTTCCAGTTGCTCAAGCACATAGGCTTTGCCTTGCTCAGGGTCATTGAATGCAGAAAGATGATTGAGCAGGAAACGCTCAGTCCGTGTATCCAGCTTGAAATGGGTCAATAACTGGCGAATCAACCCCACGTGCCCCAGCATGAGATAGTAATCCTGGATGCCGATAGCATTCATGCCATTGGCCGCCAGCGCGATAATTTCCGCATCGGCAAGGGGACTATCCCAACCAATCAGTTCCACGCCGAGGCTTTGCCGTTGATAATCGTGGGTAAAACTGTTTGGGTCATCAATAAAGATGGGTCCCTGGAATTGCCAGCGTGTGAGTTGATTAACTTTTTGCTGGGCAAAACTGTAAGCAGCCGATGCCGTAAACTCTGGTCGCAAAGCCAGTTGCTGGCCGTAACGCTCAAATGTAAACAGCTTATTGATCAGCTCATCACCAACTTTGGTGAGAAATAATTCTGCCGGCTGAATGATGGGCAAATCCATAAGATCATAGCCATAACTGGCGATATAATTCTGCAAATCCGCGATTGTTTGATTTTGCTGGTGACTGTTCGTTTTAATTGGACTTAAAGAGAGAACCAAGGAACACCTCATGCGTGTTGATTTCTATGATGATAGCGGTCTTTGCCCTAACTTCAATAGTTAACCAGGGCGGTTTTGCCACAAGAAATTAACTTGAATAAGACAGGCGCTAAAATAAAGTGTAAAATTGCCCCATCTGCAGTTTCGCTTTATACTTGCACTTAATTCTTGGGTGGTCATTATCCCCCAAAGCATTTTTCCGGGATGCGCTAATTACTTTACGAGGGAGGAACAACTAATGAGGGTTCCATCAAAAGCGGTTTTATTAATTTTGTTACTCTCAATCCTGTTAGGGGGATCACTTGGGGGTGTTGCAGCTAGTTCATTGTCCACTTCTGATCAAGTGGTTCAATTTGTCACACCAACTATGGTGGTAAATACTAGTTTCTTAAATATTCGTACAGGGCCTGGGGCACGCTATAGTGTGCTGATTACGGTTGTAGGTGGTACTGATCTGCCTGTACTGGGACGCGCCAACGATGGTGTCTGGTATCAGGTTTCGACAGTGATTGGTGTGGGCTGGGTGAATTCTGAGTTCGTCATTCCCCGTGGCGATTTCACCAATATTCCTACAGTCGCAGCGCCGCCTTTCAGCAGCTTTGGAAGTTCTAACCCCGGCAACACGCCATCCATCATTGTTCTGCCGAATGCACCTGGTCAAACTGTTGCCAGTGGACAGGGTGGCGGAGCAATTGATGCGGGGATTGATTCCAACGGCAACCCGATTGTCATCAGCGGCCCCGGTGAACGCTTCCGCGCTGTGATTAATGTCGAAGCGGTTGATCTCAGAACAGAACCGAATGGCCGCCGCATCACGACTTTGTATCGCACTCCCAATGTGGATTATCCGCTGGTCGGAAATGCGCGCGACAGAAATGGTGTCGAATGGTTTGCTATTACCGTTCCGACTGCCGGTACAGGTTGGGTAGAGGCACCAAAGGTCACCTTAAGACTATCAGGCGCCTGCCGCACTGTATTGACCATCGTCGCACAAACCGTCGGCCTCGGCGACAGTGATATCATTTTGACATCCGGCAATGAGGCTTATATTGTCAATATCACGCAGGATGGTCAATTTGTTGAAATCGAGTTACCCGGCGGAGAAGTGGGCTTAGTACCCTTTAACGCAGTCGTCACTCGTACCGGAACCACAACAGATAATCTGGATATAAACTGTGCGGCAGTAGCAGTCCCTGGCACAGTAAACGGTGATCAGGGTGGTGGTGTGGTCAGTAATCCTTCTGCACCTCGCCTGGCTGGCTCACGCATCATTGTTAACACCGCATTCCTGAATATCCGTAGTGGCCCCGGGGCGCAGTATCTGCCGGTTGCCACCGTTCCTGGCGGCACTGAACTGGCCGTACTCGGCATTGCGTCAGACCGCGTCTGGTTCCTGATTGAAGGCACCTTTGGTCGTGGTTGGGTCAATGAAGAATTCACCATTTTCCGCGGTGTAATCGACAATGTTCCGGTTATTCAACTGTCGGCTGTAACGGGTGTTTTGTCGACTCCGCAGGCTGTGATTTCTGGCGCTGTCACACTCTATGCGGCACCGGGGGGGACTACCTTCGGCGCAGTGGGTACAATCTCTGGACCGCTGGAAGTGCCGGTTGTCGCCCGTACAGCAGATTTCGTCTGGGTGCAGATCAATACGAGCCTCGGTTTTGGCTGGGTATTGGCCAATCAGGTAACCATCAGGGGCGATACAGGACTTATCCCGGTCGCTGCCTAAATCCCAATATTTTCAGCAAGTATTCTCAACGCCCCGTTTAACCACGGGGCGTTTGCTCTTTTATTCACAAAAGACTGGTTTAACTGGAGTGCATCATGAACGATCTTGCAAATCGCTTACAATCCCCTGGGCGTAGAAGCCGAAATACATTGCCCACAGCCATATTTGGTTCAGCCGGCAGGCTCGGACAGATGATTGAGGTCAATAAGCCCCCGGTGCGTATTGGACTTTGGCCGATTATAAGTGACAGTGCCCCTGAATTTGCGATGGGTTTAGCCACGATCCTTGCCTTACTGCTTGATCGCTATCCGAATGTCCGTACTTATCGAATTTTTGCTCAACTTGACGGTGAGCCAGAAAACTATCAATGGTCAATTGAAAAATCCCAGTTTGATGTGGACGATTGGGAAATTGAGGGGCTTGATGAAAATGCCGCTGTTTGGGGTAGCCTCAGCCAGCAGGGCGACTCATGGCAACTCAAAATCGAAGTTGAGAACGATCTGATCGACGAGGATATCGTCAAGGAATTCACCTACGATTCAACGGCGCTTTCAGGCTTCATAAAACTCATGCCGGATATCACTAAAGATATTGCTGATTATCGTTCTGGCGGGGAAATAGCCATCACATCAAGCCTCTATGAGCAACCAGCGGCTGAGGATGATGTTACACAACTGCTCGCGACAGCCTTCAGGCACGAATTGGCTTTACTGTTGTCCCTTTGGGGCGAGGAGCGATCCCTGGCGGCTATTCAGGATGATATTCAGAAGTTAGTGACAGAAGGGCAGGGCAGCGGTGATTTTGGTGCGTGGCTGGCATCATCGGCTGTGGCGCGTGATCTGCTCTACAGCGACAATCTAACGGATGACGCTTTTGTCCCAATCGGGGGAAATATTATCGAAGCGTTTGCTGAGAGTTCCATTCCGGCAATCATCCTGAGTCAGGCCTTGTTTAACTCAGAACAGATTCAGCCTGCTTATGATCTGCTCGAAGCGAATATCGAAAATCATCCAGAGAGCGTAAATTCCTATTTAACACTGGCGGAACTCTATCGCAGTGGTGGACGTGCTGAGGATGCCATCAATACTTTTCAGACCGCCATTGATAACGAAGTCACACATGCAAATCTTTATCTCCGTTATGCAGCCTTTCTCCAGGTGCTCGATTTTAACAATATTTCAATCAATGAGTATGCTCTGGTTGATCCCACACAGCACGAAGAACCCCTGCTGTGGGAATCCATAAGTGCTTATGAAGAAGCTATGGAGATTGACTCTGACAACCTTGAAGCTATGGCCGCATTGCTTATCCAACTCAGTGAAGTTGCCGAATCTGATGAGGATACCGAGCAGTTGTGGCAAGGGTTTGAGAAACTGGTCAGGCTGGATGAATCCGGGGACTATGTGCGTCAGGTGGTTGATGCCTTGTACAACCACGATATGTTAGACATAGAATCCGGCATTGCGACGTTTAAACAGCAGATTACGCTAACCCCTCAGCGCTATGATCTGCATCTCAATCTGGCCGTTCTGTATCTTGTCATCGAGGAAAGTGCAGACGCCGAGCGGGAATTACGACAGGCCATGACTTTAACAAATAACCCGGATGCGTTGTTGGACATTAAGCGCTTATTGTTAAATGCTGAAGACCCTGATTTTGAAATGCGTATCGGTGAATTAAGTGATATCGTCAACGCGGGTAATCAACTGAATACCGATGATGTCGAGTATCTCGAAGAAACCCTGGAACACGCACCGGGTATGAGTGATATCTATCTGCTGATTGCACGCGCTTATCTGGGCTGGAATGAGCAGTCTTCCGCAATCGAGACGCTGCTGGATGCGCACAAAAACCTGCCTGACGATGCCGATGTGACAGTATTGCTTGCTCAGACCCTATGGGATGCAGGCGAACATGAACTGGCGTTTACCTATCTGAACAAAGGGATTGTCCATAGTCCTAATCACGTGCCATTACTCTCTGTTTTGGGGCAGTATCTGTTTGAAGATGGCCAGGAAGAGCCGGCTAAGGCTTATCTGGCGCGGGCAGAACGTATTTCACCACGCGATCCCGTTCTGGCAAAGGTCAAATTCAATATTGCTCGGATGTTTGGAGAACAATGACGTTTCTTCAACGAATAGCCTACGCCGATCATGACATTACGGAATATACGCTATAGTGAAATTGATCTGTATTCGCGGTTGCTGCTATTCAAAAGAGATGCCTCATGAAAACTTTCCACGCGCAAAAATGGCTTATCATTATGGTATGTCTTTTAAGCGCTGTAACCACTCATGTAACACTTGGTCAAGAAGCTGAAACTGAGCAACCGATTCCCGAACCGGTTGCTCTTATCAACGAGCAGGGCTACGATCTTGTAAATTTCCTGCTGTTGGGCAGTGACACCACCAATCCCCAGAACTCTGGCAGAACCGATGTGATTTTGATTGTGTCTGTCAATCGTTCAACCAACACTATTTCGATGTTATCCCTTCCACGCGACTTATACGTTTACATCCCGGATTGGCAATTCAACCGCATCAACACCGCTTACGGGCATGGCGAGAGTGTGCTTGGTGACGGTGGGGGAGTCGAACTGCTGAAGCAGACTATTTTCTATAATCTGGGGATCGAAATTGACTTTTTTGCCCGCGTGGATTTTAACGGATTCAAACAGATTATTGATTCGCTGGGGGGGGTGCAAATCTCAGTCGATTGCGCTATTCAGGATTGGCGGCTTCGCGAACCTGATTTGGATGTGACGGTCGAGGAAAACTGGGAATTATTCACACTGCCAGTAGGTGTGCATTCGATGGATGGGAATCTGGCGCTGTGGTATGTGCGAAGCCGCCGGACAAGCAGTGATTTTGATCGGGGTCGCCGTCAACAGGATATGATCCGCGCACTGTGGCGCGAAATTCGGGATTTGGGTTTATTTAACCAACTACCGGATATCTGGTCACAGGTCAATGAGATGGTTCGCACCGATGTGCAACTACCTGATCTGGTGGGGCTGGCTCCATTTGCTTTAAACCTTGAGTCCAGTCGTATCACATCACATACGTTTAAGCTCAATGAGCAGGTGACTGGCGGCTATTCTCCAGAGGGGTCGAGTGTGTTATTTCTCATCCCTGAGGGCATCAGAGAATTGGGGAATGAATTTATCAATCCACCCACAGCCAGTCAGATTATCAGCAGCCAGGTCACGGTCGAGATTATCAACGGTAGTGGTATTGGCGATTTGGCCCGGGTAGCTGCTGATCGATTGGCGTGGGAGGGCTTTACACCCACCATATCACCGGAAACAGCACCGTATCGGGAATACACATCCCTGGTTGACTTTACAGGTCGGACTAAAGGTGGCAGCTTAGAAGCACTGCGGCGTGTCATGCGGGTAGGGGAGGAGGGGGTAAAATCCGAGCCGGATGCGAACCGCCTTTATGATTATCAGCTTACGCTCGGAAATCGCTATTACGCCTGCACACATGATGTCTTACCACCTAAACAGATTGAGACTGACAGTCAATGATCGTCAAGTGAAATCGGCCTCACCTGTCCGGCAGTCATGTCAATCAGCGCGGAGGTAAACATTTCAATATCATCGACAGGAAAAGAGGCAATTAACGTCACTTCGGCGGCAAAAGTTTCATCCTCGATTTCGCCGTTATGACTGGTAATCAGGCGTTTGATCTGCTCATACCAGTTATATGGCGCCTCAATACCAAGCGTCGATTTCTCGATTTTCTCAATAGTCTTTAGCTGCGAAAGCCCGGTGCGTGCTGCTTCACTATAGGCACGCACCAGACCACCAGTTCCAAGTTTTGTGCCGCCAAAATATCGTGTGACAACAACTATCACATCTCCAATATCAGAGCCGCGCAAAACGGCCAGCACTGGTGGCCCAGCAGTCCCTGACGGCTCGCCATCGTCACTCATGCCTTCAGTCACACTATTACCAAATCCAACCCGAAACGCGTAGACATGATGCGAGGCATCCGGCATTTCCTGACGGACATCATCCAGAAATATCTTCACCTCTTCGGTAGAAGTTACCTGACTAATCGTCGTAACGAAGCGGGAATTCACAACGACTATTTCGGTACGTTGTCGCTCCGCCGGAATGAGATAATGATTTGATGCACTCATGGCAGAATTTATGCTTCCGGGTCGGTCTGCGGATCACTTTGCACATAGAAGTGAAACACAGGTGGATCAATCAACAGGCTTCCATCAGCACTATCGATGCGCAAGAGGCTTTTGTGCGCTAACAGTTCCACGGCTTGATCAATCACCTCATCACGGCGGAACTTAGTCAAGCCGGCAGCTGCTTTCAGGACAAATTTTTCTGGCTCGCTCAGACTTAACCAGATGGTGCGGCACTCGACCCGCACAGGTTGTTTGTGGGCGAGCTCACTGGCTAATTGTGCGCTTTTCGTCATAATAGTTGATGATTCAAGGCTTTTCATGCTATCCAGCACGCGGAAACCAGCCCGCAGCAAACCAGCAAAACGCCCCGTAGCCCACAATAAGAAGTTGATGACATAATCATCATAAGGTTTTTTATTGCGTTTAACGAGGCTTTCAACCATTTTCCGCCCATCGACTTCGTTATAGGGTCCCACGTAAAACTCATTATCATTGAAAAGCTCGATAAACTGTTCAATTTCCAATGGGTCTTTAGTGGTTTGACCAATAACATCCTCTAGCGGAGATCGGGTAAATGTAAGATAGGAAAGCTGCTGCTTATTGGCATCTCGCAACCCACGCAAAGTCAGAAAGAACTTGATAGGCAGATTTTTGAGCATGACCTCAAACTCATCGAACATGAAAACGATGTGGATACCATTTTGCATGAAAAATTCCAGCCCAAGTTCAAAATAGCGCAAGCCCATGTAGGCGTACAGAGGATTTGAACCATCTTGCAGTGCTTCGTAAGTCTCTGCAAAGCGCTGTGTGTCTGTAGCGTCCAACACATCCGTATTATAAAATGCTAGAAACATCCGGTGCATGAGCAGCTCATAGCCAGCCCAGCATCTGATTTGATCTGCATCCGGGCCGGAATCAGGAAGGGGGCCTAACAGACTGGGGTCAATGACAATCGCCTTAAATTTATCGACATTCACTTCTTTCATGTAAGCTGTTTGAACGATTGGGTTAGCCAGATGCTGCATCAGATTCGATTTTCCAACGCTACCCACGCCAATCAACGAGCATGATTCTGCGGCGCGCCAGCGTTCCATGACCCGGCCAACTTCTTCTTTGCGAAAATCGAGCGGCTGTATACGAGTGCGAGACTTTGCCAATGCGATAAACTCCCTGAGACAGATTTAAATCACTAAAAACTACGCACAGTAACATGCGTTCAAGGTAAAAACTGATCAATCTTATCATAACGCAGACTACATTATATCAATAATAATGATGACCCATTATAATTGCGAACGTCAAAGTCCGTACAACACAGCAAGGAAATCCCGTGAGACAGTCTTACAAATTCTATGATGCAATTATGGTGCTGTTTGTCACCACACTTCTCCTCAGCAATGTACTCAGCAGTGCCAAAATTATCGATTTAGGCATCGTTTTAGGCCCTTTGCCCCTTATTTTCGACGCTGGAACCCTGATTTTCCCCATTTCTTACATATTTGGGGACATTCTGACAGAGGTTTATGGCTACAAACAGTCGAGAAGGGTGATATGGTTTGGATTCGCTGCCGCGGCAATTATGGGCTTCTTCGTGTGGCTATCAGGCATGTTGCCCGGTGAATCAGCATGGCAGGGGTATGCCGGACAAACTGCCTATGATGCTATTCTCGGTGGTGTAAGCGGATTAATCGTCGCTAGCCTTGTAGCCTATTTCGTCGGGGAGTTCAGCAACAGCTTTATTCTCGCCAAAATGAAGATCGCGACAAAAGGGCGCTGGTTATGGAGTCGCACTATCGGCAGCACACTGGTCGGTCAAGCAGTTGACACAGTTACGTTCTTTCTGATTGCAACCGCGCTGGGCGTGTTTCCACCAGAAATCCTTTTATCGCTGGTGGTCACGAACTATATTCTGAAAGTTGGGATCGAAGTCATCCTGACGCCAATCACACTCCAGATCATCCCAGCGCTCAAACGGGCTGAGCAGGAAGACTACTACGACTACGACACTGACTTTAACCCGTTCCGGTTGAATAAAGTTTAATCACGCTGGTTTTGCTAAAAACAGCTTTGAAACGCCCGAATACATCCGGGCGTTTTTATTTTGTATTAAATCACAGCTGATTTGTGTCTAGAGGCTCATTTACCGCATTACTCATGATAAGTGTACTTATCAGGGAGTAATATACGAGATAGAATAAAGCCACATATTAGATGTAACTTTTCCAAAAACGCAATTCATCCTATTTTAGCGCAGGCGCGGATCGACTAAATCACGAATGCCATCACCGATGAAATTGAAGGCCATTACCAGACTGGCAATCGCAAGACCCGGAAACAGCCACATCCACCACTGGTCAAAGAAATCGATACCGATCGACACCATACGACCCCATTCTGGTGATGTTGGCTCTGGCCCCAAACCCAGGAAGCTCAAACCGGCAAATGACAGGATTGCCACGCCAATGTCGAGTGACATCAAAACAATCGCTGGCCCCAAGGCATTTGGCAGTATGGTTTGAAACAGAATGTAAAATCCTGGCGCACCGGCACTTCTGGCTGCATCCACGTATTCATTACTTTTGATCTCCAGCACAATGCCCCGTACAAGACGCGCATAGGATGGCCACCAGACCACCACCAATGCCAGCACAGCATTTTCTATTGCAGGGCCAAGTGCCGCCGTGACCGCCATTGCCAGAATAATGGTTGGGAATGCCATGAAAAGTTCAGTAATACGCATGAGCAGCTCATCCCACAAGCCGCCCAGGTACCCTGCAACCGACCCTACCAGCGTGCCTACAATGCTGCCGATAATAATCACGGCTAAACCAGCGGGGATTGTGATGCGCCCTCCGTACAAAACACGGCTGTAGATATCCCGGCCAAGCTCGTCAGTTCCCCACAGGTGCCCTTCTGTGCCCGGTGGCATCAGCCGCATAGAGACATTCTGCGCTAAAGGTTGTGCAGGAGCTATTAACGGTGACACGACAGCAAGAATAATCCATGCCAATATCACCACAGAGCCAATAAGAACGGTTGGATTCTTGAGCAAAATGCGGACAAATTGCCCTATTCGATCACGCAACGCGGATTCTTGGGTCGAGAAAGTAGTAAAGGAGGTCGACAATGAAATTCACCATAACGGAAATAAAAGCAATCAAAAGACTGATCCCCATAATTGCTGGGAAATCCTGTGAAGTCGATGCCCGAAACATATAACGCCCTATCCCGGGCCATGCAAAAATCGATTCAATGAGTACCGCACCAGCAAGCAGGTTGCTATAGGATAGACCAATAACGGTCACAACGGGAATCATAGCATTGGCCAGCCCATGCCGAAAAACAACCCGGCGCTCATGCAACCCCTTTGAACGCCCTGTGCGGATATAATCCATTTTGAGCACTTCAAGCATTGATGAACGGGTCACACGAGCTATAACACCCGCTACATATAAACCTAAAATGAGACTGGGGAGTATCAGGTGAGATACCGCATTGCGAAACGTACCCCACTCCCCTGCCAGCAAGCTGTCTACCGTAAAAAAACCCGTGACCCCCGGTGGGTCTCGCATAATAAAATCTAAACGCCCCGGCCCACTAAACCAGCCGAGCTGCGCGTTAAAGACGCTTAGACCAATAAGAGCCAGCACAAATACCGGAAAACTCACACCTATCAAAACAAAAAAGCGCACCAGATAATCAATAAATGTATTATGCCGAACTGCGGAAATCACCCCTACCCCAATGCCGATAAACAGCCCCACAATAATTGAAGTGGTCGCCAGTTCGATGGTTGCGGGTAGAAATTGGCGAATATCATCAATGATGGGATTGCGCGTTTTAATCGATACACCCAGATCACCACGCAGTAAATTTCCCATATAGGTCAGATACTGTTCAACCGGGGATTTATCCAGTCCCCACTTCTCGCGGAATGCTCGGATAACTTCCGGATTATTTAACGCACTTTGTGGCAAATTCGCGTTGATTGGATCGGCTGGAACTGCGTTCGCGATCAAAAATGCGATAATGGTTATGCCCACCAAAAGTGGCAACATGAACAGCAACCGGCGCAGTATGTAAACTTGTAGGGACATGAAATGGCAGTCAATTCTTGGATAATCCCCGGTTGAATAGTTGTCAGCCGGGGATAATTGGATTGATTAGGCTAAATTAGTCTACACGGCTCAGGATAGACAGGTCATGATTCCACGCGGGATGCCAGATGTATCCCTGCAGGTCTGCACGGTAGGCTACCTGAATATCAGGCTGCAGGAATGGTGCCCACGGGCCAAATTCCTGTAGATAATCCTGGATCTGATGGAACAGTTCGATGCGTTCTTCCACGCCACTTTCGACCAGTGCTTTATCACGCAGCTCAAGGATGGTGGGGTCGGCTATGTCGCTTGTCCAATTCTCACGCTCATCAGCGACCTTACCACCCGGCAGGAATGACAAAGCATCAATCGGGTCGAGTACATCAGGGCCCCAGAACCAATAGGCAAATCCCTGCTGGCCGTTACGATATTCTTCGAGTGCAACCTGAAGTTCGCCCGGTCGCAGTGTGACATTAATCCCAACTTCAGCCAGATCAGCCTGGATCTTCTGTGCGTTGGTTTCCATGTTCACACCCTGGAATGTGAATACCGGGTAATCCAGAGTGATATCGAAACCATCAGGATAACCAGCTTCGGTCAGCAGTTCGGTAGCGCGGTCGAGATCGCGAATAAAGGCCTGTTCTTCGCCATAAGAGCCCAGGATACCGGTTGCAGGCCAGGATGGTGGTGTTGTGCCAGCAAACAGGGTTTTGTAACCATCATAATCCAGCGCATAACGAATGGCGAGCTGGACGAGCGGATCTGATACTGGCCCACCGATTTCGGAGTCAGCATTCATCAGAAGGAAGTGGACAATAACTGTTGGCCCACTGTAAATGCCAATTTCGGAATTGCTCTGCATGGAGACAATCTGATCAGATGTCAGATCAGTCGCCAGGTCAATTTGCCCAGATTCGAGCGCTACCTTCTGGGTAGCAGCCTCAGCGATATTCTGGACGATGATGCGATCAAAATAAGGTGCCTCACCCCAGAAATTCGGATTGCGAACAACCTCAGTGCGTACCTGCGGATCCCAGCTTTGGAGCATGTAGGGACCAGAGCCAGCAGAGTTGCTGTTCAGGAAGTCTTCCGCGGTATCGGCTGTCTCTGCGTCTTCAGCATCTGTACCACCTTCGGCCCGAATAACGGCGGAATTGGTCACAGAGAACGCGTAATTGGTCAGACGAGCCAGGAATGCAGGGTCTGGGCTAAGCAGATTAAAGGTCACTGATGTATCGCTGTCAGCCACGACGGTATCGATATTAACCGCAAGGAATGACGGGTTGCCTTTAATGTTTTTCAGTCGTTGGATGGAGAACACGACATCATTGGCTGTGAGTGGCGTACCATCGGAGAATACAACATCATCCCGAAGGCTGAATGAGTATGAGGTGCCGTCTTCGGAAATTTCCCATTCCGTTGCCAGCATTGGCTCAATTGCACTGGCATCTTCATCCGGGAAAGTCACCAACGTATTGTAATTAATACGGTTAATCACGCCCGTTGTCTGTGTAAAACCGCGCGCCGGGTCTAATGAATCCGTACTTTCTGCATGGCCCACAATCAGAATCTTTTCTTCCTGAGCCATGACACCGCTGCCAAATAGCAGCACTGCGCACAATCCCAGAATGATCGTAGCCATTGTGTAACGCTGTTTTTGCGATACCAACATATCCGCCCTCTCTGCACAATTGCAATATAGGATTTCGTAGAATTAAGGAACTGAACGCTGATTATATACGCGTGGTTTTAAACAAGTCAAGGAATCGGGAATTGGTATTACTGACAGAGACTTTTTGATATGCTATAGTCTGGCCTGTTCACTTACCGCTCCTATTATTGAGGGTTTAAATGGATTACATTGATCGACTGAAAACTTTCCAGTCCAAGTTGGCTGGTGTCGCAGATCTGGCGTTTTTTCCGATTTCCGCGGATCTTCATTACCTTTCAGGCACACCACGTGATATTCCAAGTTTTGGTTGGAACCTGCACCCCGGCGCATGGCTTGAAGGTATCTGGATTACACCGGACAAAAATCCGGTTCTCACTTTACCGCGTATGACCGCCGAATTCGGCGGGCTGGGCAATTCGTCTGATGTTGAACTGCGCGTTCTCGGAGACTGGGATGACCCTGCTACATTGGTCAAGGAAATTCTGGATAAATTTAACCTGCCGGATAATCCTAAAGTCGCTATTGGTGATCGCACCCACGGCGAAACAGTGATTGGTTTGCAGGCCTTGCTCAAGAATCCCCAGTTTGTTTCCGGCACCACGCTGCTTCGCCAGCAGCGACGCATTAAAAGTGCTGAAGAAATTGAAACGATGCGCAAAGCGGGTGCTATTACCGAAGCAGCTTTCGCAGATGTACTCCCCAATCTGAAGCTGGGCATGACCGAACTGGATGTCATCAGTGAGGTTAATTATCAACTACGGAAGCATGGTTCTCTAGGTGAATCGTTCCCGACATCACTCTACAATTCCGGCCCCAATCTTCCCCTGATTTTCGGCCATCGCGAAGAGAAATTTGGGCGCCAGTTAAACCCACCAGTTTCCATTCTGTTCGACTTTGGGGCCATTTATGAAGGCTTTTGTTATGATTTTGGACGTACCGTGGCTTTTGGTGAACCAGATGCCGATTTCCAGCGCGTCTACAGTCTGATTATGGAATCGCAGGCAGCTGGCGTAGCCGCCTTAAAAGCGGGTGAAAACACCTGCGAACAGGTCGATGCGGCTGCCCGCAGGGTGATCGAAGAAGCGGGTTATGGCACAGAGTTCCGGCATCGTTTGGGGCATGGCATTGGCATGGATGTCCATGAACCGCCGTTTCTCACCAAAGGCAATACCACTGTTGTTGAAGAAGGCATGATGTTCACGGTAGAACCCAGCATCATGATTTTTGACAATTGCTCATCTCGCGTAGAGGATATTGTGGTGGTGCGTCCCGGTGGCGGTGAGAAACTCACAAACAACTTCCAGACTCTCTACGTGGTGGACTGATTATGGCCAAACGGCAAAACATCTCCTCAGGAACCAAATGGGAGGATTTAGCTGGCTATTCGCGCGCTGTACGGTTGGACAATCTCGTTTTTGTAGCCGGCACCACAGCCACAGATGAAAATGGTCAGTTGGTTGGCGGTGCTGATCCGTATCAGCAATCTGTCTACATCTTCCAGAAAATTGAGCGGGCTTTGCAGGCTGCGGGTGCGTCATTAAATGATGTGGTGAGAACACGAATCTACATTATCGACCCTGAAGCGTGGGAAGGCCCAGCGCGGGCACATGGCGAGTTTTTTGACGATATTCGTCCAGTCAATACGCTTGTGGCCGTTAAAGCGCTTATTGGGCCAGAATATCTGGTTGAGATTGAAGCGGATGCGGTTATCGGAGCGAACGATTGAAATTCAGCTTACGCTTCAATAACGATCTCCCTGTGAGTGACTATATCCGGTTGGCTCAGGCTGCTGAGTCAGCTGGATTTCATCAATTCTGGGTGAGTGACGACCTGTTCTTACGCAGCGGTATGATCATCCTTTCAGCAGTCGCCCAGGCCACATCAAAGATCGAGATTGGCTCGTGTATACTCAATCCCTACACACTCAACCCGGCACAAATCGCTATGGAAGCCGCCACGCTGGATGAATTATCCGGCGGTCGTTTTAATCTGGGGATTTCTGCCGGAGCGGGTGAATTCCTGAAGTGGATTGGCATTCATCAGGGTAAGCCACGCACTGCTGTGGTCGAAACTATTCAGGCGATTAATCAGTTACTGGCCGGTGAGCACGCCGAAATCGACGGTCATTTTCTGCAATGGAGAAGTGAGGCCTATCTGCGCTTTAAACCGCTGCGGCGCATTCCGATTTACCTCGGCGCAATGAGCCCCAATATGCTGCGTACCATCGGCAGCCTCGCTGACGGCGGACTGCCTCTGCTTTTCCCACCAGAACATTATGCCAATATCCTGCCATTGATTGCTGAAGGCGCGAAAGAAGCTGGGCGAGATATGGAAGCTATAGACATTGCCGCCTGCATCTGGTGCTCGATTTCCGAAGATTATCAAGCGGCTGAAAATGTCTTGCGAGACAAAATTGCCTATTATGGCTATGCCCTTAGCCCACTTATTTTGCAGCAACTGGGTCTGACTCAGGTCGATTTTGCTGAAATTGAGCAGGCTGTTATGGTTGAAAACAACCTTGAGAAAGCACGAGCATTGGTCACGCCGGAAATGCTGAAAATCGGTATTGTCGGCACAGCGGATGATCTGATTAAGCGACTGGAAAAGCTGGTTGATTTAGGTGTGCGGCATATCAGTTTTGGGCCACCGCTGGGGCCAGATCCATTAGAAGCAATCAGAATTATCGGTGAGCAGGTATTACCTTATTTTGCGGATGAAGCCCGATGAGCAATTTTGAGTTATATGATATTCGTGTCACTGTTAAAGCGATTGAAGGCCGTTCGGTTTGTGGAATGCGTGTCGGTGATTATTTCGAGCTAACGGAAAGCAGCAAGCTCAAAATTCCTGCGGATCGGCATTTCTGCATCTATGCCCTCAGTGCAGCCCTGCCGCTTTTAGCTGCAAAACAGCGTGAATTATCGCAGAATGACTGGCTAGAGCGCGATTCATTGATCGTCTGTCCTGATCCGGAAGAACGACTGATCATGGAAATCACGCGCATTGGTAAGCGCACCATGGATAGTGATGACCTTACATGACTAAGCGCGAGTTGAGCATTGCCTTCCAGACCGATAAAACGCCGGCACAATACATCGCTCTAGCCAAACTTGTCAATCAATATGTTTTTGATGTAGTGAGTGTCTACTGTGATGCGCCATTTCACCCCAGTTATGGCCCACTGTTGCTGATGGCTCCCCATATCCAACATGCGCGTTTGGGACCTGCCGCCATTTCTCCATCCCGCATTGCTCCATTGGATATCGCTGCAGAAACCGCTTTACTGGCGGACTTAGCGGTAGGTGGTGTTTACATTGGCATTGCCCGCGGTGCATGGCTGGCAGATCATGGTATAGCCGAAAAACACCCGCCTATTCAGGCCATACGTGAGGCCATTGAAGTCATCCAATATCTACTGTCAGGTCAATCCGGTGGATACGATGGACAGGTATTTCAGCTTGCCAGGCATGTGAATGCGCCATATCCCTTACCATATGCCTCGATTCCGATTATGGTTGGCTCCTGGGGACCTAAACTGTGCGCACTGGCAGGTGAATTAGCTGATGAGGTGAAAATCGGCGGGTCAGCCAATCCGGATATTGTCCCGGTTATTCAAGGATATGTTGCTGTCGGTGAGGCTGTAGCAAAGCGTGAAACTGGCACTGTCGGTGTTGCTATCGGTGCCGTAACGGTGATTGATGAGGATCGGCAACTGGCACGCGCTGCTGCGCGACGCTCGGTAGCACTTTACCTGCCAGTGGTCGCACCCCTTGACCCAACTGTTACGCTTGATCCTGAACTCATTCGGCGGCTTCAGAATCATGTTCAACAGAACGAACTCGATGAGGCAGTCGCTTTAATTTCAGATGAATTGCTGGATCGTTTTGCGTTTTCAGGAAATGCTCATGATCTTATTCGTCAGTCAGAAGCACTTTTTGCCGCCGGAGTAAGTCGTATCGAATTTGGGACGCCGCATGGCCTCAAGTCTGAAGAAGGTATTCGCTTGATTGGGGAGAAGGTGCTGCCTGCATTAAAGTAAGCAGAAGAAAAACGTGCGCGCCTGGAGGGGCTCGAACCCCCGACACTCGGTTCCGAAGACCGATGCTCTATCCACTGAGCTACAGGCGCATGTTGCCTATCATTGTATCGGATTTATTGTTGCGGTCAATGGATGGATGCAATCTGATGGAGGATATTGAGATTATGCTGTGTAGCGGCCAGCCCTGCTCGATCTCCTAGCGCCTGCTGAACCTCTTTCGCTGTTTCCAGTAACTGATAAGCTTCATCATACAATTTAAGATGTGTCAGAATCGCGGCTAGGTTCGACTGTACTCTCGCCAGCGCATAACGATCTCGTTCCTGCTCCAGAATCGTAATGGCCTGCCCAAAATACTGCGCCGCCCGGTCATAATCATGTTTTTGTTCGCAAATGCGCCCCATCGTGCCGTAAATCCGACCCGCATGCGCGGCGTTCGGCTGATATTGGCTGATGATATTTTTCGCGATTTCCAGCCCCCTGTCCAAATCACCCGCAATTAAACAGGCCGTAATTTGCATGGACAGCAATCGTATTGTGCGCGGCAACCTACTGGCAATGGTGTCGAAAATAATCAGATCGCCCTGATCAATGGTGACCTGCGCGATCTCAAGTCTCACATCATTTTCCAGACGGGCATCCTGATATTGAGCCGCCACTTTCTCCACCCGTGCAAACACCCTTAGAGCATCCGCATAAGCACCCTTTTGCCTGAACAGACAGCCAAGCTCAAGTAGTGCCCTCCCCTGCTCAACGAAACCTCCCTGTTGGCCGTAGGTAGCAATCACTGTTTCCAGAAGTTGCTGGGATTTCTCCCATATGGAGAGATGCCTCAGAACAGTTGCATAATGAAAGCATAGCTCAGTGTCATTTAGTGTGTTAGCATAGCGTTCAAAGATTTGTAACCAGGCGAAATTACGCCCCCTGCTTATGCCGATTTTCGCCAATGATTTCATCCATGCGTCCTCGCGAGATGAATCCAATACCGGCCATTCTGAAAGCAGAATATGCTCCATTAATTCATAAGCATGATTCTCCGCAAATGAATCCTTGCCCGAAAGATAATCGAGTGCGCGGTTAATCACCGTATCAATCACATCTCGGTGCTTGGCGGAGTTTTCGAGGTAGTGCCGCGCTGACCACACCATTCGGCAGGAAGTGGCGTTATGGCCCTCCTCAAGTAATTTGCGTTTTAAGAGGGTATCAATAGTGGAATATTGAATAAAATCAGGCCAAAGTGCGACGATTTGGGAGATATCAATATCTCCCGGTGGGTACAATACACAAATAATCCAGGCTGTCCTTAAAGAATCCGGCATGAGAGCAAATGTTTTGTCGAAAACGTGATCTAAAGATGAAACATCTAAAAAATCGGGATGTCTCAGACTGAGATGACTGATAGCAAGCTTAATCACCAACGGATTACCACCCAGAGATTGCCAGATATACGCCGCATAATTATCGGTAATATCATGTTGCGCATCCGCCAGGGATCGGATCATTTCGATAGCAGCTTTATCGGTAAGCTCACTCAATCCCACATGATGCACTGGCGAATTTATCAAATTTGGCTGCTGGGCGGTCATAATGACACAGGCGCCACTCAAATCCAGTAACAATTCTTGCAAAGCAATCGGATCAAGTAAATCAGCATCATCCAGGATGACATAAAGTCTGTTCAGGAGGCTATACTGACGCAAATCAAAGGGGGTCTGATCAGCGGATAACGTCTCAATAAGTTGATAGCGGATAAACTGGACAGATTTAGGTCTGTTTATCCAGACAATTTCATCCATCAGTTGCGCTTCAATGTGCATTCGCACGAATTCCTGGATAAAGACGCTTTTGCCGATGCCAGCAATGCCGGTAATTTGAAAATGATGAAGTGCTTTTTCGTGAAAAAGTGTATTCATGACTTCAAAAACAGCATCTCGGCCAAACAACGTAAGCGGTGTAATCGAAGGCAAGGCGATTTGTAAGCGCATCTGGCGATAAAAATGCCTTACTTCCCACTCGCGCTGGATTAATTTTTCGGTCAGGCGTTTAGTGCTATGAAGCTGATAGCGTCGCAGGCTGCGTTGTTCGACAAAACCAATACGCCCATATAATTCCGTTGAAATGTTCAATTCAACACGAATATAGCGATAAAACAGCAAACTCCAGCCGATTAACTCAGGGTTTTGGTCAATCGCATCTTCGCGGATGTATTGCGCTGCTTCATCGAGCGTTTCCAAATTTGCCGGATTTTCCCGGCCTAAATGAGTGCGCTGCTCAAATAACTCATCGCGGATAATCTCCGCTAAAATGTGTTTAATGGCGACATCACGATCTAAAGAAGTTCGGGGAAAATCCGGATTAGAGAGAAAATAATCAACCACCAGCAGATGGGTTAAGGGGCTTGGTTCAGGAGTGGATGAACTGTATAAAAGATGGTCGAGGGCCCCTTTTACACTTTCCTGGCTGATAAATGGTCGGGTTTCTACCATTGAGAATCCGGGAAAGTATTGACGCCAGCATGTTGGCCGATGCGCTTATACATCTGGAAACCAGTATAGGGATAACCCAGAATGCCATCATGAATAGCCCAGGAACGCCCTCGAACCGTTTTCCAGGCATCCAAGGGACGAAAGATTTTATCCTCGCTTAATTTCGCATTTAAAGTGCCGCCGGGTTGAAACTCCGTATGAATGCGCGTCATTTCCTGTCGCCCACGCATGTAGTTAAATCCATAACGTTCAAAAATAATCGCGTTATGGTAAGCCAATGGCTCAATCAAAAACATATCGTGCCCCAAATTGCGCACAAAGGTTTCGAACTGAGGAACAAGCTCGCGAAATACCCTTAGACCCTTGCTGATCTGCCCCGGTGCCAATCCGGCCTTCATCGCAGCTTCTTCTGCAATCAGGTTGCGGCCAAGCGTGCCGAGCTGCGTAGGATTTCCATGTCGATCCACATCAGTGTGGTAACGCAGGCTGGCTGGATCATTAACTACAACCAGCAAAACCAGCAGTTGATTATTAAATGTGTCGGCCATATTCAGATAGAGCGTGGGGTCAAGGTCAGTTGCATAGCGCCGAACTGAAATTTCGAGCGCACGGCTGCCTGATGGACATCGGAAAGTAACCACCCGATGTCCATCGACGCTCAATGTGTCGCGGTCAATGCCATAATCGATAAACAACCATTCCGGGAGCAGCGTGCGATAAATCGCTTCTTTTTCGTCTACGGGAAGATTATTCGTTTCACGCAGAGAGCTCGGCCAGCTTCCGTCCATGGTTTACACCTGACTTAGTAATCGTTTTTCAATGCCCGCTGGATATCGCGATCGCTGTCGCGTTTTGCAATTGAATCGCGTTTATCATACAGCTTCTTACCTTTAGCCAACGCGATTTCAATCTTAGCTTTGCCTCTTTGCAGGTAAATCATCGTCGGCACAACGGTATACCCACGCTCACGCATGCGGCTGACAATTTCAGCAATTTCACGCTTATGCAGCAGCAGCTTTCGGGGACGCAATGGGTCTGAATGCCCGAAAATGCTGGCCTGCTCATAAAGCGCAATATTGACGTTCATCAGCCATAGTTCATTAGCGCGTTCCTGGATAAAGCCCTCGCGCAGGCTGATTCGATTTGCGCGAACAGACTTAATCTCTGATCCCATTAAGACCAACCCCGCATCAAACCTATCCTCAAGCAGATATTCATGCGAGGCTTTTCTGTTTTTGGCAATGATTTTAATACCATCAGCCATAATCTATCCTACCTCATTTCAATTGTTGTAATTCTCGAATTGCCTCACCCAATTCCACATCGCGGCCATTGGGGTCAGGAATCATAGCAATATCAGGTTGCAAACCAATACCATCCAAAGTGCTGCCATTTGGCGTTAGCCATTCCGCCGACGTGATATGCAGGGATGAATCGTCAGAAAGGCGGAAAATCTGCTGGACAGTACCTTTGCCATAAGTTGTCTGCCCAATCAAAATACCGCGCTCCTGGTCCTGAATAGCGCCAGCAACAAGCTCGGCAGCACTGGCCGTACCCTGATTGACCAGAACAACCATCGGGATTTCAATCGCCAGACCATCACCGCTGGATGGGAAAGATTCCTCAGAGCCGCGCCGTTTTTCTCGCAGGACAATCGTATCCTTTTCCAGAAATTCGCTGGCGACATCAATCGACTCTTTGAGCAGGCCACCGCTGTTATTACGCATATCCAGAACCAGCGCCTCGATATTTTCCACTGTTAATGCCTCAAGTGCGTCTTTCAGTTCCTGAGGGGTACGGCTTGTGAAACGCAGGATTTGCACATAACCGATCGCCTCATCTTCTGTCAGCACGCGCCAGATGACCGATGGCACATTAATCACGTCGAACGCGATGAACATTGTGAGAACTTCATCGTCAGCATTTTTCAGAATGCCGAGTTCAACGCCACTACCCTCTTTGACTTCACCACGCATCTTCTGATCGACCACATCCTGCTGCGTGCCTGTATCCAGCATTTCGCCATCAATGGCAACCAGAATATCCCCCTCCTCGACTCCTGCTTTTTCAGCCGGAGAATCCGGATAGGGGTAAAGAACAAAGTCGCCATTCTCATTGCGATAAATCTGGACACCAATTCCCCCGTAAGTTCCGGCAAGCACATCGGATTCGCTCTGAGCAACAGGTGGTTCAACAAAGAACGTATAGCGATCTTCCAGGGAAGCCATCATACCACGAATAGCAGCGTATTCCCGCGTGATTTCGTCCGGTTGCTGGCGAAGAAAATGATTATCCAGTAAATTCTGCACTTCATCCAATAATGGATAGCCAGCTTGTCCACCCTGGTTTAGCGGAGCCGCAAAAGCTGCATTGCTACCGA
>JBBSQD010000082.1:0-22931 GCA_038258185.1 Aggregatilineales bacterium | reverse complement strand
TCATACCTTTGATGCGGCGCGGTATATCAGCGGGTCTGACCCGGTGTCGGTCTACTGCAAAGAGTGGAATCCAGCCGGTTCGTGGTATGACCATGATGCCTCTGCTGTCGCCATTTTTGAGATGTCCAACGGCCTCGTGTATACCTACCGCGGCAGCTGGTGTGCCGAAGGATTGCGCACGACATGGGAAAGTGACTGGCGCGTGATCGGCCAGAAAGGCAGTGTGCGCTGGTTCGGGGATGAGCAGATGGAAGCAGAAGTCATTAGCGGTGATGAAGGCTTTTTCCGTCCGTCCGAAAAGGTCGAAATTCCGGCAGTTGCAGCCGATGCGAAAGTCGGGTCGCATGCCGGCTTGATCGCAGACTTTATCGACTGTGTGCGCATCGGTCGCCAACCGGAGACCATCTGCACTGATAACATCAAGAGTCTGGCGATGGTGTTTGGCGCCATCGAAAGTGCTGAAAAAGGCAAAACGGTCGATATTACGTGGTGATGGTCAGTTTTTAAGCCTTTTTAAGTTATAAGTCTGTTATAATTTATTTGATTTCGGTATGAATAGTGCCAGAATAGAATAGATTTCACACCATTAATTGCATTTCAGGTTTAACTCACCAACTATGATCTTTATCAGCCATAGCTCCGAAGATGATGTATTCGTCAATAAGCTGCGGACAACACTCCGCCGTAATGGGTATCACACCTGGGTCGATCATCGCGACATCCCTGCCGGTAAATTCTGGGATGATGTCGTGGAAGAAGCGCTGGCCCAGGTCGATGTCATGATTCTGGTGTTGTCCGACGCAGCCATTAAGTCCGAATATGTGGCGGTGGAGTGGCGCGAATTTAAGACCACCAGCAAACTGCTGATTCCGATTCGCATTCAGGATTGCCGTCCGCCGCTGCTCATCCGGCATCTGCAATATATCGACTTTCTGGAAGATGCGCTGTTTGATGACCAGTTGCAAAGTCTGCTCCGTTACCTTCCGGCGCCGACCTTGCCGGTCAACACGTCGCAGGTCGAAGTGGACGAAGACGAATTTGAAGTGGCGCGGTTGCGGCATCAGGCGCAGGGCTTGAGTCTGGCAATGAAGGGGCTGATTCAGGAAAATCAGCTTGTGTTCTTCCTGCCGGACTTTGAGGAAAAGCTCATCATTGATATGTCCAAGGAGAAGGTGTTTATCGGCTGGTATGACAAGGAAACCGGCATGCGGCCTGATCTCGACCTGTCGCGGTTTAACATCGCGGAGAACGGGATTTCGCGCCAGCATGCCATGATTTCGCGCAATGGCAAGGGCTATACCATCACCGACCTCAGTTCGCGCAACGGCACCTACATTGACCGCCAGCATCTCCCACTGGAAACCCCGGTCGCGCTGGTCAGCAAATCTCTGCTGCATCTGGGTACGCTGGCTATTCTGGTTTTCCTGCAAGAGTAGATGCGATAAGATGCACCATCTGGGCGTAACTGCGAAGGCGTGCGCATCCACGACGGTGAGATCACATTACGATTGTTGAATGCTATTTCCCGGATTTTTTGGTTTTATACGATCAAATGCGCTTAAAGTTCTGCTGCACATGAACATCGCTGCTTCCCACTCCTCCTGCGTCATATCAGGAAAATAATCTTGAACGCTAACATGCTCCGGCACTGGGATCCGCTCAAGACAACTAAGAAGAGTTGAGAGATATGTGTAAGGCTGACCCTTCAGCTTGAAACCGTATTGCAGGCTGTCTGCATCAATATTGGCTGTATCGCTTCCAAATTCAATTAGTTCGAAACATCTTCGACTTTCAGGGAAATCTCCTGAGCCTTCAAACAAAGCGCTCATAACTTCAGCACTATAAGTTTCAACGTCGAATGCATCATCATAAAATTGATCATACAGTGAACAAAGCACACGAACAAATGCTTCTTTTCTTGTATTTGACATATAAAATGCTCCTTATTGTATCTTCACTATGTTTATTTTAATTGTGTCACAGTTGAAGAACCCAGCCTAGATCTCGGTAATCTATTTTTATTCCTCGGTTTTTAAGGCCTGAATCAGGAAGTATGCACCACCCACTGACCCATACCTACCGCGAAGGTATGCGCCTCCCCCACGGTGTCAAATTTCGATAGGTTTTCAGTTTTATAGAAGCCCTGCTTGAACTAACATTGGCTTGTAACAAGTATCCAAATCTGCTGAAGTCAGCCGCACTAAACTCAGATCAGGGCTGAGATCAATCCCATCGGAAGCCAGATCGACAAATTCCGGTGGTATCCAACATATCAGATGTGGTATTTGAGGCTGACTTATAGTCTTCTCGCCAACATAGTAAACCCATGTACTGAAAGGTGGCCAATTAAAATAATTGAAATAGCCACCTGTAACGACTTCCGCTGTCCCATCATTGAATGTCTCTGTGGGGAAAAATGCCAGAAGTTCTCCGGAACGTAAACTTGCGGCCAGACTACTCTCGTCGGCTATAATAGATTTTCGAGAAAGTAATTCCAACCGAGCCTCAAATACTTTATTGGCTAATTCACTTCTCTCTGCTTCCGAAAATTCAGCAATCTGCCTGCTGCTGAAGCTTTTGAGATATTCCGACTGGTCTGAAATCGTTTCCCATAGAGCTTGGTGAGTGCGCGACATCTCAATAACGTGATTACACCATGCGACTGTTGCCCCAGAATTTTTTATGAATGTGTTGAGATCAAAGTTCTCGCACACATTATTTCCTTATTTATGACGTATTCCAAGATAAATTGCTTTAATACTTAATACGGATAAGCTCGGAATAAAAAATACTAAAACAATACCAATTATAAAAATTGAAATTGTAGCTAGAGTATCTCCTATATTAGGATAAAGTAACTGAATCACTCTTGATAGAATGTAAATACCAAAAGTTAATCCAATATATTTAAATACAATTAAGGAAAATTGGTTAATAGCATCAGATAATTGTGTTACCGAGTTAAAATCAGATGCTTTAATAATTATCCCAAAGGATAGCATCAACATAAATACATACTGTAAAGCAAAGCCAATTGAAAAAAGTAATACTATGTCAGGAGCTGTTGTAAAATATAATATTAAAAATAAATGTAATAATATACTTAAAAAGAATGATAGCCATAATTTTGAACTGTTCATAACTGTCCTTTTAGTAAAGTTGTGAACTCTGAACATTAAACGGTACATACTTGCCCTGTTGACCCATTAACTTGGTTACTCTGGTTTTTCTGCAAGAGTAGATGCGATAAATCCATAACATCCGATTGTGCCTAACTGTGACACGCAACAGCCACGTCAATCACGGTGAAAGGCCAGCAAATACACGGCAGATTCAGTCACTATGTAATGGAAATCTAAAACCGCTTTCGCGTGAAAAAGCTTACAATGTATGTACTAAGACTAATAACTCTTACGTTTTTCTAGCACAATGACAGCCTCATCTGAAGCCATGCGGAGTACTGTAAATGTAATATATTCTTCTGAGAAGTTGTCTTCATATGCCTCAGGTCCTGCAAGCCAAACATCTAGGAGATTACCGTAATTCAAGTTAATTTTTATCAAATCTGAAAGATCCTTATCAGAAGCTTTCCTAAGAGCTATGAAACGCACACCATCTTCACATATACCCCATTTTTGCGCTTGCGGAATCAATTCGTGTAGTTCTTTCGGCACTTTTTTCTTGTCAATTAAGGAAATCTGCGAATCCAAATTATCATTTAAATCGTCATCTTTCATATCAATTACTCCTTTATAGATTCTACGTATGTGTTATGCTTTACCATTAACTCCTGCCATACAGATTGAGTAACATTCGCGGCATTATTTACCTACTCGCCTAAATTCCCCCTATTCGTTTATAGAAAAGGTCTTCAACAAGTTATTGCGATTGTCAGTGACCACGCTATTCCGGTTTCCCTGCAACAGCAGCCGCGATCATCCGCTGCGCATCGGCCAGATCATTGGCAAACAGGATAGGCCGGTCGTGCAGGGCGTACACCCGGCGCAGACCGCTGTAGGCCGCGCGCATCAGCGCCCCGGCACCCAGCACCACTTTAAGCCCCTCGTTGGGACGCGCCTCGCCCTGTGCAAATAATTCACCCGCAATCTGCATAAAATCACGCGGGATGCCACCCGCCTCACGCAGATCAATAATCAGGTGAACCGCATGCGGCTTGTCCACAATGTGCGCGTCCGCCTGCATAATCGCCGCCCGCAGATCATCCCAATGCCAGCCACGCCGGAATTGAATGTGAATCACATCATTGTTGAGTGTATGTACGTCGATGCTCATAATTTACCTATATCCATTACGCCAGAATCCGTAGAGTATCTCTCATCCTACAGGGGACTTGAAAAATCCTGCTCCCCTCTCCCTGCGAAGCGATGGGAGCACCATAGGCAGGCTGCGCACAGGGGCCGGGGGTGAGGGAAAGTGCCCCACAATTACTTTACGTATGAAGGGTAATGCGGGTTGCGCTTATTCACCGCTGATGCTGAAGGGGACTGGCTGGCCGGCTGGCTGACCGTCGATGTCGAGCTGGACATTCCAGTTGCCGGGGGTAAATTCGGTTTCGGTCTGGTCAGTATAGAACCATATGCAATTGCCGTTAATGCTGAAATCCGGCGTAAAGTCGTGGACAACCTCATTGCCGCCGATCTGATAACGGGCGGTAATCGTCATGCCGGGTTCGATGTTTTCCGCAGTAGCCACGACATAAATCTCCGCGTCATTGACCGTGAAGGTCGTCACGACACTTTGCGCACAGTCATTATTGTTGACCCCGCTTGCCATCACAATATTGGTGAGTGCCGGTGCCGCGCTGACGGCTTCTTCAGTCGCGCTGAAGGGCGTCACATTCGGGTTAGCGCCATTATTCGCCGCGGCATCCTGCACCGGCGTGCTGATGACGATGCCGCCTTCCTGACCCACACCCGCGTCAATCGTCGGCAGAGGGGTAATCAGGTTCGCATCCATTCCTTCCAGAACAGACGGCTCTGTCCCGCGCGAAATGAGGGTTGCGCGCAATTGTCCACCCTGCTGATCCGTCTGTGAAACCAGTGTGCCGACATATTCCAGAGTGATCTGCAAACGATCTGCATCGACAGTGGCCGTTTCGCGCACCTGGGCGATCTCCGTCCGCAGTACGACATTGGTCGATACAAGACTCAGTTCAACTTCATTTTGTCTGGCACAGGCACCCAGTACGAAAATCAGCGCCGCCAGCGTAATTGTCAGGCCATATTTAATCAATAGAAACGACTCCAACCCTTACATCAAGTCTTTCAGTTTAGCAAAGACCTGCACAATGACAAGACAAAACAACATGCAGGTTATTATTTCACTATACCTGAACCCCGCCTGTTCTGATGGTTAATGCTTGCTCTCTATAAAACAAAAACCAGCACATTGAGGCTGGTTTTTGTCTGAATATGTTGGAGGTGAGCGGAGTCGAACCGCTGTCCAAAAGATTCAACTACATGCTTCTACAAGCTTAGTCCACTGTTGACATTCGCCAGCAGGAGCCCCAGTGAACGCGGTACGCTGCTAACTAGCCGATGTCTCTTAGGTTCCGCCTTATCGGCGTGAGCGGAACTGCACTCCGCCATTGATGACGTTCACCTATCCAACCGGACGGATACGATTGGGGCGAACGGCTAGCCTCGCAAGGCTAGCTACTCACACTGAGCTAATTAAGCCGCAGCGAGAGCGTAGTTGTTGTTTGTATTGGCATTTAATTGCCTTGCCCGTTGTTATCGCGGCTGCGGGCGCCGCGGCCTGCCACACGTAATCAGCCTCCCCTGTCGAAGCCATGTCACCCCCAGGGTGATACTACCATTTTAACAAATTCTGAGCATTGTGTATAGAGAGCAGGGCTGAAGTTATATAAATATTCCAATAGAAAGAAAAGAGATACACCTGAGTGTGTATCTCTTTTGGGTGACTGGCAAACAGAAGACTGCGGATGCCCTCGGTTACAGCCGGCCCAGTTTGAGGATGGTGTTGGCCAACTCTTCCAGATTGGCGGGTTTACGCCGGAAGAGAATCGACTGCGTCGTCAGCAAACGCGGATCAGGATTATCGCCAGCGGTTAACAGGAAAATCAGGCGTTGGTCGCCATTGGCACGTAACGCATTCGCCAGCTTCACACCACTTTCGCCGACCAGCATTTCGTCAAAAATGACAGCGACGGCTTGATCATAGGGCGGTTGGCTCAGCTCATCCAGTGTATCCACCGTGATATAAGGCACATGTAGGATATTGACTCCCCGGCGCCGCATCCCGATCTGCATGAGAAGCGCTTCCTGATCGTCGTCTTCAATGTAAATTGCGTCGGTTAACTGCATCTTAGCTGTAGACTGTTCATACTCTTTTAACATATCTACAATTATTAGCTAACTTTCGGATTTTGTCAGTAGGCTTTATAAGTTTTTTATTACATACTAACCCATATCGAACCTACTTCTAACCGAAACAAACTCTACGTTTCTATTAATTACCCAGTTTTGCCTTCAAAGCAGCGGTTAAGGCCGGTACGATCTTGTACAGGTCACCGACAAGCCCATAACGCGCCAGCTTGAAAATGGGTGCTTCAGCGTCTTTATTGATCGCCACGATAATCTTGCTGGTGCGCATCCCGGCCTGATGCTGAATCGCGCCGGAAATGGCACAGGCGATATACAGATCAGGGCTGACGACTTTACCGGTTTGCCCCACCTGATGCGCGTAAGGGATGTAACCCGCATCGACTGCTGCACGGCTGGCGCCGACTGCGGCCCCCAGCGCATCCGCCAGCGGCGTAAGCACGTTTTCAAAACCATCCTGAGCTTTCCAGACAGCCGCATCACCACTACCGGCTGGCGCGTCTTTGGGATTATTTGCCAGACCGCGTCCGCCCGATACGATAATGGCCGCGTCGGTCAGGTTCACGGTGCCGACTTCTTCCTCAAACGTTTCGATCTTGGTAGCGATGTCGTCTTCTTTCAACACCGCGTCAACCGTAGTCGCATTTGCGTCGGCACTGGCGTTGACTTCAACCGGCTTAAAGGCGCGGCCCCGCAGCGCCAGGTATTGCGCTGAGTCCGCACTTCCTACCACTTCGCTGACAACTTTACCGGCATAGATCGGACGCGTGACTTTGATCGCGCCATCATCCTGAAGTGTAAAATCAGTGACCTCGGTTAACAGGCCAGAATCGATATCGGCGGCGGACGCGGCTAATAATTCACGGCCACGACTGCTGCCCACGGCCAGCACAAATTTCGGCTGGTTACTGCTCACCAGATGACTCAACAGCGCGGCGTACGGCTCCAACCGAAAGCCATTGAGCGTGGCATTCTCACACACGATCTGCGCATCCGCGCCATGTTGAGCGGCTTGAGCGGCCAGTGAACTGGCATTCTCGCCAAAAATGAGCGCGGTCAGCGGCACACTTAACTGGTCGGCCAAAATGCGACCAGCACCCAGCGCTTCCCAACTGCTTGACAGGGCTGCACCTTTGAAGGTTTCGATCCAGACATAAACCGCACTCATAACACTTTCTCCTCTAACAGACGCTCCACCAGTTTGGCGGCCTGTTCCTCTGGCGTCCCTTCGATCATCTCCACCTGCACGTCACGGCTCGGCGGATTAGTCAGAGCGGCCACGTGGGTTTTCGATTGTGGCGCATCAATTCCCAGATCAGCCAGTGACCATTCCGGGATCGTGGCCTTTGACGCTTTACGGATGCCGATAAACGACGGATAACGCGGCTCGTTGATGTCTTTCATCACACTGATGACAGCCGGTAGCTTGCTGGTGACGATCTGCTTGCCCTGTTCCAGCAAACGCTCGACTTTGATAGTTTTGGCAGCGTAATCCACTTCCAGAATTCTGGAGACGTAACTCAGCATCGGCCAGCCCAGTTTACGCGCTGTCTGGTAATTATGCTGGTCGGTGCCCACATCGACACTCTCTTTGCCGAAGATCACCAGATCCACATCGCCCAGTTTCTGGACGGCGGCGGCGGCGCTGGTGGCATAAGCGAGACTATCGCTGTTTTCCAGAGCGCTGTCCCACACGCGGATCGCCTCATCCATGCCCATCGCCAGACTGTGCTTCAGGGCTTCGTTATTCATCTCCGGGCCAATGGCGATTACAGTCGCCTTGCCGCTGTTACTTTTCGCCTGTAAGAGCGCTTCTTCTAACGAATATTCGTCCCAGGGATTGACCACTGTTGCTACGTCGCCCCAGGTGACTTTGCCATCAGACCCGACCTCTACTTTAGCGGCGGTGTCTGGTGTGCTGCGGGTAAATACAACCACATGCAAGGTGTATACCTCCTCAATAAACAAGAATACTATTACTGCTATTTTAACGGATGCGGCGGCGTAAATCGAATCATGATTCGATTAATGGATGCTTAGCGTGACCAGAGCTGTGGATGTTGCGGGTTACAGAAACGCTGAATATCCACCTCGGCTGACCAATAGGTGCCGTCCGGCAGAATGGTCTGGTCATCAAAGATCACATGATCCAGATTGGCACCCAGCAGATTCGCGCCGGTCAGGTATGCGCCGCGCACATTCGCGCCCCACATATTAGCCTGTCTCAGATCCACCCCGCCCAGGTCAGCCCCCTGCAAATTGGCAGCGGCCATATGGACTTCGCGTAAATCCGCCCCGGTCAGTTTTGCGTGGATCAGGTGCACATCGCACAGGTTGGCTTTCTGCAGAATCACCGCTTCCAGATTGGCTTTTTCCAGAAATGTCGCGCCCAAGTAGGCGCCGATGAGATTCGCTTCGCGCAGGTTGCTGCCCTGCAAGGTCGCCTTTGCCAGTTTGACATTCTGTAGGTTCGCCCCCGGCAGTTCAATCCCTTGCAGGCTGCCATCGGTCAGATGACCTTTTTCGCGCAGCCTCTCAACCGCTTCCAGCGCAGTGGCATTATCCCCTTCACGGATCTGCCGCAGCAGCGCATCCTTGGACTGTGGAATCTTATTCAGTAAACCGCGAAACATTACATTTCCTCATCTGTCTCGATCCGTTTAAGGTTATTGTACCGTAGCCTTCCGGCAACACATGGGTCATCAGGGTAATGCCAGAAAATCGACAATCCATTCTGCCACCTGTGGCCCCATTTCCGGCATCAGATGCAGTCCGTCAAAGGTAAAGGTATACCCCCCGGCTTCACGCGCCGCTTCAAAATCCGACCAGCCCTCGCGCGTATGTTTGCCGATCAGATTGATGGTCGCCTGGTCGAGTGGGGGACGATCCGGCACCGCTTCAGGCGCCGGTAAACGCGCCATGATATCCAGCACATCAATTCCCAGCGCTCCGGCCACTTCGCGAGTGCGCATATTGTAATCCTGCATGGCCGCCACGACTGCCGGGTTATGCTCAATTGGCGCCAGCCCGACCCACGCCAGCACATGATTGGCCTGGATATGCGTCAGCAGGTCGCGGTAAGTTTGCGTAAATACTTCCGGTGTGACGATGCCGCCGGGGACTTTTTGCACACGCTCATAATAACGCCGTGTTTCCGGTTGGACATAAGAGATGGCATCATTGCCGCCGCCCATCACAAAAATGCCATCCGGCTCCTGCTCCAGCACAGCATCCAGTCGCAACCGCAGATTGATAATCGTGTTGCCGCCTTCGCCTGCATTGATAATTTCGTGCTGTGGAAGAAGCCGCGCCACCTCAGCGACAAAATCCGCGCCATAACCGCCCCATGTAAGGCTGTTACCCAGAAAGACAATTTTCATCCAGAGACTCCGTGATTGCGCAAAAAGCGCGTGATTTCCTCGGCAAACACCTGCGCCCCTTTTTCAGTCAGGTGCACGCCATCAAAGCTATAGGCATAACCGCCAGCCACGCGTAAGCGTTCATACGCATCCGCAGAGGCACCTGAGCGCCGCCAATTGACCACAGCCGCCTTCAGCAACGAAAGCGGCGGACGTTCCGGCACCCGTGTCGGAGTCAGGCGGTTCATTAGATTTAAAACGGGGATGTCAAATTCGCGGCAGACTTCCGTCGCCGAAGCATTCATCTGGCGTAATGTCTCAACTGCCAGCGGACGACTCTCAATAGGCGGCAAAACCACCCACGTCTGCACCTGATCGGCCAGCAGGCGCGTAATCAGCGCGCGCATATTTTCCCGAAATGAAATGGGCGAAATCTGCCCGCCTGCAATGCGCTTCACCAGCCGAATATATGGACGATAACCGGGCTCGACATACGACAGCGCATCATTGATACCGATCAAAATCAGCACACCGTCCGGCTGATGCGCCAGCACATCTGGCTCGACACGCCGGTACAGATTGAGGCTGGTATCGCCATTGACGCCCGAATTGATAAAGTGATGTCCGCGCAGCATGTGCGCCACTTTATCCACATAATCCACACCGAGTGTGCCCTGAGTCAGGCTATCCCCAAAAAAGACAATTTTCACACCCACTCCAAATCAAATGAAAAGAGGAATGCCAGATATGCATTCCTCTCATTATACCCAATATGCCAATCGTCATTTTAAGGTGTTCATTAGCTGCTCGACTAGCAGCTTCAATCATCTTCTGAGGGTGATGCTTCATCAAGGTGTCTAGGCCGATGCTTTTCCAGCGGTCTGTAAATACGTCTTGGTTTTCCGTCTGCATCCGTTTGCGGAGCAGGAGGAGTATTTTCTCGGTATTTGCGCCAGTTCCAGATTCTGTCATCTTCTGCGCTGAGGGTATTACAGATAATCCAGCTCATCATCGCCTTTGAGGTGCGCATAATCCTGGGGATAATGCTTCAGCACAAAGCTGACGATGTGTTGCGTTAGCCAGAGTCCCAGATTTAAACCATCCGGGTCCCAGCCCAGTGTCACATATCCTGAGCCCAACTTATAACCGTCTTCCGGGTCCCAAAAGAATTGATAGATATCATACAAACCCGGATACGTCACTCCATCAAGTCGGTTGGAATATTCTTCGTCATCATAAAAACGATCAAAATCTGTTGTTTCTACGATTGCTTCAGGCATCAGAATACGCATGGCAGCCGCTTCACCGCTACCACCCCCTACAAGAATATCACCCGTTTTGCCCTGGAATTCATCTTCATCTTCAGGTATATCCTGCTCAAGTCGATAGACGGCCACATACATCCAGTCGAAATCTTCATCTTCGGCCAGAGGAAGGTAAGTTAGAGGGAGATCAATGATGGCAATGCAGGTGAAAAAATACTGATCAATGGCTGACATAAATTTATGGCCTCGTTTTCATAAGCGCAACCAGCAGAAAAGGTTTATTCCTCATCAGTCTCATTCTGACTCGTATCTTCTGGCTGTGTTTTCTGAACTTTTGAACGTTCCAAAAAGAGCCGCATAAATCTGCGGCTCTGGGTTGGGGTTTCGCTTAATCTCCGGCGGCCATCTCTGTCTCGGATTGCCAGAATTCCGCATCATAGGCCGGCAATTCACAGCGCAGCGGCCTATCATCACGGTAGCCTAACGCATAATCCGCCTGCATCAACTGGTGGATTTCGCTGGTGCCTTCATAGATGACCGCGCCCTTGCTGTTGCGCAGATAACGCTCCACTGAATATTCATCGCTGAAGCCATAGGCACCATGCAACTGCACCGCTTCCAGCCCGGCCTGTACGCTGTGATCGGTCGCGTACCATTTCGCCATGCTGGTTTCGCGCGTGTTGCGCATGCCTTCATTTTTCATCCAGCCGACTTTCCAGCACAGCAGCGAGGCATTGTCGTACCACTGCTGCATGTAAGCCAGTTTCTGCTTAATCAGCTGGTGCTGGCCGATAGGCTGGCCAAAAGTTTCGCGCTCATGAGCGTATTTCAGGCTGTCTTCCAGACAGGCGCGGATCAAACCGGTTGCGCCAGAGGCGACGGTATAGCGCCCGTTATCGAGACATGACATGGCGATCTTGAAGCCTTCACCTTCTTCACCCAGGCGGTTCGCCACGGGTACTTCGACATTTTCCATCGCCACCCAGCCCGTTGACCCGGCACGCACGCCCAGCTTGCCGTGAATATCGCCAGTCGTTACCCCCGGCATATCGCTGGTGAGGATAAACGCGCTCATGCCACGATGACCGGCTTCCGGATCGGTCTTGGCGACCACCAGAAAATGATGCGCTTTCGTCGCCAGACTAATCCACATTTTTTCGCCATTAAGAATATATTTATCCCCATCACGCTTGGCGGTGGAGGTCATTGCCGCCACGTCACTGCCTGCGCCGGGTTCAGTCAGGCAGAAGGCGGCATATTTTTCGCCCCGTGCCTGCGGCGCCAGGAATTTTTGTTTCTGCTCTTCTGTGCCCCATTGCAGCAGCGCCATGCTGTTCAGACCCATGTGCACCGACATAATCACGCGCAGGGTCGTATCTGCCCGTTCCAGTTCCTCGCACACCAGTCCCAGGGTGATGTAGTCAAAACCCTGGCCACCGTAGCGCACCGGGATACTAATGCCCAGAATGCCCAATTCGCCCATACGGGGTAGAATTTCCGGATTCATTTCCTGCTTGCGATCCCATTCGCCAATGGTGGGAATCACTTCCTTAAGGGCAAAATCGCGCACCATCTTCTGGGCTTGCTTCTGTTCGTCATTCAATGCAAAATCCATTGTGTTTCCTTTTGAACCCCGTTTAGAGGGGATTCTCGTGCTAATTGTACGTTAAAGTTTAGGCTATTTTCATAAAATTATACCATGCCACTCCTGCGCCGCGTAACGCAAAATTGACTGTAAAGGAGTCATAAACAATGAATAATGCCACACCAGAAATAACCCTGCCCGACAAATTAATCACCACTTATCTGGAAATGACCCGGCGCAGCGCTTTTCGCCCCGGTTATCTCGATGACGATCATAGTTTTACCATCATGCGTATGGAAACTGCCGACATCGAATTTTATCGCTTTCTCTACAGTGCCATCGGCGCGCAATGGCGCTGGCGTGACCGTTTGCTCATGTCGGAAAAAGAGCTGCAACGCGCCTTATCTCGTGCCAATACGACGGTGGATGTGCTGTATGTCGAAGGGGTGCCAGCGGGTTATGTCGAGCTGGTGCGCGATGGGGATGTGACGGAAGTGGCTTATTTTGGCCTGCGTCCGCCTTTCATTGGGCGCGGTCTGGGCAGGCATCTGCTGAGTTGGGGAGTCGCGCAGGCATGGAGTGACGGCGCTGCCCGCATCTGGGTGCATACCTGCAATCTGGACGCACCGTTTGCGCTGGAAAATTATATTAAACGTGGATTTTCAGTTTACGAAGTACGCGAAGAGCCGATGCCAGAGCGTTATACCTGATTTTCGCTTTAGCCCATGAGCGAAAATATGGAGTCCGCAATCGTGGTGCTGTTTTCCACGCGCGTCGGCTTGACCTCAAAATAGGGGGTGTCGTCCCAGAAGGCGCTGATTTTGCAGGGCATCATAATATCATTCACCGGTTCCTGATCCTCGGAAAGCCGCAGACTGAACATCTGCTCTTTGTGAAGATCCGGGTTCAGGCATTTGACTTCCACCCGTTCCAGCGTTTGATCATCGCGCACATACAGCCGCACGCTATCCTGAAACTGGGTATTTTGCGCTTCAAAACTATGATCGTCAATGTACGTCAGTTTGACGAAATGCTCACCCAATGGGCTTAACACCAGCGCGGCAATCGCCCACAGGCGGCGCTGAAGAGAATTCACCACATCCAGATTATCACTGATCTTTGCTGCGCCACCGCCACGCTGATAGCGATAGGTGCTGCCATCAAACGCTTCAATCCCACGCTGCACCGTGACCCCTGCCGGTTTTACGGCAAAATCCCAGCGGGAGGCGTTAGGAAAGCGAAAATAAGCGACGATATCGACCGGGACCCACGTCGTAATCGGGCCGACTTTAGCACGTGCCCGGCCTTTTAAATCCAGTTCCAGATTATCAATCGCTTGTGGGGATACACCATAACGGGCTTCAAGCGCCCGTCGCAGCAGATCTTTGGCTTGCGGGTCCCCCTGGGCTAACAGCAAAACAGGCAAAATAATCTCCCAGTCTCTTACCAGCCTATAAGATGATTCTACGAACATTCTTAACCTGGTTCGTAAACTTTCTGTAATAGTTTAAGATTACACGCCTTGTGATGATGTGGCAATGGCAAGCGGCTTACAGTTTCTTCATAACACTGAATATTTACTTTTTTCGTTTTTGGCTCAGAACACACCGGCTGATTGTTCATCAGCCGGTGTGGAGTTACACTGTCGGTTTTGGCTTAGTAAGTCGCCATTTCCGGGTCGATCTCATCAGCCCAGGCCAGAATACCACCCTTGAGATTCACCAGCTTGTTCTCATAACCGGCTTTGCGCAGGAAACCGATAGAATCCGCACTGCGCACACCGGAACGGCAGTGAACAATAATCTCACGGTCAGTCGGGATTTCTGCCAGCACAGTCGCCTCACGCGGCTTGCGTCCGGCCAGCACATCATTCAGCGCGGCTTCGATATCCGGCTTGGGGATGCGCAGTGTACCGTCCAGCGCGGAGATATCCCATTCAATCGGGTTACGGACATCCAGAATGAGCAGGTCTTCACCCGCATCCAGGCGTGACTTCAGTTCTGTAACGGTAATTTCGTCCATATTCGCCTTTTCCTGTGAGCCATTCTGTTTGCCGAACTCGCTCTTGTCATGCGCAGGCATACCGCAGAACTGTTCGTAGTCGATCAATTCGACATCTTCTTTGGGAATACTGCACACCGGGCAGTTGGGGTCTTTACGAATCTTGATCGTTGTAAACGACATTTCCAGCGCATCATACAGCAGCATACGGCCAATCATCGGCTCACCGATTCCCAGCAGCAGCTTAATGCCTTCTGTCGCCTGCAGCGTGCCAATCGTCCCCGGCAGAATGCCTAACACGCCACCTTCGGCGCAGCTTGGCACCAGCCCGGGAGGGGGCGGGGACGGGAACATGCAGCGATAGCACGGCCCTTCCTCAGCATGGAAAACACTCAACTGACCCTCAAAGCGGAAAATGCTGCCATACACATTCGGTTTGCCCAGTTTTACACAGGCATCATTCACCAGATAACGGGTCGGGAAATTATCCGTCCCGTCGATAATCACGTCATACGGCTCGAATAATTCCAGCGCATTTTCCGAGGTCAGCGGCACATTATATTTATCCACCCGCGTAAACGGATTCAGATCGTGCATGCGTATTTCAGCGCTATCCAGCTTGGATTTACCAATCGTGCTCTGGCCGTGGATAATCTGCCGTTGCAGATTGCTCTCATCCACAATATCGTAATCAACCAAGCCGATGCGGCCTACACCAGCTGCCGCCAGATACAACGCCAGCGGGCTGCCCAGCCCACCCGTGCCGATTAATAGTACACTGCTGGCCTTCAGCTTACGCTGACCTTCCAGCCCAACTTCCGGCATAATCACGTGGCGGCTGTAACGCTTGACTTCCTCGTTTGTTAAATCACCGAGTTCATTCACCAATGCTTGCATCACTCTATCCTTTTACACCTGTATTTGTTGTTTTAACGTCTTACCGTCCACAAGACCGTTATACACAGACCGTGGTTTTCCTTCGCGATCCAGTACAAACGTGGTCGGCACTGAGAAAACACCCAAGCGCTCCGCTGCCTGCGGATCATCGGTGGCATCCACGCGGATCACGCGCAGGCCTTCCAGCCCGACTTCCTCCTGCAATCTTTGCAGAGTCGGGGTTTGTTGCAGGCGACAGGGGGCACACATGGGGGTCGTGAAATATACAATCGTCGGGATTCCCGGCTTAAAATCACTCAGCAACGGGTCCACCGCGATACTCTGTCCTGCCTTCTGAAGCTGGCGGCGCATATACACCTGATACAGAATAAACCCAACCAGTGACACCACACCCACTATCGCCAATCGTTCAATCATCACGATCTCGCCTGACTAAAGCCGGGAACACCCAGCCGGTTCAACTGGTAATACATCCAGCAGCCCAGGCAGAAATTCAACCAGAAATTCATATTTGCCAGCACGACGACAATCCCGACCAGCACCCAAGCAATGGCATCCGCACCACTGAGTAACGCCAGCGTGGCCGCGCCGTTGAAGATCGCCCCTACCAGCATCGAAAAGCGGTGTGGCTCCGGGTTATCAAGCTGAATATTCGGTTTGACGAGTCCGCTGGGTTTTGCGATTCGCTGGTAGAAAAGCCGGTAGGGTGCGAATGAGGAGTCTAACCCCCCCAGTAACTGCGCGATGCCCACAAACGCCACCAACACCCACGATTGAATCACAAAGGCGATGATTAACAGAATAATCGTGAGCGCCTGGCCGGTTTTAAGTCGATTCTGGTCAACTTTCTGACTTGCTTCCATGCTGATCTGCCCCTACCAAAACTAATCAGAGAACAATGTGTGTATATCCGGCCAGCCATAGCTGACTTCCAGCAGTTCTGTCTCGCCGATGTTGATCATCTTTTCCGACACGATCCGCCCACCCATCATTTCATAAAAGGCGCGGGCGGGGTTATTTTGTACCAGCGCCCACACCAGCAGGGACTGGTAACCCGCATGTGCGGCGTGACGCGCACAGGTGCTGAACAACTCGCGTCCGATTCCCTGACGCTGGGCGGACTGATGCAGGTAAAGGGCATAGACTTCAGCATCAAAGCCCGGTGTGTCATCCATCTCTGGCCCCACAGCGGCAAACCCGACTATTTTGCCCGGTTCGGCTTCCGCCACGAAAATCGCCGGTTTATGGGCCGTGTCTTCCAGCCGCTGCTGCCAGACTTTTTCGCGGTCATCGACATCAAGCGCATCGAGATAACTATCCGGGATGATGCCGGTGTAGCTGCTGCGCCAACTGGAAATATGCACCTGGGCGATACCGACTGCATCGGCGGCGATAGCGCGGCGAATCATACTGACGTGAGCCTAGCGACCACCCGCGATGCTGGGGATAATGCGCAGATTATCGTCCGCGTCGATTTCCGTCTCCAGCCCATCGAGGAAACGCACATCTTCATCACCCAGAAACACGTTGACGAAGTTGCGCAGCGTGTCGCCTTCATACAGGTGCTGCCGCAGTTCAGGATACTGTGTGGTCAGGCTGTCCAGTGCTGCCCCAACCGTCTCTCCACTCACAGTGACCTGCGCCTGATTGCTGGTATACGCCCGCAAAGGGGTAGGGATTTTAATGCTTGCCATAGGTGTTGCTTCTCCTCATTTAACGAAGACCGTCACAGCGGTCTGTTATGAACATTTTCACGGCTGAGTGCCGGGCAATAAACGCTGACTGTTTTAATCAGTGTCCATTGCCCGAGACTCAGAACGGTCTTCTTCCTGCCACTTGCGCGTCAGATAACCCCCAACAATCTCGGTCATGGTTTCCACTTCGACCAGAAAGGAATCATGCCCGAATGACGCCTCAACATGATGATATTCCACCTCTCGTTCGATGGTCTGCAACGGCTTCACCAGCGATAACGCCTGCCCCGGTGTGTATAACCAATCGCTCGAAAAACTGATCACCAGATAATCCGCCAGTGTGGTGCTTAACGCCTCCTCAATAGAGGCAAAACCCTCACTGGCATCGTAATAATCCAGCGCCTTGGTGATGTACAGATAACTGTTGGCATCAAAGCGTTCGGTAAACTTAAACCCCTGATAATGCAGGTAACTCTCAATCGCAAAATCGGTGTCAAAGCTGTAGGTCAGTTCGGGCTGATCCTGCAGGCGCCGTCCGAATTTTTCCTCTAACGATTGCTCGCTCATATAGGTGATATGACCGACCATCCGCGCCACCGCCAGCCCACCATCAGGGCGTTTGCCCTCGTAGTAATTCCCGTGATTCCAGCTTGGATCGGCGTAGATAGCCTGCCGTCCGATTTCGTTAAACGCGATATTCTGCGCGGACGAGATCGGCGTACTGGCGATAAACAGCACATGCTTGACGCGTTCTGGATAATCAATCGCCCATTGCAGCGCCTGCATCCCGCCCATGCTGCCACCCGCCACCGCGAACAACTGCTTCACACCCAGGTAATCCATCAGACACGCCTGAGCTTTGACCATATCGCCAATAGTCACCACCGGGAAGCGCAGCGCATACGGCTTGCCATCCGGCGCGATGGACGATGGCCCGCTGCTCCCGCGGCAGCCGCCGATCACATTGGAGCAGATCACAAAAAAGCGGCTGGTATCAAACATTTTGCCCGGCCCCACCGCGTCATCCCACCAGCCCGGTTTTTCCTCCGGGTCATCGGTGTAATAACCGGCCACGTGCGAATCACCGGACAGAGCATGGCAGATCAGAATGGCGTTGCTGTGATCGTCATTGAGCTTCCCATAGGTTTCATAGGCCAGCATGAAACCTTCCAGCTTACCGCCAGAGTGTAAATGCAGGGTTTCGTCAAAGGTGACGTGCAGCCGATCTATCGTTTCGACTGACTGAGGGTCACGCATTCGCACAGGTCTGCGGGGAAGCAAATGTCGCAAATCGCCGTCCATGATCCTTGCTTAACTGATAAACTGACCCCCTCCCAAAGTGAGAAGGGGCATCGGTAAAATCAAAATCGAAAACGCCTGAATTTAGGAAACGGGCTGAACCGATTTACCCTGGGCAATCGTCAACGCCTGATCGAGATCCCACAGGATGTCGTCAATGTCTTCGATACCCACGGCCAACCGGATATAATCATCGGTCACGCCGCTAAACGCCTGTTCCTCGCCGCTCAACTGGCTGTGTGTAGTGGATGCGGGATGGATCGCCAGTGAACGCGCATCACCGACATTCGCCAGATGCGAGAACACCTTCAGATTATCAATGAAGGCGCTGCCGGCTTCACGTCCGCCCTTGATGCCAAAGCCAATCACCGCGCCTGCGCCCTTGGGCATGTATTTCTGCGCACGTTCATAGCTGGCATGGCTGGGCAGGCCGGGGTAATTAACCCAGGTTACGGCTGGATGTTCTTCCAGATATTTGGCGACGGCCAGTGCATTGGATACATGGCGATCCATACGCAGCGACAGCGTTTCCAGGCCGATCAGATTCAGGAAGCTGTTGAACGGTGCCTGACTGCCGCCAAAATCACGCAGGCCAACCACACGCGCACGGATGATAAACGCCAGATTGCCCACCAGATCATGAATCACCGCGTCATGATAAGCCGGTTCCGGCTCGACAATACCATCGTGACGACCGCTGCCTTTCCAGTCGAAATTACCGCTGTCGACGATCACACCGCCGATGCTCAGGCCGTGTCCGCCAATCCATTTGGTGGTGGAGTGGACGACAATATCGACACCATGCTCAAACGGACGGAACAGATAAGGCGTGGCAAATGTGTTATCGGTCACCACCGGCACGCCATGCGCATGGGCAATCTCGCTGATGGCTTCAAAGTCGGGGATTTCCAGCTTCGGGTTGCCAATGGTTTCCAGATAAATGAGCTTGGTCTTGTCGTTAATCAGCGACTCGATTTTCTGCGGATCAGCACCTTCAACGAAATGGGTGGTAATCCCCAGACGTTTCATGCTGTGCAGCAGCAGGGTATAGGTGCCGCCATACAGTGCACTGGTGGCGATAATTTCATCACCCGCATTGCACAGGCTGAGGACCGTCAGAGTCTCCGCGAACTGGCCGGAGGCCGTTGCCAGCGCACCCACGCCACCTTCCAGCGCGGCGATGCGTTCCTCAAATACGCCGTTGGTCGGGTTCATGATGCGCGTGTAGATGTTGCCCGGTTCCGTCAGCGCGAACAAAGCCGCTGCATGATCGGTATCGCGGAATTGATACGAAGTTGTCTGGTAGATCGGCACTGCCCGTGCGCCCGTGGTCGGGTCAGGTTGATAACCCGCATGCAGCGCTTTGGTCTGGAATTTCAGGTCACGTCCGTTTGCATTCGCCATAATTTTTCTCTCTTATGTGTAATGTTTCATTACTTTTCAAAAAGCTGCTCACCTGTCCATCATGGTTATCTGTGGTGGGCACTTAATGGATGCCCACCACAAAATCACGCCGAGGTGAAGATTTACTACAGAGAAGTCGATTACGCCTCAGCGCCCTTCTTAATGGGATTGCCGATCAGGTTGCCCCATTCCGTCCATGAGCCGTCATAATTGCGGACGTTATCATAACCCAGGATATACTTCAAAGCGAACCAGCTATGGGACGAACGCTCACCGATTCGGCAGTAGGCAACGATCTCGCTTTTGCTGTCATCAATGCCCTTGCCAGCATATAACTGACGCAGTTCATCGGCGCTTTTGTACGTGCCATCTTCAGCTACGGCCTGGCTCCAGGGGATATTCGATGCGCCGGGGATATGACCGGCACGCTGGGCGGTTTCGCTCATGCCGGGAGGGGCGATGATGTCACCGACATATTCGGGTACGGAGCGCACATCGACCATGCCGAAGTCACCTTTACCCAAACGCGCCTTGATGTAATCACGGTCAGCGCGCAGGTCAGCATTTACACCGGCAACAGTGTAGGTGGTTGACGCATATTGCGGCACGTCGGTGGTCACTTCGCGGCCTTCGTCCAGCCATTTCTTGCGGCCACCGTTCATCAGGCTGACATTCTCATGCCCATAATATTTGAACAGCCAGAAAGCATAAGCGGCAAACCAGTTATTGTTATCGCCAAACAGCACCACATGGGTGTCATTCTCCACGCCAGCCTGACCTAACAGCGCAGCAAAATCTTCTTTGGTCAGGATATCGCGGTTAACCTGATCCTGAAGTTGTGTCTGCCAGTTAAAGGCCACCGCGCCGGGGGCGTGGCCGGTTTCGTATTGGGTGGTATCAACATCCACCTCAATCAGACGCACATTGTCTTTATTGTCGGCCACCCATTGTGTGCTTACCAGTGCTTCAGTCATTGTTCTCTCCTCTTTCTTAAAGTGTATAAATGAGAATGTGTTGATTTATTCAGGTAGCGTCATCTATCGATCACACTACAGATTTAGATAAGCCATCGGTTCATGATTGAACATTCAAGACTTCATCATCAAATTGGGTGCGATCAGCCCGCAGCCTCCAGACGCGCATATCAACGGCTTTGGCATCCTGCACAGAAGTAATAATGTAAACAAAGTTGGGTAAGGCGTGATCGCGGTCATAAATCGAGGGGATAGCAGGTGAGTCCGGGTGGCTGTGATAATAGCCTATGAGCGTCAGTCCGCGTTCATCGGCTTCATCTTCCAGTCGCGCCCAGTCCTGAGGGGTCATCGCATAGCGGTGATACTGCTCTTCCGCCTCAAACACATTCTGGATGTGGGTGGTCGCTATCACTTCAACATCATCACCACGCCATTCCCCCAGCAGAAATCCACCACCCTCATTGGGGTAACTGGCTTCCATCTCCGTGAAGATTTGCTGTTGTAGAGCCTGTTTCAAAATAACTGCCATGGTTTCCCCTGTTTACATGCAAATAAAAAGAGCCAGCCCGGGATCGGGTTGGCTCTCTGTTTTGTACTGTTGCGGGATGACCTAAAGTCTCCGCAGCGCCACACGACCCCGGAATTGCAAAAAACCACACATACACATACAACATGCGGGTTTCATCGAACAAAAGGCGGTATGGGCTACTTGGTTACTCATAAGGCGATAGCCTAACATGCTTTGAGAGCGATTGCAAGGGATAAACGCCAAACGTTAACGATCTTGGTATTTCCTTAATTTAATGGTACATGAATTAGCGTTGATTAGCCATTTGGGGGGTGCTATACTTTGATATATTTGTTCACCAATTCTGATCTATTCCGGCCTTCGATCCGGGGGCAAACCCACTTTTTCACAGGATCGTCACCGAAATAATTTTGTCTGGTACGCAAATGCCCGGTTCCGGGCTTGTATGTTGTCTATCCAATTGAAGGAGTATTTGTGATGGCCGAAGCAAAAAAAGGCCTTGAAGGTATTATTGTTGCCGATACCGTAACCAGCCTGGTGAATGGTGCGGAAGGCAAGCTGGTCTACGGTGGTTACAAGATTGAAGATCTCGCTGCCAATGCTTTATTTGAAGAAGTCGTTTATCTGCTGTGGAATGAACGCCTGCCCAAAGCTGACGAACTGGAAGCCCTGCGCGCCGACATCGCCAAACAAGCTGTGCTGCCCGCAGATTTGATCAAGGTGCTGAAAAGTTTCCCCAAGACGGCTAACCCGATGTTTGTGCTGGAATCAGCCGTGGCCGCCCTCGGTTTTTATGACCCTGAAGGCGAAGACCTGTCTATTGAAGCTGCCCAGCGCAAAGCAGTGCGCCTGGTCGGCCAGATCACAACCATCTGCGCGACCTGGGATCGTATCCGCAAGGGGAAAGAACCTGTCGCCCCGCGTGCTGACCTCAATCTGTCGCAGAACTTCGTTTATATGCTCAGTGGTGAAGAACCTGACAAAACTGCCAGTGATGCAGTGAACGTCTATCTGGTGCTTCTGGCCGAACACGGCATGAATGCCAGCACCTTCACCAGCCGCGTCGTCACTGCGACCGGTGCCGATATTCACAGCGCTGTCGTCGCCGCGATCGGCGCCCTCAAGGGGCCATCGCATGGTGGTGCTAACGCCGAAGCCATGAATATGTTCCTGGAAATTGGCGACCCCAGCAACGTCGAAACCTGGTTTAATGACAATGTTAAAAACGGCACACGCCGCATTATGGGTATCGGCCATCGCATCTATAAGGCTTATGATCCCCGTGCCGCCATCCTGCGCGAACATGCCGAAGCGCTGGCGAAAAGCTCCGGCAATACCAAATGGTTCGAAATTGCCGATAACCTCGCTAATACCGCCCTGGCCGATGAGTATTTCATCGAGCGCCGCCTGTACCCCAATGTCGATTACTATAGCGCGATTGTGCTGTATACGATTGACCTCGACATTGATATGTTCACACCTCTCTTCGCCATGAGCCGTGTCGCGGGTTGGTCTGCCCACATTATCGAGCAGATGAAAAATAACCGCCTCATCCGTCC
>JBBSQD010000081.1:0-23326 GCA_038258185.1 Aggregatilineales bacterium | reverse complement strand
GGGGCGAGGGGTGTGGGCGGAGATTGACCCATTGTTGATGATGCGTCCGCCGCGCGGGTTTTGCTGCTTCATGATCCTGACGGCGTGCTGTGTGCACAGAAAGGTTCCGGTCACGCAGGTATCCAGCACCGTCCGCCACTGTTCATAACTCAGGACTTCGAGCGGGACAGCCGGTGCTCCCACCCCGGCATTGTTGAACAGGATATCTAACCGGCCAAATTTTTCCAGCGTGGCCGTAAATAATGCTGATACGGCTTCGGGGTCGCTCACATCCGTGGACATCGCCAATGCGCGTGCATCCGGCACACCTGCTTCGTGAATCGTCTGTTGCAGAGGCTCAAGCCGGCGGCCTGCCAGCACGACAGAATAGCCGGCTTCCCACAGCGCCAGCGCGGTTCGTTTGCCAATACCCGTTCCCGCGCCGGTTATCAGCGCAATACGATCTGTTGCATTCATAGGTGCCTATCCCCTGTGTGCTATGCCGGATGAATTACAGGTGATTATAATGTGGCGACTGTGGAAATAAAAAATCCCTCTGCGAGAGAGGGATTTTGTGGGTGGTAAAATCGATAAGTCCCAATCCGAACATCCCCACAATATAAAACCGCGACTACAACTTCCGCAAAATTTTCTCCATCGCCTTGCCCTTTGCTAACTCATCAATTAATTTGTCAAGGTAGCGAATTTCCCGCATCGTTGGTTCTTCGATGTTTTCCACCCGGACACCACAAACCACGCCTTTAATCAAAGCCCGTGAAGGATTCAGTTGAGGGGCTTCCTCAAAGAAGGTCTCAAAGTCTGTCTGATTTTCCAGTTGCGCTTCCAACATTTCCTGACTATATCCGGTCAACCAACAGATAATTTCATCGACTTCTGTTTTTATACGTCCTTTTTTCTCTGCCTTAGCGACATACTCGGGATAGACTCTTGCGAAACTCATTGTGTAGATCCGATGTTTATTCATGATATTTCCTTGCGGCCAGATTTTCTTTATCTTACACAAAAATGCCAGGCTAAACAAATGTTCTATTTTTAAGCTACTGGGGAAATAAAAAATCCCTCTGCATGAGAGGGATTTTGTGGGTGGTGACTCCCCTGAGACTCTAACCCAGAACCAATTAATTAAGAGGATGTTGGCAGGTTATCCCTTTACTGTGCTGCAACTTGGACAAACTGTGGGCAAGTAGGTTTATTATCGGTGCGCCCCTCGATTCCGGATGATATCGCCAGCGGCAAATTCGACACGCTGCTGACATGGCTCAATGAGAACATTCACCAGCACGGGCGCAAATTTACTGGCGACGAACTGACGCGCCGCATTACAGGCGAAGGTATTCAGTCGCAAGCGTATACGGCCTATCTCCAGCAAAAATACGTCGAGATTTACGGGCTGTAGTTTTCAGGACGTTGGGCAAACTCGAGGGTTTGCCCAATGTTTTTACTTTCTCTGTTTAGTTTCGTATTGCCGCTCGTTAAGAAATGTCGCTCTGTAGACGATGATCTTGTGTTGCGTGGAAAGTTGATCGCGCGTGCTTCGCAGACAACACTGTATGCACGATGCCTGCAGCTGGACTCAAGGCGAACCACTTTGGAAAGCCACGAATAAGGGGAGGCGTACCCTCAAGTTTGATAGCGTCATCCTTGATGGCTTCGTCAAAACTGATCCGACCAAACCAAACGCGAAAGTAAGTTGCGAGATCTGCTGTAACCAGGATACTTATCTCAAAGCCGGGGTCTGTGAGACAGACCGATACGTCTTCCTGGGTCAGCATCAGCCAGTAAGTATCCGTTTTTGCCCCACAGAAGTTGAACTGTATAACGACTCGGTTTTGCGGTAAAAGATGCTTGTTAATCCGGTTATGCATCCACCACATCATTAAGAGAGGGTCAAGTTCTTGCTCAGTGGGTTCTCCAAAAGCCCAGGTTGCTGCCCAGAATACAAGCGAATTCAGGACGTTTTGCAGCTCCATACCTGCCTGGGTTAAGTGGTATTCGGTTTTGTTGCGCCCAGAACGATGCGTATGTTTCTCGACGATACCGGTCTGCTCCAGCAGTCGCAACCGGCTCGACAGGAGTCCTCTGGAGATGCCTGGTAGTCCACGTTCAAAATCGTTGAAATGCATAACCCCCGTGAACATGTCACGGATAATGAGCAGCGTCCAACGATCTCCCAGAATTTCCAGCGCCTGAGCTAAGGGACAATATTGACCGTATTTGAACATGTACTATGAGCCTCTCATGTCTAACAACCAGTTCGATTTGTGAACTAGCCACCTGATTTGAACTGCTATAGGATGATGCTACAGGATGACTTAAAAAGGAGTATACACATATGAAGGAATACGTGCAGCAGATCAACGACCACTACCAACAAGGTGAGTTGGGTGCAACAATCCTGAGTGCTCTGGAAGGGATTGGAAAAGGTGGCGAAAAACTAGAACTTGATGATATTGCAGCGGTCAGTGAGTTTCATATTCGTGGCCGGCAAGCCACACGTGAACTCGCTCAACTGGCTGAACTTAAGCCGGAGATGGAGGTGCTTGATCTGGGTGCTGGGCTGGGTGGCCCGGCCCGAACCCTTGCCGCTGAAAATGGATGTCGGGTCACAGGCATTGAATTAACCGAGGAATTCTATCAGGCAGCTATCCTGTTAACTCAACTGACGGCACTGGAGAATCAGGTAACCTTTCGCCAGGGCGACATGACGGAAATGCCTTTTGAAGAAAATTCATTTGATGTCGTTTGGTCGCAGCATGTACAAATGAATATCCCGGACAAAGCTCAACTCTATCGTGAAGTTCATCGCGTACTGAAACCAGGAGGTCGATTTGTCATTTATGAGATTTGTGTGGGAAACGGCGGCACCACCTATTTCCCTGTTCCCTGGGCCAGCGATCACAGCATTAGTTTCCTTCTCCAGCCACAGGAGATGAAACGCCTCTTACTGGAAGCAGGTTTCAAGGAGACGATGTGGGATGACACCTCAGAGGCAGCCGTTGCGTGGTACCATGAGGTAATCGCTAACGGGCGTTCCCGCGCTACGGATGCGCCACCGCCTGTGGGACTTAATCTGCTGATGGGCAAGAGTTTCCCAGAGAAGTTTCAGAACTTAGGGCGCAACCTGAAAGAAGATCGCATTCAGGTCATACAGGCAATATTTGATGCTGTTTAAGGCAATGTGAGGCTATTCTCCGCGAAAAGTGAGTGACAACTTAACAAGCAGCAGAAGAGAGATCATGTGGCACGTCGTTGTTTGCGCCATGTGGTCTCATGATTTTCCTTTGAAACTCTAAATTTTACTGAACAGGCCGAGCTTATTGCATCAGCCACCCCTGCAGCGCCATGATACCGGCCAGATTGCGCCTGCTTAATCCCAGAGGCATTCTATGGAGCTGACGTCGCCACAGGTGTCGTTGTAGCCGGTGGGGTGCTATGGGTGGGGCTAAAAGTGGGCGTAAGCGTGGCCGTGATCGCCAGGGTGGGCAGAATCACCGGCTCACTTTCAAGCGTACGACCCAATGAACGACCATCGACACGCCACACCCGTAATGTACCATCCGACCCGCTTGAAATCATGGTCTGGCCGTCGGCACTGAAGTCAATATCAAGGATGCTGGCCTTATGCTGTGTGCGTTCAGCCACCTGTACACCACTCGCCACATCAAATAAGCGTATTTCACCCAGAGGTGTGCCGACTGCCAGCAAGTCCCCACGGGGGTTGAAGGTGGCTAGCGGATAAAGCTCGCCTGCATAAAGCGGCTCTGGTGCGGGTTGGTCATCAGCCTGCATATCCCACAGCCACACATCGGAGAGTGTAGTCGCGGCAATATAGCGTCCGTCAGGGCTGATTGCAAATGTTTGAACAAACGCACCTGGCGCGTCAAAGGTGTGGATTTCCTCGCCGGTTTCTGTATTCCAGACCTTCACGTAGCCATAAAAATCATCTTTATCGGTTATGTAACCACCGCCGACAAACAACTGTGATCCATCAGCGCTGAACATGCTCGCCCCTATATAGCGGTTAACATTTCCTAAAACCGTTTTTCGCTCACCCCGGTCTATATCCCACAGCATCACCGTCGGGCATTCGCACTCACGATCATGAAGGGTATACGCCAGCAGATGATTATCCGGGCTGAAAGCCAGCGCCATATAGCGCAGTTCCGCGTCATCTGGTCGAAATTGCATCACGATCTGCCGGGTCTGTAAATCCCAGATTGACGTGGAAGCATCCTTGTCATTAATGGCCAGGTAGCGCTCATCAGGGCTAACCACCGGGTCAGGGTGTGTGGCGATATTTTCAATAATAGTTTGCCCTGTGCCCGTGACGAGATCAAACAACCGGATGCTCCCTGTCCAGTCCATAAACAGGCCAAGCGGTTGGTTACCCTGCAAAAGCAGATCAATGATAGAGCCTCCTGCCTGATTTAAGTCGAGATGAGTCTGCTGGCCGTTATCAAAGCGCCAGATTTGAGCATTATGATGAGATGTTGCGACAATCCAGTTATCATCATGAAAAAGCCCGATCTGATAGAATGAGTCAGACCGTGTATGCAGAATTATGGTTTTTACTGCATCATTCAAATCCCACAATTCCCAACGGCTGATTCGTTCTCCAATCATATAGCGTCCATCGGGGGAGGGTTTAATATCCACATTGCCATCAAAATTGTAACTGTTTCTACGGTCGATTTCCGACCAGGCACGGGCTGTCGCATTGTCCACAACCAGTTGCTCACGAGTGAGCGTTATATTGAGCAGTCCGCCGAGATAATGCGTTAATGCAGGCTCAAGTGCGACACTATCAGGCGAAACTGATGTTGCGTGACCATCCTCGACCGTCCACATCCTGAGTGGCCGCGAGGAGTCACCTGCGATCAGCAGATTATTCGCATCGAAAGTAGATCGCATGCGGTTGGATAAGCGATTTGATCCTTCAAGCAAGCCGCTCCATACTCCGCTTGCGGTATCCAGAAGATAAATATTCTCCTCATTGGTGAAGGCCAGATAGCGGCTGTCCGGGCTAAAGCTGATACTGCTTACATTCTGGTTTAATTCGATGAGATTGACCGGTTGCCATGTCGTTGTATCCCACAGATGCACGGTAAAATCATGACCTGTTGTGGCCAGCCAGCGCCCATCAGGACTGAATAAAAGATCCCATATCTCAGCCGCGTGACTTTCCAGCGTTTCTAATGGTTGCCATGTTGTCGTATCCCATAGTCGGATCACACCATTTGCATGACCTGATGCCAGCAGTTTACCGGCTGGATCAAATGCCACATCAACGACAAAGCCAGTAAAGTCATCCACTAAACGCGGTTGCGCGGTCAGATGAGCTGTGTCCCAAATCCAGATGCCGGCACTGCCAACCAGCACAATCGTCTCGCCATTGGGTGACCATTCTGCGTTGTATACGCTGCCTTCACCCAGCCGTAACACCTGTTGAAGCTGGTCAACACTATCCAGCGTAATCCCGGGGGGCATTGCTTTTGGGCTCATTAACAGGAGAAGCAGGATCATCACGGCCATAAACAGGACAATAACCTGTGGCAGGGGGAATCGTTCTTGTGGGTTCATGGTCGCCTATGCTCTGATAAGAATGCAGTCCTCATATGATAAACGGACTGACACCCTCAGAAATGCACCACAGGGTAAACGTAGGCTAATCGAGTCCTTTTCTTACTGCGTCAGCCACTCCTGCAGCGCCATGATTCCGGCCAGATTTCGCGCGAAATCCGTGTCAGACTGGGTGCGGAGTTCCACATCGGCGGAAGCGATGCCGATGCTGTTGACCCAGGTCGCAGCGGTGCCGGTTACCGGGTAGGCGCTGAAGGCTTGCCCATAGGTGTAGCCTGCCGCCTGACCATAAAGCTGTGACATGACCGCCGAGCCATGATCGCCGCCGCAGCTACCCGCAAAAACCCCGGCAGCGGCGCTGTGATAAAACAGCACGACCACCGGTTTAATGTCCTCGATATAAGTTGAAATCGCCTGACTTTCCGGCTCGGAGAACGGGCCTTCTCCCGCATCCACCGGTTGATTTTGCCACACGGCATCGGCTGACCAGCCACAGCCCCAGTTACGATTAAGGTCGACGCCATTGGCGTTAAAACGCGAGTCAATGTCACGGCCACGCATCAGCCCATCGGGGTTGGCCGCCGGGATAAAAATCAGTGAAACGCCCGCCAGCAGATCATCGGGATTCGTATCAAAATGGGTGATGAGTTCATTGATAAGCGCTACGGTATTCAATTCCCAGCCGCCGTGCATGCCACCAACCAGCATAATCGTCCGCGCCCCGCTGCCCATTTCCCGCGCGATGATGCTGCGGCCTTCGACGGTGCGGCCTACCAGAGTCGTATCTGGCCCCATCGTCGGCTCAATGTAGGGCACGATAGTCGGACGATCTAAAGGCTGGACGGTGAAAATCAGCGCGTTGGGTTGTGCGGCGGATTCAGATGCGGAGACAGGCGTTTCCGTCTGTGGACGATCCGCGATGGTGCGGACTTCGCGCGTTGGTGGCAGGTCTGCCTGCACCGCGGCGGAGGGGGACTCTGGTACCAGAGTCACACTGGCAGGGTCATTTTGTTGGCAGGCACCCAAAGATAAGAGTATGATTAAAGCTGGAATCAGGTTTATTAGTTTCATTATTGCTTATCCGCTGGAGGTGGCATGCTGCCAACAAATCGAATCTGGACTATATGCTTTGCATTGTTCATAGTACTGCTGGCAGTTGGCTGTCAGAATCAGCCGCAGGAAGTGGGCGAACTGCCGACGGTTGCCGTGCTGTCCTCGCTGACTCCCAGTGATACACCGACCATCACGCCGTCAGCTACACCGACGGATACGCCGACCAGTACGCTCACGTCGACAGCGACCGATACCCCCACCACGACATCGACTTTCACGCCGACTGTGACCGCGACTTCTTCGATTACCGCGACGTTTACCATCACGCCCACCGCGACCAATACCGCGACGGCTACCGCGACGAACACGCCGACGATTACGCCGACTTCGAGCCTGCCGCAGATTCTGTTCTTCGGTGCCAACCAGACCACCGTCGCACCCAACACCAGCATTAATCTGCGCTGGCAGACGGTGGCGGATATCGCCCGTATCGACCAGCTTAATCAACAAGGGGCGATTGTGCAAACCTTCTCGGTGGTGCCCATCGGCGAACTGCCGGTGAATGTGTCCGGCACTGGCGTTGTGATTTACCGACTGGTCGCGATTCGCGGATCACAGGAAGTCAGCCAATCGTTACCCATCACGATTAGCTGTGGTAACGCGTGGTTCTTTGGTAATGAAAATGCTCCGGCAGGTAGCGGTTGCCCGACTGCTTTGGGTGCCCTGGGTGATGGCGCATTCCAGCGTTTTGAGCGTGGGGTACTCATCTATATCAATGCCAATGGCCTCAACCGCATTTATGCGCTTCAGGATCAGAATAACCAGTATTCGGCTTATATCAGCAACTGGGATGGCAGCGGCAGCACCTATCCGGATCCGCCATCGGGCTTCAGGAAGCCACAAGGCATTTTCCGCTGGCTGTATAACGCCGCGCTCAATCCGCCGATAGGCGGGGATTGGCTCTCGGCTTTCGGCTGGGCAACCGACAGCATTAATGACAATCAGCGCACAATCCAGTATGAGCAGGGCGGTGCATTCTATCTTGGCGCGCCTAACGGTGCGGTCTATCGTCTGTCTGGTGGAGACAACGGCACCTGGACGAAGATTAAATAGACAAGCGGTAAATGGGCGGTCAACTGACCGCCCATTGCTTTGCCTTCGATATCTTTAGTAAAATTACCGCACGAATACGTTATGATATGGATGACCTGACGGAGCCTGTCTCCGACCACGCAGACTGGATATGAACCCTCGTTATGGAAACCACCCTGATCTTATTTTCCGGCATGCCCGGCAGCGGCAAAACCACCCTGGCGCGGATGCTGGCACGTCACCTTAAACTGCCGCTGTTTTCTAAAGACCGTGTACAACGCATTCTGCGTGATCATCACCTGACAGCGGAAAATACCGGGGACGGCTATTACATTATCCTCGACCAGGCCGATGAACAGCTTTCGCTGGGAAATAGCGTGATTCTGGACGCGACTTTTCCGCTGGATCATTTTCGGATGGTCGCCAGCGAAATCGCCATCCGTCACGCGGCCCGTTTCTGCGCGCTGTATTTTATCTGCTCTGACGACACAGTCTGGCAGCAGCGCATGGAAAGCCGTGTGCAGTATATCCCCGGCTGGCGGCCAGTGGGCTGGGATGATGTGCTGAAGATGCGGAGCTATTATCAGCCGTGGGATGATAACGCGCTGGTGATCGACTCGATGATTGCCCCCCAGGTCAATTTTGAAAAGGTCTTGGCGGCCATTGAGGACGCGCAACGCCGATCCTATGTGCCGCACCAGCCCTTTGACCCCCTGAACCCTGAAGGCTAGATTAAGAAACGCCCTCTTCCCATTCAACGTATAGACTGGTTAGATGTACTATATTAAACGGACAGCGTGACCGCCGAGGATTTATGCGTGTCATGGTGTGAGCAAACTTGCTACTTACTGTATGGAAGGATATCAATGTGCGCAATGTCATTATCCTGATAATCAGTCTTTTTGTGCTGGTGGGATGCAGCCCTGCCAGCAATGAACCTGCGCCTGACCCGCTGGAACTGGTGACGCAGGCCGCCGATAATATCCGCTCGAAAGACACCTTTCGCATGGATGTCACCAGCACAGGTGCGCCGTATGCAGTGGTCACGGATTTTGGGCCGAATGTGGTGTTTCGGCAGGCACGGGCGCAGTACGTTGCGCCGGATTCGCTGCAAGGTAATGTCCGCCTGATTGTAGCCGGTATCCCGGCGGATGTGGATATTTTCTCGCAGGGGGATAATCAGTGGTATCGCAATCAGATTCTGACCGGTAATGAATGGGTCAATCAATTGTTTGCGCCCGGTTTTAACCCGCAGGCGCTGATCGCCGATGATACCGGTTTTCAGGCCGCGCTCAATTCGCTGCTGGAACTGGAATATGTCGGGGAGGAAAACCTCGAAGATGGCACGCCGACCTATCACCTGAAAGGTACGGCAGTCGGTCAGGATATTGCTGCGCTGCTGGCCGGCATCGTCGTGATTGACGGTAATGCGCTGGTGGATGTCTATATCCACCGCGAAGAACGCTACCCGGTGCGCTTTATCATCACTTTGCCGGAAACCGTCACTGAAGACGAACCCGACCCGACCACATGGACGGTCGATGTTTATGACATCAACGCCGCCTCTGAACTGGATATCCCTGGAGAAAGCCGCTGATGCAAAAAGCTGCGGAAACCCAACGTAACCTCAATCCCTGGCTGGTGCTGGCGGTCATTTGTATCCCGGTTTTCGTCGGCTCGCTTGATCTGACAGTCGTATCGGCATTTTTGCCGGAGTTGATTATTGATCTGGAACTGCCGCTGCAAACCGCGCTGGATGATGCCGCGTGGATTTTGAGCGGTTATCTGCTGGCCTACACCATCAGCCTGACATTTATGGGGCGGGTGAGTGATCTGATCGGGCGGCGGCGCGTGTATGTCGCCTGCCTGACGATTTTTATCATCGGCTCGGTCATGGTGGCAGTGGCGGATCAGGCCCCCACCAGTATTCTGTACTCGATTTACCGGCGTTTGGGTCAACGGCCAGATATTGCCTATGTCAACCTGCAAGCGCTGATTCTGGGGCGCATCGTGCAGGCGTTGGGCGCGGGGGCGCTGGTGCCGGTCAGTCTGGCGCTGGTGGGTGATCTGTTCCCGGCGGCGCGGCGGGCGCGTCCGTTAGGGCTGGTCGCGGCAGTCGATACATTAGGCTGGGTGCTGGGGCATCTCTATGGCGGCCTGATGGTGCAGGTGGTGCACTGGCACTGGCTGTTCTGGGTTAATGTGCCGCTGACGCTGCTGACAATCGCGCTGGTGTTGTGGGCGCTGCGCGGGGTGCCGCAAAACCGAGTCCAGGGCCGCTTTGATTATCTCGGCGCCGGGTTGATTATCGGCGCATTGATCTGCCTGAATATTGGGCTGGGTGCGAATATTGATATTTCCAGCAGCGCGGGCGGCTTTGATGAAGTCTCGCAGATTCCGGCCTATTTTGCGCCGATGATGGTTCTGGGGGCAATATTGCTGGCAGGCTTTATTCTGGTGGAGTCGCGGGTGCGTTATCCGCTGATTAATCTGGGCATGTTCCGGCGTCGGAATGTATCCGCCGGGGCGCTGGTGAATCTGTTTGTCGGTTTTTGTCTGGTGATTGGTCTGGTCAGTGTGCCGATCCTGATCAATGTCCGTCAGGAAAACACACAGGGGTTGACCGCCGCTGCGTTACAGGTCGGCCTGCTGCTCTCGACGCTGACCATCCCGATGGCACTGGCGGCGCTCCCCGGCGGCTGGCTGAGTGATCGCATTGGCTACCGTTTGACAACGGTGCTGGGTTTGAGCATGGCGCTGGTGGGGTTTCTGCTGGTCTGGCAAACCTGGAATTTCGAGATTTCAGAAGCCATTATCGCGCTGGAAATGGTGATTATCGGTGTGGGGCTGGGGCTGACGTTTTCACCTATCAGCACCGCCGTGATTAATTCCGCACATGATGATGAGCGTGGGGTCGCCTCGGCACTGGTGATTATTCTGCGGCTGATCGGCATGATTATCAGCGTGTCGTCACTGACGACTATCGCGCTGCAACGGGTGAACACGCTGGCGGCAATCGCTGTCGGCGGTGCTGCGGTTGATCCCTCGCAGGCAGTAGATACTTACGCGCGGATCACGGTACAGGTTTTGGGCGAACTGGGCCTGATCGGCGCGGTGATGTGTGGGCTGGCGCTGATCCCGGCGCTGCTGCTCAAACGCGACGATGATGCCGGACAAGCCGAGGTCGAAACAGAACACAGAGCCGATGAATTGTCGCCCGTCATGGGTGATTAACTGTAACCTGATACTGAATCCGATAGTAAAGAAAGCCCATGATGAGAATGCGACCCTTGAAATTTTTCCCTGTAATAGCTGCAATGGTATTGCTTAACGCTCCATCAATGGTCGACAGTCAGATTTCAGATCTGTACCAAATTGCTTTTACTTCTGATCGCAGTGGTACAGATCAGATCTATCTGATGAATACCGACGGTTCAAATGTTCATGCACTGACCTCATTTTATAAACATGGGCGTTTTAATTATTCGCCGTCATATTCACCCATCATGAAGCGAATTGTGTTTGTGTCTGTACAGGACTTAGGCTTTATGACCCAGTTAACCATGATGAATCTGGATGGGTCGAATGTGAGTTATTTAACAGATGATTTTATCTCTAAGAGTCTGGGAAACTGGTCACCTGATGGAAATGAGATCGTTTTTGCAGCAGACTATGAAGACGATGTGGAGCTGTATAAAGTCAACTCGGATGGTTCCGAGCGCATACAATTAACCCAGAATACGTTTATAGATGACTCGCCAAAATGGTCTCCTTTGGGTAATCAAATTCTGTTCGATTCTAATCGAGACGGTAACAGCGAAATATATGTGATGAACACGGATGGCACTCATCAAACGCGGTTAACCATGAACTCATATGATGATAGGCATGCAGATTGGTCGCCGGATGGGAGTCGAATAGTTTTTGCTTCAAAACGGAATGACTCTGACTATGATATCTATGTGATGAATGCGGATGGAGGTAACGTAGTCCAACTCACCCAACATTCAGCTATAGATATAGAGCCAACATGGTCACCTGATGGTACAAAAATAGCGTTTGTCTCCAGTAGAGATGGCAATCCCGAAATATATATTATGAACGCTGATGGAACAGGGCAGATTCGGCTTACGAATGATCCACACATAGATGGATTGCCGGCCTGGTTGCCAAGCGAAAAACCTCAATCGAGTACAGTTGTACGTGGGGAATACTTCGAAGGCTGACCTGACGGACTTTAAATTCCCTACATCAATAAACTGGTCAATTGGAATACTATGAGGTTTTATGCCCCATAAATATCCCTACGGGGCCTGATAAATGTCCCCGGTCGTCACATCGAAAATCACTTCGACTTTGAGTGTTTCGCACAGGCTGTAGTTCACATCCCATTGAAGATCAACCCACTCGATCAATAGCAGGTTTCCTTGCTGTCAGCCCCCGAATTCTGGAGAAAACCCGTATTTTAATAAGTTTTAATACTTCCCTGGAAAGTTTGTTAGGTGTTAGCAAGGGACTAAAACTAAAGTCCTAAATATGTAAAGTACGTCAGGTCATTAGGGAAGAATGGACATGAAGATCTCACTGGTCATCCCGGTCTACAACGAAGCTCAAGGTGTCTATCAAACGGCTGCTCAAATCCATTCCGCCCTGGATTATCTTCGCAAACATCACGATACTGAATTAATCCTGGTGGATGATGGCAGTCTTGATGATACCCGACAATTACTGGACGACGCGTTCTGCACGGATAGCCAGGTGCAGATTCTCTCTCATGAACACAATCGCGGGGTTGGTGCGGCGTTAGCCACTGGTTTTAAACAGGCAACCGGCGACATTATTATCACCACCGACTTTGACGGCACGTATCCTTTCAGCAGCATCCCACAGATTGTCGCGCGGATGCAGGTGGAAAAAGTCGATATTGTCGTCGGCTCACCCTATCACCGCAACGCCTCCATGCAGGGCATTGCGCCTTTATCACGTCTGACTTCGATGCTCTATCGTCTGATCGTGGACTCACGCATTCATAGCTGGACATCCTTGTTCTGTGCCTACCGTCGCGAAGTAGTGAAGCGTATTCCACTCAATGAGAATAACGTGCTGGCCGAAACTGAACTGCTGGTGAACGCGCTGCTGCGCGGTTATCGCGTCGCGGAAATTCCGGTGACATTTACCCGGCGCACCTTCGGACGCTCGCATCGCAGCAAACTGCGGCGCGGATTTGCGCATTTGTCTTATCTGGCACTTTTGCCGTTGCCGGTACTGACCACGCGGATGCAGCGTTTTCGGTCTGCCCTGACTCCTAAATCGGTTCAGCCCGTCCTGAAGGACTAACGAAACACGCTCAAAGAGCGTTCAACCACATCTCCACACTAAGCCTCACTTTTGAATAAAGTGGGGCTTTTTTTATTACCTTGGATTATGAGCGCGCCTTAAGAGATATTACTAATTTACATCCAAGCCAGTCTTAATCCGCGTTATTAAGCTATGTATCCAACGCTCAGATAAATTGCTGGATGCGACATTTCTTTTATACGAGAAAATGGAGCCACCGATTATGAACAAATCACTTTCACGTCGCAATTTCCTAAAGGGTATGGGTGTGGCAGCAGGCGCGGCCACACTTGCACAATACACCAACCTGTTTGGGATCAGCACCGCCATCGCACGCGCTCAGAGCCCGAACGATGATACACAGACCGTAATTAATCTGGCCGCCACCGCAGAATTATTTGCAACCACGCATTACCTGGCCGCCATCAATGGTGACCTGGGCTTAGACGAGTCGCAGATCGCTTACCTCAAGGCCGCTTTTATTGCCGAGCAGGATCATCTGGAACTGCTGACCTCACTGGGTGCCGAGCCGCTGTTTAATGAATTTTATGTTCCCCCCACGCTGTTCAGTGATAAAGCCTTATTCGCGCAGATTACCGAAGTGGCTGAAACCACCTTCGTCGCCGCTTATCTGGCCGCGACCCGTATCTTCACCGAAGCGGGTGCCGTACCTTTCGCTGTGACCACCGCGCAGATTGCTGCGGTCGAAGCTGAACATCGCGCCCTTGCCCGTGATATTGGCGGACTGCTGCCGAATAATATCTCCTACGCGCAATATCAGTTTAACAATGTGTCCGATGCCGTGCCTGTGCTGCTGCCGTTCCTGGATGGCTCTGGTGAAGGTTTTGTTGGCCCGGTGGCCCCGCCGTCGGCTGACGACATTGCAGGCATCCGTGCTGAGGCCGAGGCGCTGGGTTATGACAGCACCGTCCAGCCTTTCGCCGCGATGTAGTTCATCTTTCACCTGACTGATACTTTGACTGAAAACGAGGAGATTCACCATGCGTAATAAAAATTTTGCAGGCTTCAATGCCTTTGGATTTAGCAGCACATTGCTTCAGGGCGATGATGACACACAGACGGTCATTAATCTGGCCGCCACCGCTGAGTTATTCGCCACGACCCATTATCTGGCCGCGATCAATGGCGACCTGGGGTTGGAAGAAGAACAAATCGCATATCTGAAAGCCGCTTTTATCGCCGAGCAGGATCATCTGGAATTGCTGATCTCGCTGGGTGCTGAGCCGGTCGTTACCGAATTCTATGTACCGGAAACACTTTTCAGCGATAAAGCGCTGTTCGCCCAGATCACTGAAGTAGCCGAAACCACCTTCGTCGCCGCTTATCTGGCCGCGACCCGTATTTTCGCCGCTGCTGGTCAGACCGCCTTCGCTGTGACCACCGCGCAGATCGCCGCAGTTGAAGCTGAACATCGTTCTCTGGCGCGTGAAATTGGCGAACTGGTACCGAATAATATTTCCTACGCACAATTTCAGTTTGATAATGTGTCGGGAGCAGTACCGGTTCTGCAGCCGTTCCTGGATGGCTCCGGTGAAGGTTTTGTTGGCCCGGTGGCCCCGCCCACACCTGATCAGATCGCGGCGATTCGTGCTGAAGCATCTGCGCTGGGTTATGGCAGTGCGCAACCGTTTGCTGCCATGGATATTGTAGACAGTGGGAGCAGTGACAGCGCAGCCAGCAGTGGTGCCTGCATGGTGACCGCTGGTAACCAGGGTGCTAACCTGCGCAGCGAACCGAGCATCAATGCAGCAGTAGCCGGTTCTTTAGGCGCTACCAGCTCGATTGATGTGGACGGACAGCGTACCGGGGCTGATGGCTTCATCTGGTGGCGGACGACCCGTGGTTCATGGGTGAGGTCTGACGCTGTGAGCCAAACTGATGCCTGTGCAAGTGTGCCTACCGTCTAGTTTAAGCAGACACACCCGCACGACACAAAAAGATATGAATAGAACTCAAGACCTCGCTGCTGACACAGTGAGGTTTTTCTATTTATAACGTATTTCTCTATATGAGAGAAAAATGAGAAGGAAAAGTTATATAAATCCAAACCTGCCTAAAAACGCATATACATTTATAGCACCTCAATGCAACAGTGTTTTCGCATTTTAAGGAGTACTAAAGTTATGAACAGAAAGCTAGTTAGTGTTTTATTGATCTGTCTTTTTGTAGTGGCGCTGGCCGTACCGGCAGGCGCACAGGACATGATGATGGGCGAGCCTTCAGTAGAAGTCGCCGACCAGGTATCGGTTAACGGTACTGTAGTGATCACCAGCGCTTACAGCGATGGCCCCGGTTTCGTCGTCATTCATATTGACAATGGCAGTGGTGGCCCCGGCCCCGTAGCAGGTAACGCAGCCCTCAATCCTGGCTGGAATTACAATATTCCGGTGAGCATTGACACCTCTGTTGCCACACCGATGCTGTTCGCCATGCTCCATGCCGATACCGGCGAAGTGGGCGTGTACGAATTTGGTACCGTTGAAGGTGCCGATGGCCCGGTGCGGGATGGTGACGATAATGTCATTACCCCCGGCTTTAATGTGGATCTGATCTCTGCCTCTGACCAGATGGTCGATGGCAGCAGTGTCACTATCAGCAATGTGGTTGCCCAGGCCGATGGTTGGCTGGTCGTCCATGCGGGTGATGCCGAAAGCTTTGGCGCGGTTCTGGGTCAGACCCAGGTGACTGCTGGTGCCAACAGCGATGTCGTCGTGGAACTTTCCGGTGATATGACCCCGGTTCTGTGGCCGATGCTGCACGTGGATACCGGCGAAGCGGGTGTCTATGAATTCGGTTCTGTTGAAGGCGCGGACGGCCCGGTTGCGGTTAATGGCGCAGTCGCCACCCTGCCCATCTGGACAACCCCTCACATTCGTGTGGCTGACCAGATCGCCGTTCACGGTGACGGTATGGAAATGATGGACATGGCCCCGGTGGTCATGGCGCATTCCGTCCTGGCCGAAGTGGATGGCTGGCTCGTGATCCATGCGGGTGATTCCGAGAGCTTTGGCGCCGTTCTGGGTCAGACTCAGGTGAGCGCTGGCTTGAATGAGAACGTCGAAGTTGAACTTTCCGGTGATATCACCCCCATCCTGTGGCCGATGCTGCACGTGGATACCGGCGAAGCGGGTGTCTATGAATTTGGCACCGTCGAAGGCGCCGATGGCCCGGTCGTGGTGGATGGCGAAGTTGTCACCTTCCCGATCAATGCCGCTCCGTCAATTGACCTCAGTGGTTCGCTGGAAGGCGATGTGCTGACCGTGAACAGCGCGCTCATTGATGGCGCTGGCTGGTTGGCTATCCACAGCAATAATGAAGGCGCTCCCGGCCCGGTCATTGGTACCGCTCCGCTGCGCCCCGGCCTGAACACTCACATTATGGCAACCCTTAGCGAAGACCCCGGCGACACCGTTTTCCCGATGCTGCACTATGATACCGGCGAAGCTGGCGTCTATGAGTTCGGCACCGTCGAAGGCGCTGATGGCCCGGTCAGCGTGGGTGGTAGCGTGGTTGTAGGCTCATTTGATCTTTCCGGCATGATGATGGAAGACATGGGCGAAGAAATGATGGACGATATGACTCCGTCGATTGACTATACCGGTAGCTTTGACGGGACAACCCTGGTTGTGAATTCCGCGACCATTGATGCTCCCGGCTGGCTGGCGATCCATGATGATAACGACGGCGGCCCCGGCCCTGTGATCGGTTTTGCTCCACTGGTAGCGGGCGTGAACAGTAATATTGAAGTCGTGCTGGACAGCGCACCAAGTACCGATACTGTATTCCCGATGCTGCACTATGATACCGGCGAAGCGGGTGTCTATGAGTTCGGCACTGTCGAGGGCGCAGATGGCCCAGTACGCGTGGATGATGCAGTCGTTGTTGGCCCGTTTGATCTGACAGGCGGCATGATGGAAGAAATGCCCTCCGGTTGTACCGTGACCGCTGGCAATCAGACCATCAATCTGCGCGGTGGCGCAGGCACCAACTTCAATGCAGTGGGTGCCCTCGAACCCAGCCAGACCGCTGATGCAGTGGGTCAGGCGCAGGGTGCTGATGGTTTCACCTGGTTCACGCTGAGTGATGGCTCGTGGGTACGTAGTGATGTGGTACTGGCAGATGGTGCTTGCGACAGCCTGCCCGTAGTTGGATCACCGGAAGCCCCGGCTGCCCCGGAAGCGACTGAAGAAGCCTCCAGCTAACTTTCCATAAGCTGGCAGGGTTAAACAGATTTCAACAGACAGAGGCGCATTCGATATGCGCCTCTGTTTTTATACCCTGTCGAGGTTATCAGCGCAGAAAAGCGAAGATGACAAACGCTACATAACCGACCAGCAAAACGCCGGACTCGAAACGGGAAACCAGTTGATTGCGGGCGATGGGAATTAAAATAAGGGCGAAGCCCAGCATGATCGGCATGTTAATCCGGATCACTTCCTGGCCGACAGGTAACGGCCTGACGATGGAGGTTATGCCTAAGATCAGCAGCAGGTTGAAAATGTTGGAGCCAACCACATTGCCAATAGCCAGATCACTCTCTTTACGCAGCGCGGCGACAAATGACGTCGCCAGTTCGGGCAGGGATGTGCCCACAGCGACCAGTGTCAGGCCGATAAATAACTCGCTGATTTGTAACCAGCGGGCCAGCACAATCGCGTTATCGACGGTCAGACGGGCGCCAATCATGAGGATGATAATGCCGCCGACCACGCGCAGCGCCTCGGTAGGCCGCCGAACTTCGGTCTTGTCATCATCGCCTTCCTGTAAATCCTCGTCGGTCAGCTCACCGGTGCGGCGCTCATTGACTGTGACGCGATACATCAGCACATTAAAACCGACAAAGCCGGTCAGTAAAATCACGCCATCCACCCGGCTGATTTCACCATCCAGCGCCAGCAGGAAAGCCAGCACAGAGGCCACCAGCATAATCGGAATCTCGCGCCGAACCAGCCCAACATGGATGACGATGGGAAAGGTGAGTCCGGCAATACCCAGGATTAAACCGATGTTGGCGATATTGGAACCGACGATGTTGCCGATGGAAATATCATTGGTACCCTGCAGAACCGCGTTCAGGCTGACCAGTAATTCCGGGACGGACGTGCCGAAAGCCACAACCGTTAAGCCGATGATGAGCGGCGATATGCCAAAGGAACGCGCAAGGCGGGATGCGCCCGTGACTAACCATTCTCCGCCAAAGAATAATCCGGCAATACCGACGAAAACCAGCAAAATATTGACTAACATAAGTTGACTATCCTGGATAATATGGGTAAATAAAAAGGTGCTTTGGTAAGATAGTGCGGCCCAGTGGTACAAATCCACAATCCATGCGGCAAATTTTTTGCAATCTAAACAGGTTCTTCCGAAGAATAAATAAAGGTTGATATGAAAATTGGCGAAACGTTACAAAAGTATGCTAGTATTTTTCACTAATAACCCCCTATTTTTAGGGGTAATTTAAAATAAAATTATGTTTTGTTATATATTGTGTCACAATTTGCTATTTTGGAGCCTGTATGATTGTGGAAAAACCTGAATTAAGTGACGCGGAACTTATTAAGCAATTGCGTCAGGATGATTTGGAAGCTCTGGGTGTTTTATTTGACCGTTATTATAAGCAAATTTTCCGGACTGCTACAGCCATAACGCATGATCCGGCTGTAGCCGAGGATATCACACAAGATTGTTTTTTACGTCTGCACCGCTATGCCAACCGCATCGATACCGACCTTCCGCTGGCCCCCTGGTTATACCGCGTGACTGTGAATTTAAGTTATACCTGGATTTCTCGATACAAAAAACGAACCGTTTCGTTAGAAGCTGTGGTAGACTATCTGAAGAGTCCCTCACGCAATGCGCCGGATCAGGTGGCAGAAAGCATGGGGGTTCAAAACGAAGTCCGAGACGCAATCCGCGCTTTGAACTTCAATCAACGGGTGGTTGTGGTGCTTCATTACCTGAATGGCCTGAGCCTGGAAGACATCGCTGAAATTCTGGACTGCCCGGTAGGAACGATCAAAAGCCGTCTCTATTATGCCCGTGAGAATCTGCGGCATAAACTGGGAAATGTCTACGGGGAACCCAAAATCGCTCATGGATTTACCAGATAACCAGCTTGACTATATCATCGGTTATTCGTTGGATACGGAAAGTATCGTCACCACGAATCAAAAGCAGGCCGCCTGGGCCGCATTACAGGCGAAAGCTGCCAACCAGGTCATTATGGCCCCTTATGCGGAATCCCCGCGTCCCAGAATTGCACAGCAACCGGCCATCCCCCCACTGGAGCGTTTTGGCGCGTGGGTTCTGGCCGTGCTGACAGATGAAAGTCGTTATGAGCGCGCCGCCACTTTACACCGCAATATGTACAGCTCTTCGCTGGGTGTTTATCTGGTAGGTGTCAGTCATATGGCGCGATTCTCACCGTGATGACCCATTTATATTCCTTAACACAAGGCTGTTTTTTGAAGTCCGAAATGAAAAATCTTAATTCAACAGCAATGCTTCACATATCAGCAGCCTGATTTTGCAGTATAATGATAATTGAGTTGCTTCTTGCATCGAGTAAACGGATTAGCTTATGGTTGCTTCGCCACGCATTATCACAGTAGACCCAACCGGCAACATTTCACGCGTTGTGCGTGCCGCTGCCGATCTCCTTAACCGTCCCATTATCCTTGTGGATATGCCCGGATCACAGGAAGCGCTGGCTGAAATCAAGAACGGCTCCTGTAAACTCTTCTTCACATCGGTTGAACTCGATAACGATATGAAAGGAATCCAACTGGCAATCCAGGTGCGCCGCGATTCGCCGGATACGCATGCGATTATCCTGGCAGAGAGCGACGACCCTGATCTCGACGAAGAAACACTCAGCCAATCCCCCTTTGTTTACATGCGCCGCCCCATTGATGTCCATCAGTTTATGCGTGTGCTGATGGCCGGTTTAGATGGGGGTGATGTATTCGAGGCGTTAAATCCACCGGCAGGGTCTGCGCTGCCGATTGTGGAAATGGGGCCCGTGCCCAATATTGACCGGGAAGTCGCCCGCGCAGTGATTGATGGCCTGCTGACCGATGTCGGTGCAATGGCGATTATCCTGTCCAGCCGAGTCGGTGAAGTTCTGCTGGAACGTGGCGCAGTGGGTTATATGGATCGGGAACGCCTGACGCAGGCGCTGCTGCCGATGATTAATACCACGGTCGAAATGAGTGATCTGGTCGGCGGACGCGCTTCCACCATCCAGTTTTATGATGGTGAAGATTATGATGTGTTTGTGCTGTCAGTCGGCCTGCATCATTTCCTGTGCATCGTCATGGATGGACAGGCAGGCAACAGTCAGTTTGGCGCGGTCAACCGCTTTGGCCGCCGTGCAGCCGAAGACCTGATTGCGCTGTTAGGGGCTGCGGCCTTTATCATTCAGAAACCAACCCCGGTGGAAGAAGCACCGAGGAAAGGAAAGCGCAAGACTCAGACAGTATCATCAGAAGATGATGACGAAGATTTTGTCCCGATCCAAAGACCGGAAATTAAAGCTAAAGAACCGGAACCCTTCCAGCTTGACCCAATTGAGAATCTGGATTTCAGCATTTTTGATAATCTTGAAGACCTGGATGTGGATGACGTTGATGATGTGTTTGCCCCCGACAAGCTGGCGGAAATGGCCAGTGACAATCGCCACGGTGACGGCCCGATTGATTTCGGTCAGGCGCAGGAATTGGGAATTATCCCCAAGCTCGAATAAAAAATTCCTGAATTCGCTCGGGGCATTACAGGCATTAACACTCTTTAACAGTGAACAAGGGTATATTGGGTAAGTAAGGGCGCACTCTGCTGCGCCCTTTCCTAAAGTGTAAGAGCGCTTTTCTTACGAAATGTATATCACGAAACAGCGACTCAGTGGATATACATCAAACCTGATTCCGATTTCTGTTAGCAGAATGATAGCTGTGAGTTTACACCGAGGCGGTACGTTTTGAGCGAGTCACAGGTCGATAACAATACAAAATCCAAAGACACTTTAATTGGCAAGCAGTTGGGTGACTACCGGCTCACCAGCCGGCTGGCTGCTGGTGGTATGGCGCGTGTTTATAAGGCCATGGACTATAAGCTGCAACGTCAGGCCGCCGTGAAAGTGCTGGACAGGGAAAAGGCTGAAGACGATAAAACGCTGACCAAGCGCTTCCAGCGTGAAGCGCGCGCCGTCGCCGCCCTGGAACATGACAATATCATCACCATTTATCAGTTTGGCGAGGAAGAAGATGTTTACTTCCTGGCGATGAAACTGGTGAAGGGTAAAGATCTGTCCAACGAGCTGACGCGCCTGCGCAAAGGCAAGAAGCTGATGGACGTTGACCGCGCCATCAAGATTATGGAACAGGTGGCCTCCGCGCTGGATTACGCGCACGCTGCTGGCATCGTCCACCGGGATGTAAAACCCTCGAATATTCTGCTGGACAAAGGTGACAAGACGATTCTGACGGATTTTGGTCTGGTACTGCGGACATCGTCGGAAACCACGATGGGCACGGCTTTTGGCACACCGCGCTATATCGCACCGGAACAGGCGGTTTCATCGAACAAAGCCACGCCCCAAAGCGATATTTACGCGCTGGGGGTCATCTTCTACGAAATCCTGACCGGGCAGACTCCGTTTAATGGCGACTCCCCGATGGAAATTGCGCTCAGCCAGATCAGTGATCCACCGCCGCCACCGCGCAGCATCAATGCTGAAATTCCGGTGAAGGTCGAACACGAACTGCTGAAGGCGCTGGAAAAAGACCCGCAGAAGCGACATAAAACCGCCGTCGAGTTTGTGCAGTCCATTCAGGAAGGCTATCACAAGCCCGACACCAAGAATAACACGCTTCCCGTGGCAGTGTCCGAACTCAAGAGCAAGGCCAATTCAAAAATCCCGAGGGCGATTGCCTCGGAAGACAATGGCTCACAGACGATTGGCGTCAGTAATGTTATCCAGCAGATGCGCACGAACATCACCGAATCGGACAGGAAAACCGGCAGGAATACGCCATTACTGGTGATTGCCGCGATTGCTGTACTAGTGACCGGACTTTTTATCATAAATGGGATTAGTGGGGGCAGCCTTACCGCCAGTCTGTCTGGTGGCGCGTCTGTGCGTCTGATCTACGATTCGCAGAGCTTCTTTATGGTCAATGAAGGTAATTACACGCTGGAAGTGCAGAAGATGATGTTTGTCCGCGGTGTGGATGATGGCCCGGATGACTTCTCCGGGGATCGCTTCCCGCGTGATATTCTGCCTGCCGGAGAATGTTATCAGATCAGCCTGCAAGGGCCGCAGGTCACCCCGCCGATTCAATGCCAGCCGCTGACCGAAAAGCGTCATGGTTACGAACTGCTGCAAAACGCGCGTCGTCTGCACTGGCTGGACGAAACCGAGGATGGCAGCCGCGCCGCGAGTTTTGAAGTGCGCTATGACGGTCAGGTTGTGACCCGCTGTGACACCATCAGCGACGACGAGATTAAAGAGTGCAATTTCACATGGCCGGTGGGCCCTGCTGCCGAAACCGAATAAAAGCTGGCTGAAATGGCGCATCCCCCTGTTATGGGGGTTTTCAAGCATTGCAGAATAGATTACAAAAGAATGCTGGGCTGTGCAGATTTGTTTTGCCTGCCCTGATTTCAACTGTCAGATTTCAGTGATGAGGGTATCTCTGTGAGTAAACACGCAATCGTTATCGGCGCCAGCATGGCGGGATTATTAGCGGCACGGGTGTTGAGTGATCATTTTGATCATGTCACTGTCATTGAGCGCGATAAGCTGCCGGATGGGCCGGAATTTCGGGCGGGGGTGCCGCAGGCGCGGCATGCGCATGCGCTGCTGGCGCAGGGACAGCAGATCATGGAAGATCTGTTCCCGGAACTGAAAGACGATTTTGTGGCGATGGGTTCGCCGGAAATGCGCTGGGGGCTCGAAACCGCGACTCTAACCCCCGGTGGCTGGGTGAAACGCTTCGATACCGGTCTTAAGACCAATGTGTGTACACGGGTTGGGCTGGAATGGGCTATTCGTCGCCGCCTGAGCGCCCGTGATAATGTCATTTTCCTGCAGGAACGCCAGATCGCACAATTGCTGACCATCCCGGATCGCAGCCGCGTGACCGGTGTTCGCGTCGAGAATCGGCAGGGCGGGGACGAGCAGGAACTGCTGGCTGATCTGGTTGTGGATGCCAGCGGACGCGGCAGTAAAACCCCGGAATGG
>JBBSQD010000080.1:0-23463 GCA_038258185.1 Aggregatilineales bacterium | reverse complement strand
CTGATCTCGCTGCGTACCAGACGCGGCACAAAGCGCTTGCCATCCCGCAGCGCCAGCCGATCTTCAACATCGGCAGACTGAAGATTTTGTACAAGTTGTTCCACCGATACAGTCGCACCAAGATCGACACAGACACAGCGCAGGTCAGGATGCTCGACCGCAATCGTGTTCGCTAAGCCCCACAACGACGCCTGCTCCGGCGCGATGGGTGGCTGACCATTCACGGGTTGCGCCTCGCGGGTCATGAGCCATAACTCCGGCATCTGCGGCAGGTTCGCCTCGGCCAATGCCTGTAAAAGATAAAGCGTGGTGCCACAGCCCACGAATTGCGCATCAACCGGGGAAATATCCGTCTGTTCTAATGAAGGCGTATCCATCCCCCACAGATGCAGCACGCCGCGATAGCTACCCGATGCAACCACATCCCACACCAAACGCTGATAGTCGCCCGGGTCTTCAGGATTAATCTGAACGGTGACATCGTTCAGCATTTGATATTCGGCGCCAGGCACAATAAGTCTGTATGGCTCGTTCTGTGCCGCAAGCTGACCCGCTAACATTTCGCCAACGCCAGACTGGTCGGCAAAGATCAGCCATGAACCTGCTGGTTGAACGGGTTCCGCCGGGGGTGCCGATTGCCAGTCCACCTCGTAGAACAATTCGGCCAGTGGCTCGCTGGATTGTTTACTCACGATCCGGCGCAGCGCTTCCTGATTGGTGCGCTTCAGACGCACACCACCGATTTCCGCGATCAATTGTCCGGTCGCATCGACGATCTGAATATCGCCAGTGACCACATCCGCGCCTGCATTTATATCGCCGCTCAGTTGGGCATGGCTCCACACCATGCCCCCCGGACGCGCATAAAAGCGGAACGCTTCAAAGTAAATGGGCAGCCAGGTATCGAAATGGTCACCGTAACCGGGTAGCGCCCCGGCCATAGTCTGAATACAGGCATCCAGCAAAGGCGGATAAATCTGGTACTGAGACGCATCCGCCAGCAAAGCCTGTGGCAACTGAATGGAAGCTAATGCCTCGCCATCGCGTCGCCACATCTGCTCGATACCCTGAAATGCAGGGCCGAATTGAATGCCGTTCTCAAAGACGAGATCGTAATGTTCCTGTACATTAAACGGCCTACAGCGTTGCTGGATTTCCTGTGCTGAGAAAGAGGCTGAACCAGCCGCATGATTCGCAGGTATCCGGCGCACTTCACCACCAACATGCTGCGTCCAGTGATCTTCTCCGCTGAGGCTGTACAACTTAAATTCGGACTGATCAGCCGACAAATGCAACTGGATGCTGCGCGGATTGTCATCCGGCAGAATTAAGGCTTCCTGCACAAACACATTCTTGAGCTCAACGGGTTGTTGGTCGCTGGCCGCAGCGGACACAGCCGCTTCGAGATAAGCCGCTGCCGGAACGACTGCCATCCCCCAAATGCGATGGTCATTGAGGAAAGGCGGCGTATGTGGGGTAATCTGCGCAGTGTAGAGTGTCCCATCAACAAATGGCGATTTCACCTTCTGGCCGAGTAAGGGATGTTCGCCTGCGGCTCTGACTACTGTGACTCGTTGGGGCAGATCCACCCAATAGCGTTCCCGTTGCCAGGCGTAAGTCGGCAAATCAGACACCACCCGTCCGCCAGACGGATAAAACTGCTTCCACGCGACGGGATAACCGGTGGAATACAGTTCGCCCATCGCCTGAAACATGGATTCCTGCTCATCACGGTTACGGCGTAGGGAAGCTACAGCCACACCAGACTGATCGGCAGCCTGCAAACACTGCATAATCATGCCGGACAGTACCGGATGCGGGCTGATTTCCAGAAATGCCGTATAGCCGTCATTTGCCAGTTGATGAATTGCCGACGCAAGCTGGACAGTCTGGCGCACATTCTGACCCCAATAGGCGGCGTCAAAGACTTTGCCTTCCTGCATCCCTCCGGTTACGGTTGAATAGATGGGCAGGCTGGCAGTTTTGGGATTTAGGCCGCGTAATGTCGTGGAAAGTTCGCGCGCATAGGGCTCCATTTGTGCGCTGTGAAAAGCATAATTAACCCGCAGCATTCGATGGCTGACACCTTCAGCTTCGAGTTTGCTCAACACTTCCTGCAACGCGTCAGGTTCACCGGACAGCACTGTGGTCGTTGGACTGTTGACCGCCGCAATCGACAGCCGATTGCCATAGGGCGCGATCAGATCAACGGCGGTTGCGGCGGAGATTTCCACCGACGCCATTTTGCCGGTGCCTGTCGCCTGCTGCATTAAGCGCGCACGGTGATAAACCACGCGCACCGCATCTTCCAGACTCAACACACCCGCGACATATGCCGCAGCCAACTCGCCAATGCTGTGTCCCACGACTGCGCCGGGGGTCACGCCCCAACTGTGCCACACACTAGCCAGCGCCACCTGCAGCGCAAACAAGGCGGGCTGGGCAATCTCGGTTTCATCCAGCCGTGACTGTGCTTCATCACGCAGCACTTCATCCAGCAGCGACCAGGCGGTGTACGGGCGCCGCAGGGCATCACTCTGCTCGATACTTTCCCGGAAAATGTGTTCTGTCTCCAGCAGTTGCCGACCCATCGCCCACCACTGCGGCCCCTGCCCGGAAAAGACAAACGCTAATTTCGGTCTGTCGTGCGGGATGGGTGCCGGTTGCCAGCTACTATTGACCAGTGCAGACAACCGTTCCGCGATTTCTTCGGCTGAACGTCCCGTCACCGCCAGTCGATAATCCAACTGGCTGCGGCGCAGACTGGTGGTGTAACCAATATCCTGCAAGCTCTTTGGGCTGGTCGCCAGATAATCGCTGTACGCCGCAGCCATATCACGCAACGCCTGCGGATGATGAGCCGAAAGCGGCAGGAGTGTCATCCGTTCCTCATCCGCAGCAGGCCGTGCTGGAAGCTGCGGGGCTTCTTCCATCACGACATGCGCATTGGTGCCGCCAAAACCAAAGGAACTCACACCCGCAAAGCGCCGGCCTGAGCTGGGATTCCACGGCTGGTTTTCAGTTGGAATCACGAATGGCACATTTTTCAGGGAAATATGCGGGTTTAATTCTTTGAAATGCAGATGCGGCGGTACCGCGCCATGCTGAAAACACAGGATGGTTTTAATGATCCCGGCAATGCCTGCCGCGGCTTCCAGATGACCGATATTGGTTTTCACGGACGACAGAAAACAGATATCGCCTTCCGGCCTGGGCTGACCAATGACATCGGTTAAAGCCTCAACTTCAATCGGGTCACCCAGAATCGTACCGGTTCCGTGCGCTTCAATCGCGCTGATCTGCTCCGGTTCCACCAGCGCATCAGCGAGTGCCTGTTTCAATACCGCCCGTTGCGCCATCCCATTCGGCGCGGTAATGACGGTCGAGCGGCCATCCTGATTAACGGCGGTGCCGCGAATGACGGCCAGCACGGTATCGTTTTCTGCCAGCGCATCAGCCAAGCGTTTTAAGACAATTACGCCGCAGCCTTCGGCGCGGACAAAACCATTGGCGCGGCTGTCAAAGGTTTTACAGCTACCATCGGGTGACAGCATCCCCCAATTCGAGAGTGCGACCATCGTCTCCGGCGCGATGAGCGTATTCACGCCACCGGCCAGCGCCAGATCACAATCGCGGTTACGCAGCGCTCTCACCGCCAGATGAACAGCCACCAGCGACGATGAACAGGCCGTATCCAGCGCCAGACTGGGCCCACGGAAGTTAAACAGGAAAGACAGCCGGTTTGCCAGAAAACAGTGGAAATTCCCGGTAACGCCGTAGGCATCAATCTCGCTGATGTCAGAGAGTACGCGATGGCTGTAATCGAAGTTTGAACTGGCTATAAAGACACCCACCGAACTGCCCGACAGATTTTCACGCGGCAAGCCAGCACTTTCCAGCGATTCGTAAGCCACTTCCATCAGCATGCGTTGCTGCGGGTCCATCTGCAGGGCTTCGCGCGGGGTAATGCCAAAAAATTCCGGATCGAAACTATCCAACTGGTCGACAAAGCCACCCCAGCGGCTGTTCATTTTCCCGGAAGCGCCATAGTCAGGGTCATACAGTTCATCAATATTCCAGCGGTCAGCCGGTATTTCGGTAATCGCATCTCTACCGCTGGTGAGCAGTTCCCAGAATTTAGCGGGGTCATTTGCTCCTGCTGGTAAACGACAGCCCATACCGACCACGGCAATCGGTTCTGATTTCAGAAATTCGATATTTTCAGTCTGCTCCCGCATTTGCCGCGCCATCAGTGCCAGCTTCACCGCAGAAACATTTTTATAGCGTTTTGCTTCAGCCATTACGCATACCTCCAACCCATGCCCATCTACCCATTGCTGCCTAACAATCGTCGGAGGGCTTCCTCATCCGATAAATCTTCCAACTCATCCATCACCTCATCACGCGCTTCACTGTTGATGACAGGTGCTGCCTCTGCTGCTGCCTCATCTTCCAGCGCGATGCCGATTTTACTGGCAACATACGGTGCCATTTCCAGAATCGTGGGGTAATTCCATACCAGGGTAGCTGAAAATGCAACACCGAGATCCGCATCCAGCCGGTTGCGCAGTTCAAGCCCCATTAACGAATCCACCCCCATCATGCCCAGCGGCTTGGTCGTTTCGACCCGCGAAATATCGAGTTTCAACACCCGCGCCACCAGCTTTTGCAGGTAAGCTTCAAGGAGCGCACGCCGTTTTTCCGGTTTCGCAGCCATCAGTTCCGTGATGATACTGGACTGAACGGCGGCGGCTGGTTCAGCAGTTGTAGTGAGGAAATCCACCAGCAAGCGCGATTGACTCATAGCTGGCCGGGACACCCGAAACACGTCCCAGTTAATTGGCATGACGGCGGCCTGGGGCGCACCTGTTCCATCCAACTGGCGGCGCATCAGATATTCCAGCGCGGCAACACCCTGCTCGGGTGTAAAACTGTTAATGCCCTGTTGTTCGAGATACTGAATCGTAAGCTGTGCCCCAGCGGTATTTGCCAGACCCAGGTTTGACCAGCCACCCCAGTTAACGCTGAGTGCGGGCTGGCCCTGTCCCCGCCGATAATGAGCGAGCGTATCCATAAATGAATTGGCCGCCGCGTAGTTTCCCTGTCCGGTTGGGCCCAGTATCGACCCCGCCGATGAGAACATTACGAAGAAATCCACGCCATCCAGAAGCTGATGCAGCAGCCAGCTACCGATCACTTTGGGCTTCAGAACCGGGCCAAACGCCTCGCGATCCATCTGGGTCAGCAGGTGATCTTCAATCACCGCAGCGGTATGCATGACACCTTTAATGGGCGGCCAGCCTTCCCGCTGATATTGGTCGATAAAAGTGCGCAGTTGCGCTTCATCCGTAATATCAAGTGCGACCGGCTGCACACTGGCCCCCAGATTTTCCAACTCGCGCACAGCATTAATGCGCTGTCCGGCCAGACTATCCCGGTCAGCATCCAGCCATTGGCTTCGCGGCGGTAGTGCCGTTCGTCCAATCAGTATCAGGCGACGTGCGCCATGCTCGACCATCCAGCGCGCCACGCGCAGGGCAATGCCGCCTAAACCGCCGGTAATCAGGTAGCTGGCATCAGGCCGGAAGCGCAACGGCAACAACGTCTGTGCGGATTCGGGCGCATGCACCAGCCGCGCCACATAGCGCTGTTCATTATAGAAGGCGACCTGGTCTTCGCCGTCGTCGGTACAGGCCTGCTGCCATAACCAGTCCGACGCGTCCTCGCTGCTGATGGCAGGCGACAGGTCAATAAGGCCGCCCCACAGTTCACGGTGTTCCTCAGCGATGACCCGCCCAAAACCCCAGATCATGGATTGAATCAACGAGCCGGATGCGACGTCACCGTTCACAGGTTGACTCCCCTGGGTCACCAGCCACAGGCGCGGATATTGCGCCCAACCGGACGTGTTTATCAACTGCACCAGATGGAGCGCCGAAACACAGCCCAGCACTTCGGCGGTGTCCAGTGTGTCCACATCAAGCGCTGTAGCAAACGGTATACTCAGGCTCCACAAATGAACGATGCAGGCCGGGCTGTGGTCGTCAAATTCTTCCTGCATCAGCCGCTGCATATCATCCATGTGGCCGGGACGCAGCGCGATTGCCGCATTTTGTTTGGTATAAGTGGAGCCCGGATAAACCAGCAGGCTGCTGATGCCCTGTGATTGAAGGCGGGTTGCCAGTGATTCAGCGATGCCGGTTTCGTCCGCGAAGATAAGCCACTTGCCGGTTAAGGGTTGAAGCGTATCGGCATCAATGGCCTGTGGCCGCCACGCCATTTCATAGGCCCAGTCTTCGAGGCGCACCACGTCCGCTTCCAGCCGTTGCAGCCGCGCCCCTTCAATTTCCACCAGAGGCGTGTCGTACTCGTCCAGGAACACGATGTCTACAGTCTGGTCAGATGTTTTTTGGGCATAGCTCCAGACTGGATGAGGCAGCGGGGCGAGTGAGCGCACTTCGCTGATAAAGTTGGGCACAAACAGACTGTTGCCAGCATCCGTCAGCATCGAGGCGGTATGAAAACCCGCTTCCATGCTCAGGCCATTTTTAGACTGACGAATCTGCGCCAGTGCACTATCGGCATCAGACCGGATTTGCCCCAGCAAACGCGCCGAAGCTTCTAGCTGAAAGCCATTTTGAATAAGCTGATTGTAAAAGTCATCACCCGTTAAGACGTTTCCGTCATGATGGGTTGATGTATTCAGCAACTCCGTGCTGCCATAACGGATTTTTCCGCTGGCGTGGGTTGTCCAGTCCTGCGCATCTGTTTTGCTGTAGATGCGGAATGTCGGGATTTCGGCTGACAGATCAACCACCACCTGAAGCGTTACAGCGTCATCATCGGGCAGAACGAGGTTCTGATGGATAGCGACATCGGCCAGTGTATAAGCGCCTTCGCCATAAATATCGCGTGCCGCTGCCAGTGCCCAATCGAGATAGGCTGCCGCTGAGAGTGTCGCCACCCCTTTGACACGAGTCGCATACAGCTGCGGGTGTGAACTCAGGCTGATAACATTTTCATAGACCACATGACTGGCTGAATCCGCCGTCTGCAAGCGCCAGCCGAGAGTGGAATGCGTGGGTATACCGGCATGGTATTGCCCGGGCTTTTGTGCGTCAATCCAGAAGCGATCATGCTGCCAGGCGTAGGCGGGCAGTTTGACCAACTGGCCGGCAGGGGCAAACAGTGCCCAGTCCAGACGATAACCCGCACCGTGCAGCCCACCGAGCGTTTCCGTCAGAATGGTCTGCGCGTCTTCCTGTCGGCGCATGGAGGGCAGCACAACTAATTCCCGTTCCGGCCAGCTTCGCTCAATCGCCTGCAGCAGAACCGGATGCGGGCCAATTTCGACAAACACATTGAAACCATCTTCAACCAGATGCTGAATCGCCCCGGCGAAACGAACCGGCTGACGCAAATTCTGTCCCCAGTAAGCCGCGTTCATGGCCTGTTCATTGAACAGCGAGCCGGTGACGGTTGAATAAAGGGGGATATCCGGGGTTTGGTATTGAATCCCCGACAGACTTTGCACCAGTTCAGGGCGCAGGGCATCCATATGGGGACTGTGTGCCGCCACATCGACATTGACGCGGCGGCAGAAAATCTCGCGTTCAGTCAGGATTTGCATGATTTCGTCAAGTGCCTGCGGATCGCCTGAAATCACCACCGAATGTGGCCCGTTGTTCACGGCAATCGACAGACGATCTTCATAACCCGTTAGCAGCGTCTGGGCTTCATCGACACTTAACTCGACAACCGCCATTGCGCCCTGTCCGCTGACGCGTTTCATCAACTGGCTGCGATTGCAAATGACCTGCACCGCATCGTTCAGGCTGAGTGCGCCGGCTACATAGGCAGCAGCCACTTCACCCATACTGTGACCCACAACCGCGTGCGGCTCGATACCCCATGACCGCCACATGGCCGCCAGCGCCACTTGTAGCGCGAATAATACCGGCTGAACCACATCAATTTCATCCAGCCGCGCCTGCGATTCGTCTGCGGTCAGTTGTTCAGTCAGCGACCAATCCACATAAGGGTGCAGGGCTTCTTCGCAGTGTTCAATCATCTCGCGGAAGGCGGGTTCCTGTTGCAGTAGCTCGCGTCCCATGCCAAACCACTGTCCCCCCTGACCGGGAAAAACAAATACCAGATTCGCTTCCTGATTTGGGCTTTTATGTCCTGCGGCCATGCCGGGACGATTTTCGCCACCTGCATAAGCATCCAGTTGTTCCGCCAACTCGGCCTTGGTGTGTCCGCTGGCAGTTAAGCGGTATTCGTGATGGGTGCGTCGTTGGCTGGCGGTGTACAGAATGTCCGCAAGCGCGGCCTCGGTGTGCAGCAGAAAATCACGGTAGGCCGTCGCCTGTGCCTGCAAAGCCTCCGGCGTATGAGCCGACAGCATCAGCATTTGTCGGTTGTGCAACGGCGCAGCTTGTTCGACCGCTACAGGTGCCGGTGCCTCTTCGAGAATCACGTGTGCATTGGTGCCCGACCAGCCAAATGAGCTCACCCCGGCAAAGCGGCGCTGACCGTTACTATCCCAATGAGTCAGTTTTGTCGGGATACTAAACGGCGTATTTTCGAGCGAAATGTGGGGATTCAATTGGGTAAAATGCGGCAAACCCGGAATCGTTTGATGCTGCAACGAAAGCACCGCTTTGATGATCCCGGCAACACCGGCAGCACCTTCTAAATGGCCGATGTTGGCTTTGGCTGACCCCAACAGTGTATGGCCGCCCACACCATTAAAAATGGCCGATAGCGCCTCGACTTCAATGGGATCACCCAGAGAGGTACCGGTACCATGCGCCTCGATATAGCCGATCTGCTCCGGCGCTACTCCGGCGTTGGTCAGTGTCTGCTGAATCACTTCTTGTTGGGCCAGTCCGCTGGGGGCGGTCAGACCATTGGTGTTGCCATCGTGATTGGTGGCCGAGCCGCGTATCAGCGCCAGTATGGTATCGCCATCCGCCAGTGCGTCCGACAAGCGCTTGAGGACAATCGCACCGCAACCTTCGCCACGCACAAATCCATCGGCGCGCGCATCAAAAGGCTTACAGCGGCCATCGGCAGACAGCATATGCATCCGTGATGCGGCGACGCTGAAGTGCGGCGACAGGATGACATTCACCCCGGCGGTAATCGCAAGGCTGGATTCATGAGTGCGCAGGCTGTTGACCGCCAGATTGAGCGCCACCAGCGAAGATGAACAGGCCGTATCAATGCTGATGTTAGGACCATGCCAGTCAAACAGATAAGACAGGCGTCCGGCAATCACACTGTGTGAGGTGCCGGTGCCGGAATAGGTATCCAGCGAATTCAGGTCATCCGTTTGCATCAGATAATAATCAGAACTCTGGCTGTGAACACCGACGAAAACGCCGGTCTGACTGCCCGCCAGATGTTCTCTGGTCTGGCCGGCGTCTTCCAACGCTTCCCAGGTGACTTCCAGCAACAAGCGCTGCTGCGGATCCATCCGTGAGGCTTCGCGTGGGGAGATGCCAAAGAAGTAGGGATCGAATTGGTCAATGTCGCGTAAATAGCCGCCCCAGCGACTGGCGATTTTACCGGCGGCAGTTGCGTCAGCATCATAAAGCGTGTCCGCATCCCAGCGATCCTGCGGTGTTTCGCTGATCGCGTCCACACCATTTTTGAGTAATTCCCAGAAGGCTTCCGGCGAATCCGCACCCGGAAAACGGCAGCCCATGCCGATGATCGCAATGGGTTCTGTCCGTGCCTGTTCGATGCCGTCCAGTTTGCGGCGCAGCTCTTTCAGCATTAGCAGAGCGCGTTTAAGTTGATCGACGTTATCGCTGCTCACGTCAGTTTCCTTTCAACAGATCGTCAATGGATTTCAATTCGTCTTCCAGCATGGCCTCAATCTCTGCCTGCGAAAGTTCATCCAGTTCGGATGACTCCGGCTCAGGGTTCGCTGGCACGGGGGGCGCTGTTTCAACGACTTCATCCAATGGCATATTCAATTTATCCGCCAGATACGTGCTCAACACCGCGATCGTCGGGTAATTAAAAATGACCGTTGCTGACAGTGTGAGCTTGAAGACGGATTCAAGGCGATTGCGCAGTTCCAGGGTCAGCAGCGAATCAATCCCCAGTTCACGTAAGGGCTGGTGCAGACCGATGCGCGCAGCTTCAATGTGCAGCACCTGAGCGATCTGCTCGCGAATATGATTCTCGAACAGAGTACGTCGCTGCCGACCCGGTTCCGTATTTTTGAGCGCCTGCCGGAAATCGCCTGTGACTTCCTCGCGCGGCTTTTCTGTCTGGACGGCTTCCTGCTGAAGCGCGACCAGCAGCGAACCTTTTGCGCTGGCGGTATATACGCCTGCCCAGTCCTGCACATCAAAGGCCATCACCGCGACCTGCGGCGGAACCTGAGCAGACATGAACGAGTCCAGAAGGGTGATGCCTTCTTCCGGTGACAGACTGCCAAGTCCACGCGACGCCAACCGCTGCCCACGAATACTGGCTGCGGCGGCCAGACCGACCTCTGACCACGGCCCCCAGTTGATGCTTAAGGCGGGTAAACCCTTGGCGCGTCGGAAATAAGCCAGCGCGTCCATAAAGGCATTACCTGCCGCATAATTTCCCTGTCCCGGTGTGCCCAGCAGTGCCGTGACCGACGAAAACAGTACAAAGACATCGAGCGCGTGATTGTCAGTCAGCGTGTGCAGATTCCACGCGCCATCCACTTTAGGCGACAACACCCGCCGGAATTGATCTTCAGTCATCTGGCCCAGCAGGCTGTCATCCAGAATGCCTGCTGCATGGATCACCCCGCGCAGGGGTGGCATAGACTGGTCAATGGTTTGCAACATAGCGGCTACGGCTTCTGCGTCGGCAATATCACCCTGTGCAATTTCAACCGTTACGCCCTGTGCTTCCAGTTCGCGGATTGTCATCTGCGCGCTTTCAGAGGCGCCACGCCGTGCGGTCAATACCAGATGGCGCGCGCCTTTCGCCGCTAACCAACCGGCCACTGTCAGACCCAGGCCACCCAGACCACCGGTAATCAGATAGGTGCCGTCTTCACGAATGAAGTGTTCGGCGCTGGTGCTCACAGTGATCGGCAGGGGACGATCCGGGCGCTCAAGGACAATTTTGCCGATGTGTTTGGCCTGCGCCATATAACGGAAAGCATCTGCCGCTTCGTCCATCGGAAACACTTCAATAGGAATCGGTGTTAACTCGCCGTTCTCAAAGCGTGTCACCAGTTCCTGCAACATCCTGCCCAGCACAGCGGGACGCTCCCGCGACATTCTGTCCAGGTCAACCGCAAAATACGACAGATTCTTCTGGAATTGGAACAAACCAACCTGCCGGTTCTCATAAATATCGCGTTTGCCGATTTCTACAAATCGCCCGTAGGGCCGCAAAATCGCCAGCCCTTTGGCAATCGCCTCGCCAGCCAGCGAATTGAGAACCATATCGACGCCTTCGCCCTCCGTCAGCCGCAAAGTCTCGTCAGCAAAGGACAGGCTGCGCGAATCCATGATGTGTTCCACCCCGAGCGCTTTCAGATAAGCGCGTTTTTCCGGACTTCCTGCCGTAGCATAGATTTCGGCCTGCGCCTGCTGCGCCAACTGTACCGCCGCCAGACCGACACCACCGGTCGCCGCATGAATCAGAACGCGTTCATGCGCTTCCAGCCGCCCCTGATAGAACAGGCTGTAGTAGGCGGTCAGGAAGATAATCGGAATTGAAGCGGCTTCAACAAAGCTCAGATTGGCCGGTTTAAGGATGGCAAGGTGCGCATCGGCCAGCGCATGGGATGCAAAGGTAGAGGAGGCAACTGCAATCACCTCGTCGCCGATCTGCAGCGAACTGACGCCTTCGCCAATCGCGCTCACCACACCGGAACATTCGATTCCCAGCGGGCCGACTCCATTCGCATAACCCGGATACGCGCCAAGCGCGGACAGCACATTCATAAAATTCAGCCCAACCGCGCGGACTTCAATTTCAACCTGACCGGCTGCCGGTTGGGTGCGTTCCATCGCCCGCAGTTCGAGACTGTCCAGAATGCCGGGTGTCGCCATCTCAGCGCGGAAAGGCTGTTCAGCGGACAGAGTTGATTGCACAAGACGGGCGCTGGCATCTGACTCAACAGGAAGCCCGCTGACCAGCCGCGCGACATAGCGCTGATTTTCGCGCAACGCGATCTGATCTTCACCCTCATTCAGCCACAACGTCTGAAACAGCGCAGTCGTATCTATGGGATATGCTGGGTCTAAATCCAGCCGGACAGGCCGCAATTCGCTGTGTTCATTGGCGATGACCGCCCCCAGACCCCACAGAGCGGCATCCGCCACATTGGCGACTGTTCCGTCTACCGCCTGCGTCCCCTGGGTAACCAGCCACAACTGCGGCGGATTCTCGCTTTCAGCCTGTTCCATTGCCTGCACCAGCTGCATCACCTGTAAACATCCGTCGGCTGGTGTTTCGCTGGCTGCTGCGATATACACCACACCCCGGCAGGCAGGCCATCCGGCTGAACGTATATCGCGCAGCAGTCGCTTGAAATTTTCAGGTGCGTCCAGCCGCAATGTGTAATGGTTGGTTGCAAGCTGACGATAATTTTCGCCTGTTGAAACCAGCAGTGCGTGTTCGCCATGTGCTTCAAGCTGATCCATCAGCCCGGCGGTCATGTCCGCATCATCGGCCAGCAGCACCCAGCTTCCGGGGTTATCGGCGTAAGTCGATACGGCTTCAGTGAGCGGTTTTTCCTGCCATTCAAGATGATAGAGTAGGTGGTTAAATGGGTCAGACTTCGCCGCCCGTTTGACACGCTGCAAGCGCAGACCGTAAACACTCAGAATCACATCACCGTCAGCATCAAGCAGAAAGACATCGCCAGTCGCGTCGTCATCAGTCAATGCGGTTTGAAAAGCATACCCCCACAGATCGGATGCCGAAGCAGGGCTTTTGTACAGGCAGATTTGATCCATGCTGACCGGTAAATAGGTATCGGCATTTTGCGGAAGCAACGCGACCAGCATCTGAAAACAGCCGTCCAGCAGCGTCGGCGCTATCTGATAAGCCTGAATTTGACGCGTCTCCGCAAGCTGAAGACTGGCAAGCGCTTCCGGCTGAGCTTCATTTTGCCAGAAACGTTCGACAACCTGAAACGCCGGGCCATAATTCAGGCCGCGTTTCTGCATGGCCTGATAATGATCAGCCTGTGACACAGGGGTTGTGCAGCGCGATTGAAGTTCTTCCAGTGAGAAAGATTCGGCCTGCGTCGTGATTTGCGTGCGCAGAATGCCACTGGCATGCAGTGTCCAGTCGCCACCCTCATCCCCGGTCAGGCGACTGAGAATACGGAAAGCAAAGGTGTCGCCTAAATCCGCCGTGATCGCCACCTGAACAGTGTGCGTATCGGTTTCGGACAAGACGAGCGCCTGCTGGACGGTCATCGCTTCCAGTTGACCGCCGCCAGATATTTCGGCTAAGGCGGCCATCGCCATCTCAGCAAAAGCGGCAGCCGGTAAGATGATATTGTCCTCAACCCGATGATCCGACAAATACGGCAGAACTGCTAAATCAATCGTGGTCTGCCAGAAATAATTATCGGGTTGAACGGCGGAACGGGTGTAATGTCCCAACAGCGGATGCTGTCCATCGGGCACCGCGCTATGACGTCTGACCTGCGTTTCAATCCAGTACGAATCACGCTGCCAGGGGTAGGCTGGCACCTGAATAGCGTTGCCAGCCTGGGGATAGAGTCGGCTCCAATCCACCGAAAATCCTTTTACATACAGGCTTCCGAGCGCGTTCAGCATCCCCGACCATTCATCTTCATTCCGTCGCGTGGAGGCGACTGTCAGAATGCTGGTCGCGCGCTCATCATCCAGCCCATAATCCGGCAGACTGCGTTCAATGCCGGACAGCAAAACCGGATGTGGGCTGATTTCTATAAATGTGTTGTAGCCATCTTCCAAAGCACGCTCTACTGCCTGTGCAAACAGAACCGGCTGGCGCAGATTCGCCCCCCAGTAATCTGCATCGAAATCTGTGCCATGCCGCAGTTCGCCGGTCACTGTTGAATACACCGGAACATTAGCAGACGCTGGCTGAAGCCCATTCAGATGCTGCACTAACTCAGGACGCAGGGCATCCATTTGTGGACTGTGGGCCGCCACGTTGACCTTGACAGTCCGGCAGAATACGCCGCTGTTTTCAAGGCTCGCGGTAATTTCGGCCACTGCTGTCGGTTCGCCCGAAAGCACACACGAGCGCGGGCTGTTGGTTACGGCGACATCGACTCTGTCGGCATAGCCATTGAGCCATGACTTGGCCTCGGCAAACGGCAGTTCGACCATCACCATAGCACCTTGCCCGCTCACCCGTTTCATCAATTCGCTGCGCTGGCTGATAATGGCTGCGGCATCTTCAAGGCTCAGACTACCTGCGATATAAGCAGCGGCCACTTCGCCCATGCTGTGTCCGATAATCGCGTCCGGCATCACACCCAATGAACACCACACTTCAGCCAGTGCGACCTGTATCGCAAATAAGGCGGGCTGCACCACTTCAATGCGCTCAAATTGCGCGGGGTCTTCATTGTGCAGCAGAATGTCGAGCAGATCCCAATCGATATACGGGCGCAAGGCATTCGCACAGCGCTCCAACGCCTCACGGAAAGCGGGTTCCTGTGCGTAGAGTTGCCGTCCCATACCGATCCACTGCGCGCCCTGGCCGGGAAACACAAATACAACTTTGCGCGGTGATGCGCTGCTCAGCGTTCCCGACCAATTGGCTATCTGGTCGGCCAGTTCCGTCGCGGACTGACCAACAAAAGCGGCGCGATAATCATGATGGGTGCGGTGTGCCGAGGCCGTATAGATCAGATCATTCAGATTGAGTGTTTCGTTGCGCAGCAGCGACTGATATTCCGCCATCAGTGCCGTGACGGCTTCTGGCTTTTGGGCGGACAGCGGTAACAGGTAATGCGTTTTTTCGTCTTGAGTGACTTTAGCGAGATTGCTATCTGGCGCACTCTCCAGAACAATGTGGGCGTTGGTGCCGGTCACGCCAAATGAATTAACCCCCGCATAGCGGCGCTCAGATGATGCCCACTTGACGCGTTTCGTGGCTAACTGAAAGGGCAGCTCCGCCCACGGAATATTCGGATTAGGTTCGTGCACATGCAACGTGACCGGAATTTCACCGCGTTCAAGACAAAGAACCGCCTTGATGATCCCCGCGATGCCGGAGGCCGCTTCGGTATGTCCGATGTTGGATTTGATCGAGCCAATCCAGCAGGGATTATCTGTGTGACGACCCTCACTTAACACAGCGCCTAACGCCTGTAACTCCACCGGATCGCCGACTCGGGTGCCGGTTCCGTGGGCTTCGACATAGCCCACATCCCCCGGCCTTACACCAGCATTGTCGTAAGCCGCCCTGAGCATTTCAATCTGTCCGGTAACTCCGGGAGCAACTAAACTCTTGCCGGACTTCCCATCATTGTTGACACTACTGCCGCGAATCACCGCTCTGATCGGATCACCATCGGCCAGTGCGTCGGACAAACGCTTGAGGACGATCACCCCCACACCTTCGCTGCGCACATAGCCATTAGCTGATGCATCGCCAAATTTGCAACGGGCATCGGGCGACAACATGCCAGAGCGGGAATAACCAATCGAAATCTGGGGCGCGATAATCAGATTGGCGCCGCCTGCCACCGCCATGTCGGACTGACCTTCCCGCAAAGACTGGCAGGCCAGATGGACTGCGACCAGGCTGGATGAGCAGGCCGTGTCCAGCGTCATACTCGGCCCGTGCAGATCAAACATGAACGACAAGCGACCAGAGGCGGAATAACGCCCTAATCCAGTGGTGATATAAAGATCGAGGTTGTCGGACGAATCATAGACCAGTGTTTCATAGTCGCTTGTCCACATCCCCACAAATACGCCGGTTTTACTGCCCGCCAGCTTCGCCGGAACCAGATTGGCATTTTCAAAGGATTCCCAGGCCACTTCCAGCAGCAGCCGCTGTTGAGGGTCCATATGCCGCGCTTCGTAGCTGGAAATACCAAAAAACTCAGCGTCAAATTTATCAATCGACTCGATAAACCCCCCGTCCCGTGTCACAATTTTTCCAGGAGCGGCGGGGATAGGGTCATAATAAGCATCGGTGTCGAAACGACCGGCAGGCATGGGCGCAATCGCGTCCACTTCATTAACCAGCAATTGCCAGAACGACTCGGTATCGTGGACATCACCCGGAAACCTGCAGCCAATCCCGACAATAGCAATAGGCTCGTTCATCATCTTATTTCCTCTTCACTGAATCAGCATCAAGTGAGGAATTCCACCACGTCAGGCGAACATCTAAGTCTGGTATGGGCGCGGCAACGGCTGCTGCAAAACCGCTGGCAGGACACAAATCCACTAAACCCCATTCCTGCACAGACTCTCTGTCCATACGGAGAAAACGCGCAGGCTCACCCGGCTTCAAGCTGACATCAAAAGCGCTTAATGGGTAGGATAAGCCTTGACCAACCGCTTTAATAAACGCTTCTTTGCGCGTCCAGCAGTTAAAAAAGCCTGCCTGTTTTTGCGCTTCCGGCAGCAGCGCCCAATCGGCATATTCGTGAGCAGAAAATGTCCGCGCGGCCAGTTGATCGATGTCATCCAGCGGGCGTATGCACTCAATATCCACGCCCACTTCTCGCTGGAAAGAGATGGCATACAGCGCGATCTCGTCGGAATGCGAAACGTTAAAGTGCAGGTCTGATGGGGGGGCAAGCGCCGGTTTGCCTTCCGAACCATATGTGAATTGGATGTCAGCGGGTTTTTTGTCCAGATACTCACCTAAAATACTGCGTAAAATGCCACGTGCGGCGATAAAGCGCCTGCGATGCACATCAAAATAAAAACGCGCAGCACGCGCCTGTTCATCCGCCGCAAGCAGACCTCGCAGAGATTCGATGTACTCTGCATCAAGATCAAGGCGTGCGGCCAAAACCATCACCTGATTCTGTGTCTGTGGCGCAGACACCACTTCACGCATTTCGGAATTCATCATGATCATGTCAGAGACTGAACGATATTTTTCGATAGAATCTGCAGGATTGCTGGCTGATGATTCTGGACAAAGAAATGATCACCGGGAAACATAAAATACTGAAAAGTGTTGTGGGTGAGTTCACCCCAGGCGTTAATTTCGGCGCTGTTCACGGTGGGATCGCTCAAGCCACCAAACGCCAGCACCGGACAATCCAGCAAATCTTCCGATTGATAGTCATGCGTTTCAATCAACTCGAAATTGGCGCGCAAAACTGGCAGAAACAGCGCCAGTAAATCCGGCTCCTGAAGCACAGCGGCAGGGATACCGTTGTAGCGCGTCTGGATCGCCTCGATGAAAGCAGTTTCCGGCAGAGCATGGATTGGCGTATCGCGCGGTGTGACATGCGGCGCACGTCGGGCAGCGATATATAATTGCGTGGGGGCAGCATATCCGGACGCTTTCAGGCTGCGTGCCAGTTCAAAAGCAATGATCGAGCCCATACTGTAGCCCCAGAATGCGTAGGGCACGTCCAGCGAAGGCGTGATAGCCTCCATCAGATTTTCAATCAGTGAGCTAACACGGGTATGCGGTTGTTCACGAAAACGACTGCCTTGCCCCGGTAGTTGAATCGGACAGACTTCCACATCTTCTGGCAGTTGACCCTGCCAGGTGCGAAACTGCGCGGGACTGCCACCCGCATTGGCGAAACAAAACAAACGCAGTTGCGGTTTTGATAGGGGTTGAAACGGAATAATCCATTCAGATTTTAAGTTCTGCATTATTTTCCAGCACTCTATTTCCATAGCAGATTGGGTTTGATGCAATGTGTCATTGATAGATTATCTTGGATAGATTTTCTTGCTCAAACCTAAAATCCAGAGATTGCTGATCTATCAATTTGTGTTTAACGGATACACGCATGAATCAAATAAGTGCTTTTGTTTGCTCTATAAATATCCGCGTATCCTGTGAGTTTTGCGAGCTAAGGTGATGCGTCTAACGGGTTTTATTTAAGCAGCGCTCGTATTGCCACAGGATTTCTTCCATTTCCTGTTGAATAGACTTGACAGGTGGAATATTGCTGCGTAGCTGGTCGAGCAGGCCGGGGTCATTAATCAGCCTCTGAATTTGATGCTGCAAATCAGCCACATTGTTTAATTCGAACAGTAAACCTGATTTTTCGTGTTCGACCAGTTCGGCCATACCACCCAGATCAGTCACGATAGCCGGCACACGCATCGCATAAGCTTCCAGAATCGAATTGGGGCTGTTTTCATACCAGCGGGATGGCATGACAAGAACATCCATGTTGCCTAAAACTTCCCAGACTTTCTCGCCGGGATAGCGACCATTCCACCGTATTTGAGGATAATTGACGGTGCGTTTCTTCAAAGTATTCACATAAGCCTGGGTTCCTAATCCCCACAGGTCAAGCGTGATCTTTTCACCCGCATTCAACAACGAAATCGCCGCGTCAATGATGAGATCAACCCCCTTGTGCGGTTTGATCTGCCCGGAAAAGCCCAGCCGCAACGGGCCGTTGGTTTTGGGTGATTGTTCAAAAGTATCCAGTGCGGGGGTGGCTAAACCCTGTCGTATATAGAGATAGCGTTCGGTATTAAAGCCATATTCAGCAAATTTATCGATCAGTGCCTGTGAAGGACAGATGACAATATCGATTGAATTCAGGATATTTCGCAGAGTTTTCTGCCGCTCAGAAACGGCATCCGTGGTATAGCTCACCATAGGCGTTTGTTCAAACAATGACCAGAACATATCCATAATCAGCTTAGGTGAGGTGGCAGAGGGCAGTCGATAACGCCGCTTATGTTCCATGATGCAGCGTGCGCACTTTTCCGGTCGATCCGGGCCAGAGCACACTTCATTGGTCGCGGTAATCAGGTTCAGCCGGGCGCACATGAACCAGTATTCTGTGAGTGTGATGACAGTGGGTATGGAAAGTTCACGGGCCACCTCGACGACTGGCTTCGCCAGCAGATAACCACTCACGATATGGATCAGATCAAATTTCTGTTTTGAGGCGACTTTGCGGAATGCTTCCCCAACTTGCGGATAATCATAAAGATTGCGGAAAGCGTCCCCTTCCGTAACCGAGTAAAACAGCCGATGCACCATAATGCCATCCTGCACGGCTGAGGTCATCTCGAAGCCCGGCGAATCAAGCCGCTCGATAGTAAACACCTCTACGTAATGCCCATGGTCAGTTAACCATCGCGCCATACGTTCGGATCGTAATTCCGCACCTGCAGCATGAGTTGGAGGAAAACCATGAACAGCAATTAGAATTTGCACAAAAAACCTGTTCTCCAAGGAACTAATTTAAATGCCTATAACTCTGAGTTGCTAGTAATCAATAAGTTTGTCCAATGACAGGGAAACTCGGTTTTACGTGCTACTTTCTATTACGCTTTTGCTGCAATTCTAACACTGTCCCAGTTTCAGACCAAACTCAGCAAAATAGCATTTATCAGTCATTTAAGCTCACTTTGAAGCATAGCACATTAACCAGATTTTAACCTAATCCAACATTAGCACAAAATAATTGACAATTCTGGCTTGCTATGTTTGGTGGTCAACCCTATCATCGATTACATATTCAATGTGTCTTTTTGACCTTGCCAGCAACTAAATTTATTGATTTCTTAATTGTTATCCTTAAAAGTCCATAACGTACAGAGGAATTATGTCAGGTGTATTCGGAATTGCTTACGACGATCGTTTCATTACTCAAACGTTTTTGCAGCAGGTTTCCAACAGACTGGCACGCCATACATGGAATCTGTCTGACACCTGGATAGCTGACGAGTCAGCCATTGGCCTGGGACGTATTGGCATTAATGTTTTCAATCGCGAAACACAACCCGTTACCAGCTCCGATGGACAACTGACCCTCTTTATGAGTGGTGAACTTTACAATACAACTGCCTTGTGTCAGCGTTTAGACAGCCGTTTTGCTACCCAAACCGATCTTTCCGACGCCTTTATCGCCCTGTCCGCTTTCGAGCAATTTGGAGAGGATTTTGCAAAGGAACTGAATGGCGCGTTTTTTATCGCCATCCATGATGCCAATACTGATCGCCTGATTCTCGCCAATGATCGCTTCGGCTTATACCCTCATTATTACTGCTATCATGATGGCGGACTGGTTTTCGCGCCAGAAGTAAAAGGTGTACTGTGCGCGCCGTTTGTCCCTCGGTCACTGGATTTGGATGCAGTCGCACAATTCCTGCGCTTCCAGCATCTGCTGGGAAACAAAACTTTTCATGAAGACATTCATTTATTCCCATACGGCAGTATTGGCGTTTTGGATTTACAGGATGCCAAATGGACACTGCGCAATTACTGGAACTGGGATCAGATCCCCGATAATTCCCACATTAATTTTGAGGAAGCCACCCGTGAAACCGGCAGATTGATGCAGGCGGCTGTGCAGCGGTTGTCTTCGGACAATTTGCGACCGGGTGTGTTTCTCAGCGGTGGGTTGGATTCACGCTCCATTATAGGCATGATGTCTGACCGCCAACCGCCCACCGTCTCCGCGACCTTTGGCGCCGCCCAAAGCCGGGATGTCTATTATGCCGAACGTATAGCTGCCACAGTCGGCAGCAACCACCAATGGTTTAACCTGCCCGAAGACGGAAGTTGGGTCAAGGATTATTTAGACGAGCATTTCCAACTCACCGAGGGCTTCCATAGCTGGATACACATGCACGGCATGTCGATGCTGCCGACGCTGCGCGGATTAATCGATTACTATCTTTCGGGCTGGGACGGTGGCACGCTGATGGGCGATACTGATCTGGTCAACCGCAAATACAATGCGCCGGTCAATTTTTCAACCCTGCTGACGGACAGTTTTTACGATTTCAACCAGAAGTTTACATGGCCGGGGTTAACCGAGGCCGAGGAATTATTACTCTACAACCCGCCGATGCTTAAGCAAATGAGCGGACGCGCTTTTGAATCTTTCCGCACCGAATTCACGCCTTTCTGGGATTTCCGCCATGATTATGCGCATGAGTTCTTTTATCTGACCAATCATTGTCTGCGCATGACGGTCAACATGATTACGTTTGCACGTTCACATATGGAAGTGCGCTTTCCATTCTGGGATTATGACCTGATGGATTTTGTGTATTCATTGCGACCCGAAATCCGCCAGGAAAAACAGATGTACCGCCATATGATCACCCAGTTTATGCCAAAGCTGGCAAACATCCCCTATGACAAGCAGGAATTTCTGCCCACATCGCACAACTTAAAACGCAGATCCCAGGCGCTATCGGTGAAAATCAGCCGCCGTTTGCATCTCTTCCCGGAACGCCCCACCCTGTATGCCAACTATGAGCAGTACATGCGGCACTCACTGCGGACGTGGTCAGAAGATCTGCTGCGCGAACCGCGCCTGGTTGAACAGGGCATTGTCGAACCGAAATATCTGAAGGATTTACTGGATCGTCACATGGACGGGCATGAATTGTGGACGATTGGCAAAATCTCCCCGGTGATGACGCTGGAAATGGTCCTGCGCGAATTTTTCGATTAACGCATCAGGCTCTGAGACGCCGCAATACACCTCCAAATTTTCGGTTGACAATGTCGACTAGCATGGCACGTTCTTCTGGTGAAAGTGCGCCGATCATCCAGACGACAATCAGATAAAAAGTGCCGCTGATGGCGACGTTGATCAGAATATGATAGGGACGCAGCAGATAGACGACGATACCCATCAGCGCAGCCGCGATCACCAGCCGAACGATGTGCCTGAAACCCAGACCGGCTCCGAACTCCCGTCGGAAAAAGACGTAAAAGAGGATGGCTCCCGTAAATTCGGCAGCTACGGTCATCATCGAAGCTGCAATTAACCCATAGGTGGGGATAAACAGCAGGTTCAGCACCAGATTGAGGCCGGCCAGAGTCAGGTAAATCCTCATTGCCCGATTCTCTTTCTGGATGACAGTCGCCAGATTGCCACAGAGAGCTGTGTACATCAGCAGCGGTGTATCCCAGATTAAAATGGCAAAGGCGATGGCCGAAGGCGCGTATTCCGGGCCGTAGAGCAGGCGGATGAGATGATCAGACAGCAGCGTTCCGCCAACCGCCAGAGGCAGCCCCAGAAATACCATGAATTTTGTAGCGCGGTAGTACCACGGCAAAATCGATTTTGGATCGGTGGCATGTTCGCGCGCCAGCGAAATGGGCAGCGCGACGATCAGCGAGCCGGTTAAGACCAGCAGGGCGCGGGTCAGATTGTAGGCGGCGTTATACCAGCCCACGGTTTCTTCTGACCGAAAGGTTTCCAGAATGAGCGTGTCGATCTGAAAATTAAATGTCAGCGCCAGTTGGATAACGGCGAAGGGCAACCCCGCCATCAGCAGATTTTTCCATGTGGACGGATCAATATGAAAACGCGGTGGTTGCAGCTTGTAACGCCGCACCACATAGAATGACAGCAGGATGAGGATGGGGAAATTAATGAGGGAAACAGCCGTCAGCCAGACAAAGTTCAGGCCAGCGAATAAGACCAACGCGCCGGCGGTCATGAATATAACCTGCCCAATGACGGTCAGCACAGACACGAAATCAAGGCGTTGATTGCCAGCCATAATGCCTTGCAGTGGAGCCAGCAGCGCCTGGAAAAAATAGCCGAGGCTGTACAGGGTAACCGCCAGCACGATCTCTGAATCGTAGGGTCGGGCAATGGCCGCGCCAACCGTGACGATGATGGTCACAATAGCCAGGATGAAACGCAGCGCTGCCGTGTTCCAGAATAGCTGATTGCCTTTTTCCGGGTCGCGGGCGATCTCACGCGTCATGTATTGCGTGACGCCGACATCCCCCAGCACGGAAAACAGCCCAGCCCAGGCGATGACGACTGAATAACGTCCAAACTCCGCACCACCGAAGGTACGAATGATGAGCACATTGAAAATAAACCCTACAATTCTCAAGGCAGCCTGTGCGCCCATTCCAAACAGGGTATTGCGCAGGACAGTCTGGCCTACACTGCGTTGTGGCTGGGGCGTAACAGCTTCTGCTTCACTCATAGGGAACCTTCTGTGATTGCGCTATTTAGTCAGACCGTCAGTATACGGTCACAGTCTAACGATAACCTTGCATTCCCCGGCAAACCTTATCCCCACAAATTCCACGAAACCGGAAACCCCCGTACAACGGGTAAATGGCTGGGTACGGCCTAAACCTCCCCATAGGGATATTTGGTGCTGGTTTCGATCAACTGATGTTCTGCTTGTGGCTGATTCAGTGGCTCATCCCGAGCAGCCAGTTGCTCACCACAAATTCCACGAAATGGGCAAGGCGCTCACAGCACATAGCGACTCAGGAAGGCATTGGCGAATTTGCCCTGTGGGTCATACTGCCGGACAAGGTGTTGAAAAT
>JBBSQD010000079.1:0-23483 GCA_038258185.1 Aggregatilineales bacterium | reverse complement strand
TCGGCATTGGTCAGCAATGCCAGCAGCACACCACTGGCAAACACCAGCAGGATGACACCAATTAAAGCACCCCCGGCAATCATCGCTATGCGCTTGATCGTCCATTTGCTTTCTGACGATAGCGATGCGGTTTCAGGGGCAGGAGGTAATTGTGGAGGGGTATTATTCATCATGAAGTGACCCTTTTAGCGTTGGGCAAACCGCTGCGCGCGGTCAGCAGTGAGAACAAAAGCAGCAATCAAAGCCACCAGCGCACCTGCCGCCGCAGGTACTACACGCAGGGTTCCGATATTCAGAATGTTAATCTCAAACAGCACACCGAGCATATGACCCAAAGCGAACCCCACCCAACCGGCCAGCAGGAACATTGCTAAACGGCGAATATCCCCACCCACAACGAAATGAAAACCCGCTCCAAGCAGGGTAGCAATAATGAAGGCGAAAGTCAGAGTCGGCCCAGGCAAGAGTATTCCTCAGTGAGTGGCTGGAAAAATAGTGGTACAATAATGCCGAAATCAAAATTAGTGTATCACAAAGTCGGATTTTGAACACACTCCAAAAAAGTTTATAATCACCTTATGACAACCATAGATCAACGTATTCTTATCCCCACAGGGCCCGATGCCGTGTGGGAACTTATGAGCGATATCAGCAATAATCCTGTCTGGCAGGTGGATTGCAAAAGCATCTCCTTTCTATCATCCCGCCGTGACGGCCCCGGTGTGCGCTGGCGTTACACCAGCAAAGACGGGCGTGAATATGTGCTGGAAACCACCGCCTGGTATGATAAGTTAGGCTACGAATACACGTTTATTGATGGCGCTGGTTATCGCGAATCAAAAGGCCGCATCCGCCTGCAGGAAATCCCTGAAGGCACGATTGTCCAGTGGACATTCACCTATGAGATGCCGGGTCTGATCGCTGGCCTACGCAACAGCATCAGCATCAAGCGCAATCTTGAAAACACGATGATCGAAAGCCTCAAGATGCTGTGGCGCAAATCCAACGAAAAACGCGATGCTCCGCGCGAAGTGCATGAAGCGAAATCGCTGATGCGTGACGCGCCGGATTATGAGCAGCGCGCGCAGTACAAGCCCCGTCACAGCAGCACACTCAGCTCCGAAGAAGAGTTGGAAGAGCATGACCGCTTCCGGCCAGCGCCCCCTGCCCCGGCTACAAAGGTGCGGCAGGAGCCAGTCGCGCAACGGCCAGTCATCATTCCTGAACCGCCCATATCGGATGAGGATACCAAGCCCAGACCCGCAGTTGTTGAACCACCGCAGTCTGCGCCGCCCGAACCCGAAAAAACCCGCGTGCAGACTCCACAAGTCGAGCCGGATTTCCTGCCATCCGTGCCGGAAATGGACGCCGACGAGGAAAGCACTGCCCTCTTACCAGACAGGCCCGACAAGGACGAAACCAAAGAACGCGCCGCCGAGGCGCTGCAATCGCTGCGCGTAGAAATGCCAGTGGTTCCGCCCGTGGCCGATGAGCCAGAACCGATTGTGCTGCAACAGGAACCGCCATCCCCACCGCCGATTCGCATCGACGAGGACGCCACCAGAGACGATGAACATGCCGTGTTCCGTCCGCCGCCGATCCCGGTATTTGATAATGAGCCGACCGAAAGTATCGAAGAAACGGTGCTTGATGAACCACTTTCAACCGAAGCGCAGGAAGATGAAATCGAGGAGATCCCTCAATCTGTCGAGGAAGCCGACTTAACACCTACTGAGGCAGAAAGTGTGGCACCCATCGCCGCCAGTGACCCCGTGGTGGATGATAAGCCCATCGCTGAAACCGATAAGCGCAGCACGCGCGAATCAGCCGGGGTGGACCCCAGCAAGTTAGAGACGACTGAGGTCAGCATCTGGGAGATTTTTGGCGTTCCGCGCCCCAGTGAGACACAGGAAATCGCCGCGGTCAAAATTGAGGCCGCGCTGCAGGAACAGTCACAATCCCAAACACTTGAGGAAACACCCCCGCCAGTGCCGGGAACAGCAGCGCCGGCACCTGTCGAAATCATTGAGCCGGTGGTCAGTAAAACCGTCTATCCGCATTACACGGGTCTACGCATCAAACTGCGGCGCAGTCTGGTGCATTTGCGGCGGCATCAGGAATAAATAAAAACACCCCTGCTGTTAAGCAAGGGTGTTTTCTTGTGGGTGGCTGATGGGACTTGAACCCACGGCCTCCGGGGCCACAACCAGGCGCTCTGACCAACTGAGCTACAGCCACCATATAGAAAAAAGTATAGCACGGGCAGAAATCAAATACTAGACCATTTTTCGGGCAATTATCACCTGGGCGATGCTGCGCGGACAATTTTCCTGCACCATTTCGGCCTCAAAGCCATAGTCGGCAAACAGCACATTCACATCAAATAGCGCATCTTCACGCTGCCCCGTGATGCGATACAATCCTTCTAATGCACGCTGTACGACTCCGCCGCCAGTCAGAACGCCATTCGGCACAATCACCAGACGGCCACCCGGCTCTAAAATGCGGTGAACCTCGCGCAGAGTGTCGGGCGCAAGGATGAAACTGGTCGGAAAGGTGCTGACCACCGCCGCAAAACTACCTGCCGCGAACGGCAATTGCTGCGCCATCCCGCGCGCCAGCCGCGCCGATAAACCCCGTCGGTACAGTTTGCCTTGTGCAATCCGCCCCATATACGGCGAAAGATCATAGCCGATGGCATTATAACCTGCGGCGTAAAAGTCCAGTTGCAGATTGCCGGTGCCATGTGCCAGTTCCAGCACCTTTTTATCGGCGGCAACCGGCACATGCTTCAAGGCGGTCCGCTGCCAGCAGCGCCATGCCCCCAATGAGACGATGACGCTCACCCCATCATAGGTGAAGGCCAATTCGTTATACAGCAGGCGAAAGCCAAATTTCACCAGCCGCCACCACCAACTCATCAATTACTCGCCTCGCAGCGCTTTGAGAATCACGTCAGGGTGATCGGTCACGATGCCATTTACGCCCAGGTCACGCAATTCCACAGCGACTTCCGGTTCATTGACCGTCCACGTGTTGACGCGCACTCCCTCGTCCTCCGCCCGACGCATATAGGCGGCATTAATCATCGAATAATGCGGATGCCATGCCTCACAGGTTAAGTCCAGTCCCTCCATCAATTCCCCGGTTTTAGCGAAGGTGTCCGGCTCATAAAGAAAACCGAGCGGCACACGACGCATCACCTGCCGGAAACGCTTTAAAGCCAGCGGATTAAAACACGATACGACCACCCGCTGCTGCATACTGAACCGCGTAATCGTGTCCGCAACCAACTGCTCGACGCCATCGGTATCCTGTGATGTCGATTTGATCTCGACATTGATGTACAGCTTGTCACCTACTGCCTGGAACACTTCATCCAGTGTTGGGATGCGCGTCCCGGCAAATTCCGGCCCAAACCATGAACCGGCATCCATTGCTTTTAATTCCGCCAGCGTCATCTCGGTGACGGTGCCGGTGCCATCCGTGGTTTTATCCACCGTAAAGTCATGGACGATGACCGCGTGACCATCTTTTGAGCGATGCACGTCCAGTTCAATTCCATCGGCACCCTGCGCCAGCGCCAGTTCAAAGGCGGGCAGGGTGTTCATCGGCGCATAGGCACTGGCTCCACGGTGACCAAAAACCAGTGTGCGCCCTTTATACATGGCATCCAAAATCGCCTGCATTATTGTCCTCACAAATAAAAAACCCAACAGCATATTTCCGTTGGGTAGTATAGACCACGCCGCGTTAATCAGCTACTTCACTTCAACCTGAATCGCATCACCTTCAACACGTACCGCATAAGTCGGCACAGGCACTAAGGCCGGGGGTGCCGTGACTTCGCCAGTCCGCAGGTCAAAACGTGCGCCATGCCGCGGACACTCAATCTCACAGCCGATCACACGGCCATCCGCAAGCGGGCCGTCGTCGTGGGTGCAGACATCGCGGATGGCGTAATATTCCCCATCCACATTAAATACACCCACCCAATGCCGCCCGATTTCCACGACGAGACTCTCGCCGGGTTTCACTTCGTCGGTTGTCGCTACTGTTACAAATTCCGTCATGAATTATTCTTCCTCTTCATCCTCGGTTTGCTGCCACTCGGCCAGCCCATAAGCACCTACTTTTAACACCTTCAGCGAGAGCAGCGCACACTTGACGCGATTCATCGACAGCGGAATGCCGAGCAGCTCAAAAATCGTTTCCTTGCTGATCTGGCGCACTTCCTGCAACGTCTTGCCGATGATTTCCTCACCCAGCATAGAGGCGGACGCCTGGCTAATGGCACAGCCTTCGCCCGACCAGCCCACTTTGACGATGTGATCATTCTCGTCGACCTGCAGCGTCAGCCGCAGACGGTCACCACACAGCGGATTATGCCCTTCAAAATCAATATCCGCCGGGTCTAACACACCCTTATTACGCGGATTTTTGCTGTGATCCAGAATGATTTCACGATACATATCATACATAAAACAGGCTCCTGACACTCAAAGAGCAAATACTTCTTTGGCTTTATATAAACCAACCACCAGCGCATCAATTTCCGCCGGGGTATTGTACAGATAAAAGCTGGCGCGCGTCGTCGCGGGGATTTTCAGCTCGGCGTGCAAAGGCATTGCGCAATGATGTCCCGCGCGTACAGCAATGCCGAAGCTATCCAGAATTTGCGCCAGATCGTGCGGGTGAATGCCTTCCATCGTAAAGGTGGCTACCGCCCCTTTTTGATCGGCACCCGGCCCGTAGAGTTTCAGGTCAGGTACTTCGGCCAGTTTTTCCAGCGCGTAAGCGGTCATCATCTGCTCGTGGGCGTGAATTTTATCCATCCCCAACGCGCTCAGATAATCTACTGCGCAGCCCAACCCAATCGCCCCGGCAATGATCGGTGTACCGGCTTCAAATTTATAAGGCAATTCATTCCAGGTGCTGCCTTCCAGTGTCACGGTAGAGATCATATCGCCACCACCCATCCACGGTGGCATGGCTTCCAGCAAAGCGCGTTTGCCGTACAGAATGCCAATGCCCGTTGGGCCGACCATCTTGTGGCCGCTAAAGGCGTAAAAATCGACATCCAGCGCCTGCACATCGACGGGCATGTGCGGGACACTCTGCGCGCCGTCGACCAACACCAAAGCCCCAGCCGCATGTGCCTGTTTAATCATGTCCGCCACCGGGTTGACCGTACCGAGCACATTCGACACGTGCATCACCGTAACCAGTTTTACCGGCTCATCACGCAGTAAACGCGCGTAGGCTTCCATATCCAGTGTACCATTTTGCAGCAGCGGAACATATTTCACAATAACGCCTTTTTCCGCCGCCAAAAGCTGCCACGGGACGATATTGGAATGATGCTCCATCGCGGTGGACAGCACCACATCCCCGGCCTGTAAATTTGCCTTGCCCCACGTCTGCGCCACCAGATTAATACTCTCGGTGGTGCCACGCGTGAAAATTACCTCACGCTTGCTGGTGGCATTAATAAAACGGCGGATTTTAATGCGCGACTCTTCATAGAGTGCGGTGGCTTCCTCGCTGAGTTTATGCACGCCACGATGCACATTGGCGTTAAAATGGCGATAATAATCATCAATCATTTGAATAACACTGAGCGGTTTCTGGCTGGAAGCGGCATTATCCAGGTAAATCAGCGGAATTTCGTCATGATGTTTATCGTGCAGAATCGGAAAATCCTGCCGGATGGCTTCGACATCGTAAGCCAGTTGCACATCAGTCATAATCACTTCCCTTGTTCTTAAAACAAAGGCGCGCCTGACTTACTGGACGCGCCTTGTGGATAAAGCTCATGAATAGATAGCGGATTAACCGATGATCTTTTTGTTCAGCGCCGCCTCTAAGCGATCCCGCACACGTTCAAACGGAATACGCTGAAGCAGTTCATGGAAGAAGCCTTCGCTCAACATCACTTCGGCTTCATTGCGGGGGATACCACGGCTCATCAGATAGAAGATAGGTTCATCTTCCAGCGTGCCGAAGGTCGCCGCATGCGAGCAGGCCACATCATCGGCCTCGATTTCCAGGCCGGGGATGGCATCCATCCGCGCGTCTTCGCTCAAGAGCAGATTGCGGCAGGCCTGAAAGCCATCAATGCGCTGCATTTTGGGCAGTGACTTAATCATGCCCTGCCACACCGTGCGCGCCTGATCCTTGGCCGCACCCTTAAATAACAGGTCGGATGTAGTCATGGGGGCGTTATGGCGCTGCTGGGTGTCATGGTCAAAAAGCTGGTCTTTATCGGCAAAGAACATGCCGGACATACGGGCGGTCGAGCCCTGACCATCCTGTTCAATTTCGAGGTAAAGTTTCACCAACTGGCCGCCCATCGTGCCGACAATCCAGTCGAGATTGGCATCACGGCCCACACGGGCGCGCTGATGGCTGAATTCATAGGTCTGGCGGTTCCAGTCCTGCAAGCCCACATAACGCAGGTTTGCGGCATCACCTACCAGTAATTCCGTCGCGCCGATGTAGGCGGATTGCGTTTCGCCATCGGCTGAGGCGTAATCGACCAGCACAGTCGCCTGCGAATTTTCTTCCAGCACGGTCAGGACATGACCCAGGCTGGCACCGCTCTCGGTGTTATACATCACCACATGCAGCGGCAGTTCAATCGCCTTGTTGCGCGGCACATACAGGAAAACCCCATGTGTCCACAGCGCACCATGCAGCGCGGCAAATTTGCCATCGGTGGGCAAAACCGCTTTGGTCATCAGGTTTTCTTTGACCAGGGCTTCATGCTCACGGCTTGCAGTCAGCAGATCGGTAAAAATCACGCCCTGACGGGTCAGTTCTTCCGCGATCTCATAATGCACCAGCTGGCCGTTCACAAACACCAGCAGGCCACCCTGTTCCTCGCCGATCAGCGGTTCCAGGTTTTGCTGCGGCACAGCGTCAAGGCTGGCGGCAGTTTGATTGACCAGTTTATCGGCCTCGTTCCAGCGAATACGCCGGTAATCCGTGCGCCGCCAGTCCTCGTCGGACTGACCGGGCATGGGCAGGCTTTCATACACAGCCCAGGCATTCAAGCGGCTTTCCCGCAGCCAGGCTGGTTCTTGGTTAGCCGCACTTAATGCTTCAACATCTGCCTGGGTATAACTGGGGGCGGCAGGTTGTGCGGTGCGTCGTCTTACAGCAACCACAGATTTATTCTCCTTACGATCCATGTTTCAACTACAGAGGCGGCGCAAACGCCGCCCCGGCAGACAATTGACTCAGGCAAATTTAACCGATTGAACCTTCAAGCTGGATCTGGATTAAACGGTTCAGTTCCAGTGCATATTCCATCGGCAGTTCTTTGACCAGCGGTTCGATAAAGCCGTTGACGATCATCGCGTTGGCTTCGGCTTCATTCAGGCCACGGCTCATCGCGTAGAAAAGCTGATCTTCACCGACTTTACTGACCGACGCTTCATGCCCCATCGTGACATTTTTGGCGTCAATCTCGATATAGGGGTAAGTGTCTGAACGGCTGATATCATCCAGCAGGAGCGCGTCACAGACGACGTTGCTCTTGCAGTTATCCGCGCCTTCAGCGATCTTCAGCAGACCGCGATAGCTGGCGCGGCCACCGTCTTTGCTGATGGACTTGCTGATAATCTGGCTGGTGGTGTTGGGGGCCAGATGCGTAATTTTCGCACCGGCGTCCTGATGCTGGCCTTTACCGGCAAACGCGATGGACAACACTTCACCATGAGCGCCCTCTTCCATCAGAATGACTGCCGGGTATTTCATGGTCAGCTTACTGCCCAGGTTACCATCGACCCATTCCATGGTGGCATTCTTATAGGCCACAGCACGTTTGGTCACCAGATTATAGACATTGTTCGACCAGTTCTGGATGGTGGTGTAACGGCAACGGCCACCTTCCTTCACCACGATCTCTACGACTGCGCTGTGCAGGCTGTCGGAGCTGTAGGTCGGGGCGGTACAACCTTCGACATAATGCACATAGGCATCCTTGTCGACGATAATCAGCGTCCGCTCGAACTGGCCCATATTCTCGGTGTTAATGCGGAAATAGGCTTGCAGCGGCATCTCGACATGGACACCCGGCGGCACGTAAATAAAGGAACCCCCTGACCAGACCGCGCTATTCAGCGCCGCGAACTTGTTGTCCGACGACGGGATGATCGTGCCAAAGTATTCTTTCACCAAGTCAGGATAATCGCGCAGGGCGCTATCCATATCGGTGAAAATCACGCCTTTAGCTTCCAGGTCTTTACGGATGCTGTGGTAAATCACTTCGGATTCGTACTGTGCGCTGACGCCTTGCAGAAATTTCTGCTCGGCTTCCGGAATGCCAAGACGATCAAACGTCTCTTTCACTTCCGGCGGCACATCGTCCCAATCGCGTCCCTGACGGTCAGCGGCACGCACGAAATAATAAATGTTGTCGAAGTCGATTTCGTTGATGATCGGGCTGCCCCATTGAGGCATCGGTTTGCTCAGGAAAATGTTATGCGCTTCCACGCGATAATTGGTCATCCATTCCGGCTCATTCTTCAACGCGCTGATCTGGCGAACAATTTCTTCGGTCAGGCCGCGCTGGCTCTTGAATGAGTAGTTATCCGGGTAATGAAAACCGTAGGTTTCGTCATAGCCACCGCGCACGTCACGCAGTTTAGCTTCGTCTTGAGTCAGTTCTTTTTCGCTTCTTACGACTTCATCAGCCATGTTTCTGCTCCTGTCTTAACAGTGTACGATGTGTTTATTCTGCGGTGCTGCCGTGTTTGCTGCGAACCCAGTCATAGCCCTGTTCTTCCAGGTGGAGAGCCAGTTCAGGCCCACCATTTTCAACGACGCGGCCTTCATAGAGGATATGTACGTGGTCGGGCTTCAGGTAGTCAAGGATTCTCTGGTAATGGGTAATTACCAGCACACCCAGGTCCGGCCCTTTAAGTTTATTTACGCCTTCGGCCACGATGCGCAGCGCATCAATATCCAGGCCAGAGTCGGTTTCATCAAGGATGGCGAATTTCGGTTCCAGGACCGCCATCTGCAGAATTTCTGCACGCTTTTTCTCACCACCGCTAAAGCCTTCGTTTAAGTAACGTCCGGCAAAGCTGTGATCCATCTGCACGTAATCCATTTTGGCGCGCATCATACGGATGAACTGCGGCACTGACATGCCTTTACTTTCGGGGTCAGCGCCTTTCATCCGCGCATTAATGGCCTGACGCAGAAAATTCGCCAGTGTCACGCCGGGGATCGAGATCGGGTATTGGAAAGCCAGGAACATGCCTGCGCGGCTGCGTTCATCCGCTTCCATTTCCAGCAGGTCTTTACCGTCGAAAATCACCTGCCCACCGGTCACGGAATAAGCCGGATGACCCATCAGCGCATTGGCTAATGTACTTTTGCCGGAGCCATTCGGCCCCATCAGAGCATGTACTTCGCCCTGTTGAACAGTCAGATTAACGCCACGCAGAATCGGCTTGTCTTCTACCGAAACATGCAGATTACGAATTTCTAGTGTTGCACCCATTACGAGGAAAACCTCCTACGAAGTTTAATGTCGATTAACTTTACTGTGTACCCAAAGTGTTAAACTCTCAAATCAGTATAACAGTGGTGCCATGGGGTGTCAATATTTCAGATAAATATTATAAAAATTGACTCATATTTAGGGATATGATAACATCCTGGATATTCGGAAGTAACGCTTCAAAATAAACCGATTCACAAGGAAATTGCACATGAGTGAAGAAGTCATCAGTAAAGAAGAAGGCCTGCGGGAAGCCTTGCGGGCCGTGATTGACCCGGAAATTGGTATGAATATTGTCGAATTGGGCCTCATTCGTGATGTAGAGGTTCATGAGGATCGTGGACACATCACTATGATTATGACCACGCCCTTCTGCCCTTACGCACCTCAGTTACTAGAACAGACGCGCCGAACTGCTCAAAACTTTCTTGATGCGCCCGTCACCATCGAAATGGGTCTGGAAATGTGGGACCCCAGCATGATGGAAGAAGGCGCGGCGGACGAGTGGGGTTTATTCTAAATCCTGTTGCAACCAGCGACATCAAAAACAGGGACACAGTGTCCCTGTTTTTTATCCACTTTTCATGCAACTTTAAGGCGCCGTTTGAAAAGGGATGTTTCTGGCGGACGAGGCGGGCCTCGTCCCTACAAAATCAATGGTTTTAAGGTAGGGACAATACCTGCATTGTCCGTTTACCACCCTAACCCTGAATTCTCAAACGGCTTATGAGGCGCTTATGGGCGATTTTTCTCGATAAAATCGCGCGGTTCAATGTAATTCGCCAGTAACTCTGTCTGATCTTTGCCCGGCCAGTGCTGCGGCTGAGTTTCCAGAATCGTCGTGGGGCTGAGGTCAAAGTGCAGATGATAAGCCCATTGGCCGAAGGAATTACCCACAGTGGCGATCTGCTCCCCACGGCTGACACGCTGCCCCACTTTCACCAGCATCGTATCGACATGCGCATAGCGTCCATATAAAACCTTGCCATTTTTCGCCAGCGGATCGTGGCGGATAATAATGACATTACCCCATGTCGGTAAACGGCTGGCAAAAACCACCGAGCCACTGGCTACCGCATAGACTTCCTTACCGCGATCAGCATCGCTAGGCAGGTTCAGGTCTGCGCCCGTATGATAGGCTTCATTGGGTGTGCCGACGAAATACAGGCGGCCAAATGGACTGGCATCCAGCCAGCTTCCCGGCCAGATTTTTGTCGAGCGGCGTTCCGTCAGTGTGCCTACTGGCGAGTCATAGCCATCCGCCGTAAAGGGCTTCGGTGAACCCGGGTCTGAGCTATCGAGAATCTGTCGCCAGCGAATCGAGTCAAAGGCGATTTCCGTGCCGGTTTCCATCGTCAGGTCATTGAGGAAAATATTTCCGGCATTTGGCATGCTGGTGTCAAACTCAAAAATTCCGATGGTGACCCATTGATTTTTGTAGCGCGACTGATCGACTGCAATCGGGGTTTCGCCGCTGATGCCTTTAATGCCATGTACCTTAAAACGTGCATTACGTGTGCTGGCATGGCGGGTAGGGACGAAGGTCGAAATCTCGTATTTGCCGGACGCAGGCAGCCGGGGTGACCACTGCGCCCAGACTTTACTCTGGCTCAATTCAGCATTTTTATAATAAACCACCCAGCCCCACGTGCTCAGAAAAGCACTGAACTCCGATTTTCCAGTGTATGTCCCGCTGGAAAAACCAGCTTCACCGGGGCGCAGCACGACTTCAGCGCCGTACTGCGGAATATCATCGACATCGGGTGGCGGGGTGCCGGGGGTAATCGGTGTATTGACCGCCGCCATCTGCTGCGGGCTGATGACGCCTAAACGCCACCAGGAAACACCGGGCGCTTTATGCCGCTGTACGGCTAATGTTTGCGCCGTTTTCATATCCGCTGCCTGCGCATCACCTTGCAGCGCCGGTACAATCGGACGGCCAAATCCGGCCCAGACGCGGTAAGCCTCACCTAGCGCGCTATCGGGCGTGGTGCGGAAAGTTTCCCAGTAGGTCTGCGGGTGCACACTATTCACAAACGGATACCATTCCTGCGGATAGATCGACGCATAATGCTGGGTACGCGCATCCACCGACATGGCAATATGGAATGAACCGGGGATGCTGCTGCGGATGCGCAGCATGTAGGGGCGGATACCTGCACGTCCGCCAGACCAGAAACCATCATACGGCTCGACATCCAGAATCATCGATTTCACGCCGGGTCGCAGGCATGCCTGGATAATCAGGTCGGTTTCAGCATTCGTATTCAGACCGCGCGGCACACACCACGCATGGAAACCGATGCCGTAGCGTCCCAGAATCTGTACCCAGCGGTCAATACTTTCGGTGCCATCAATGGCAAGGGCGCGTTTGTTATCCCAGTGACCCTGCCAGCGTGCGCCTGCGCTAGCGGTGTAATCATTGGTTTTGACGAATAAATCTGTCACATAAGGGGCGGTGCGCTTAAGATTGGCCGCCAGATCATCAATCGTGGTTTCCGGGACGACATCACCCTTCCAGTGCCAGATGGCGACCTTGCCATCATAAGGAGTCGGGCCTACGGGTGAGGTCGGCACGGTGACATCAACATTTTCAAAGCTCACCACACTGGTGGCGACCCAGCCCATCAACTGACTCTGTTCCAGCCAGACCCAGCCGTCGCTGCTCTTTGTGGCCGGATAATAAGTTACAATTGTATTATCAAAAATATCGCCAATGTCTGTGTAATTAGTCCCTGGCCCGGTGCGAATATTCATGTAGGCTGAGGCCGTATTCGCCAGCGCGACTTTTGCAGCACCCGGACTGGCGGGTTTGGGAACAGGTGGCGGGGAAGAACTCATACAATCCTCCTTCTTACAGGCAGACGAGCCCAGAATTTCCAAAGTTTGAATATCATTTGAATAGTAGTCCAGTTTGCCAGTAAGCGCAAAACGAGGCAGGGTTCATCCTGCCTCGTCAATTTTCGATATGAGCTACCCGTAAATGCAGCCTGTCTAATGTTGGGTTTTGGACTTCGCACCCTGCCAGCCCACCGGATACAAAGCGATGTCGAGCGCTGTCCAGAAACGGCGCGCTTCATATTCATCGAGATGCACCCACCAGGTGTGATCGCCTACCCAGCCGGCAATTTCAAAACCACCGCCTTCTACCGGGTCGACCACCATATGGGTGGTGATGGTCGGCAGGGCTTCACTGCGTAAGGGCGCGGTCGTGACCAGAGCCGTAACCATCTCAGATTTTTCAGGAAATAACATCCGTGTCAGATGAAACCAAAGCATCTGTGCCGCCCGTGCGGACAGCACCCGCGTCCAGCGCGTTGTATTCTCACCGATGCCGCCGACCACCAGCGACTCGCCGCTCGCCTTACGACTCACAAACAAATTTGTTGATTGACCATAGACCTGCTTGGGTTCATCCGGCATCAGCCAAACTCCTCACCAATAAATTTATTCTCTTCCAAATCATAACACAACTTTAATATAACCTTCACCAGCAAAAACCTCGCCGATCAGACTGGCATTTTCCCCGGCCTCTACCAGTCTTTCGAGCAGATCATCAGCTTTTTCTGGCGCTACAGATATCAGCAAACCGCCTGATGTTTCCGGGTCATATAAGAGGCCTTCTTGTGTTTCTGTAATAGTCTCACTAAAACCTATCCACGGACTAAAATAATCGCGGTTTCGCCCCATTCCCCCCGGGAAAATACCTTGCGCAGCATAATCCAGCGCTCCCGGCAACCATTGCAGATCCGCAAAAGTCAGGTGCATATCCACCATGCTGAGGTGCGCCATTTCATGAGCATGTCCCAGCAGACTGTAACCGGTGATATCGGTCATGGCATGAACACCGATTTCCTGCGCCAAACGCGACGACTGCCGATTCAAGCGGCTCATGCTGGCAATTGCCGAAAGGACATCTTCCGCTTTTGCCTGTTCATTTTTGTGCGCTGTCGTAATCACACCCGTGCCTAACGGCTTGGTTAAGATCAGCCTGTCGCCCGGTTGTGCGCCACTTTTGCGCAGAATACGCTGCGGGTGGACACGGCCTGTCACGGCCAGTCCATATTTAGGCTCTTTGTCGGTCACGGTATGTCCACCGGCAATCACAGCGCCAGCCTCACGGACTTTTTCCGCGCCACCGCGCAGAATTTCGGTCAGAATCTCCAGGCCCAATCCATCGGGATAAGCCACAAGATTGATCGCCATCAGGGGTTCGCCACCGACCGCGTAAATATCACTCAAGGCATTGGCCGCCGCGATGGCACCAAACGCATAGGGATCATCCACCACTGGCGGGAAAAAATCCGTCGTGGAGATAATCGCCTGCTCATCGTCTAATTGATAGACGGCAGCGTCGTCTGGTGCGCTTAGACCCAGCACCAGCGCAGGATAATTTTCGATTGGAAACAAATTCTTGAGCGGCTGCAAAACTTGCGCCAGGTCACCGGGACCGAGTTTAGACGCTCACCCCGCGCAGGACGCGAGGGATGTCAACCGCACTGCTTTTGCCTGTCCATCATCCATAACTGTTCCACTTCTATCTATAAAGCGCTTCGCGCCAGTACCTTAAGCAGAGTATAGATTGTGACCCGTGCCGCGGCAACCTCAGCGGGAAAAGTTCACACAAAATTACGACAATAAAAACTGTAAGCATTTAGCCTTGCCAGCGAAAGTTTCGTCGGCTATACTACACGCAGATTCGTTTCGGGGCGTGGCGCAGCCCGGTAGCGCGCTTGCATGGGGTGCAAGAGGTCGTGGGTTCGAATCCCGCCGCCCCGACTAGAGCCCATTTCTTTACACTCAGAAATGGGCTCTTTTTACACCCGTAACCCTACACGTGCAAGTTTAGTTCGTTAGGCCACTCCCGAAGCAATACTTTAATTTGTTTCCCAATTTCCGAACCTTAAGTGGAAACAAAAAGTATTTCCCTATAGATGCTGAGTGGATCAGCATGATCCAATTTTTTGTTTCGTTTTGTTTAAAAGGAGTAAAGTATGAAGAATCTCAGAAGATTTTTCGCTGCTGCCGTCGTTCTGGCGCTTTTTACCGCGCTGATCGGCACAGCAACCGCCCAGGAAGGTGGTCAGGGCGGTATCATTGTTGAAGGTCAGGCAGGGTCAGACCCGACTGCACTCGACCCGCTGCTTTCGAATGATACCATTTCCAGCCTCATCCAGACATTTATTTTCCCCGCCTTCGTGGGTGTAGACCCCTCTAACGCTCAGTTCTCCCCCAACCGGCCTCAGGCCATTGTGACCGACTGGGAAGCGTCAGAAGACAATCTCACTTACACCTTTAATCTGCGCCAGGACTACTTCTGGAATGATGGCGAACAGATTGACGCTGATGATGTCATGTTCGTCTGGGATGCGCTGAACAGTGGTGATGTTGACTCGCCCCTGTCCTTCTATCTGGATCAGGTCAGCGGTGTAGAAAAAATTGACCAGTTCACCGTTCAGGTCACTTTCGATGTTGCCGACTGCGATGCCGTCAATAATGCCGCATTCCTGGCACCGTATCCTTCCCACATTGCCCCAGAAGATCTGTCGACACTGCCTGACCAGGACTTCAACCTGAACCCGAATGTTTCGGCTGGCCCGTTCAAATTTGGCGAGCTGCGTGCTGGCGAAGCCATCACTCTGCTGGCCGACCAGAGCTATCCCGATGCAGCACTCGGTTATGTGAATCCTGAAGGCTTCGTGTACCTGACCGTTCCCGACCTGACTGTAAACGTGGAACGTTTCCTGGCTGGTGAACTGAACGTGATTCAGAACCCGCAGGAAGCCCGTCGTGCCGACATCTATGCGGCTGAAGAAGCTGGCGATGTCCAGGTTTACAAATACCCCGGCAACAGCTGGGATTATCTGGCCTTTAACCTGGCCGATCCGACCAACCCACAGGATGGTTATGATGCTGATGGTAACATCATCGACCAGGGCACTCATCCCCTCTTCGGCAACAGCGAAGAAGGTAAAGATGTGCGTCGTGCGCTGAATCTGGCGCTGGACATTGATGATATCATTGATCGTGCGACCTTCGGTGAAGGCACCCGCATGACCTCCTACATTACCCCGGCTTCCTGGGCATATAATGCCGATCTGCCCCCCGTCCCCTATGACGTGGAACTGGCTGCTCAGATGCTGGACGAAGCTGGCTGGGTCAATTCTGACCCCGCAGATCCCACCAGCGTCCGCGTTTGCGACGGCTGTGGCACTGCTGAAGATGGTACCGAATTCCGTTTCTCTCTGATGACCAACGAAGAAAATGCTCGCCGTACCGCGATCATCACCGTGGCGCAGGAAAGCTGGGCGCAGATTGGTGTCGTGGCTGAAATCGAGACCCTCGAATTCTTCACGCTGCTGGATATCATGGACGCCCAAACGTTTGATGCCTTCGTACTTGGCTGGCAAGCGGGTTACCCTGACCGTCCGGATGCGACCCAGATCCTCACCCCTGCTGGTGATGTCGTGGGTGGTTCCAGCAACTCTGGTTCATACAACAACCCGGCATTCATTGAAACCAATGACCAGGCGCGTACCGTGGCTGGTTGTGATGTAGAAGATCGTATTGCCCTGTACCAGCAGGCACAGGAAATTGTCCAGGAAGATACCCCGTACATTTTCATGTTCGTGCGTGATGGTATGTATGCCGCCCGCTCCAACGTCGAAGGTTTCGATCCGTTCCCAGCCCAGCTTTACTGGAACGCCGATTCCTGGAACGTTCGCAGCGTAGAGTAACATCAGACTGACAGCTACAAATTCAGAGGCGGTTTAACAGCCGCCTCTGTGCAAAATATTCTACTTAAGTTTTAGGGCCTGTTGGAAAATAAATTTTATTGTACGGACACGGCATGCCGTGTCCGTACCTGATGAATTAGGGACAATTACTTATTTTTTTGAAGCAGTACCATACTTAAAATCATTCAAATCGATCATTTATGGGCATTTGTATATACGGCATGATGTCCTGCGAAGTCACTTCAGTCTGGTGGTAAGAAATGATAAAATACACGATCCGTCGGCTTTTTCAGGCAATCCCTACCTTAATCGGGATTACTATTCTCACCTATATGCTTATGCTGGCTGCCCCTGGTGGCCCGGTTGCGGCTTTAGCTTTTGGCCCGACCATTACCCCGCAGGAACGTCAGCAGCTTGCTGCGCGTCTGGGTGTGAATGATCCACCTGTTCTTCAGTACCTGCGCTGGTTGCTGGGTGATGACTGGATGCGCTGGGACTCCGATGGTGATGGTATCTCTGACCAATCTGTGCTCATTCCCCTCGATGCCGATGGTGATGGTGAGCCCGAACCCCCGGGTGACCGTTACGGCATTCTGCGCGGCGATTTTGGCCGTTCGTTCTATCAGGGGCGACGCCAGGTATTACCGCTGCTGCTGGAGCGTGTCGGTGCGACCTTAGAGCTAGGTATATCTTCGCTGGTAGTGGGATTGGCTGTTGGCCTGCCGATTGGCATTCTGGCCGCAGTCTGGCGCGGGGGCTGGTTCGACAATGTGACTCGTGTCACCGCAGTGGTCTTTAACGCCCTGCCGGTTTTCTGGCTGGGGCTTATCCTCATCCTGATATTTGGCGGCACCGGGCTGGAGCTGCTGCCGATGGGAAACCGTTGTAAACAGGTTTTGCTGGGTGGCTGTCCGCCTGTGTGGGAGCGGCTGAATTATCTGCTGCTGCCGACTTTTGTCATTGCGACCGGATCAATCGCCGCTTTTTCGCGCTTTATGCGCGCTTCATTGCTGGATGTCCGTAATCAGGATTACATCCGCACTGCCCGTGCCAAAGGGCTGGCGAATCGCACCGTGTGGTTCAAGCATGGGACGCGCAACGCCCTGATCCCGATTGCAACTCTACTCGGCCCGTCCATTACCGGCGTTTTGAGCGGTGCGGCCATTACTGAGACAATTTTCGCCTGGCCCGGTCTGGGGCGTATGGCGGTGAATGCGGTCACCCAACAGGATTATCCGGTGGTGATGGCTGTCGTGATTTTTGCTTCTATCGCGACTATTCTGGGTTACATTCTGTCGGATATTCTGTATGCGCTCATTGACCCGCGCATCCGCTTCGATTAGGTCTGGAGATACACTTATGGCAACCAACACTACGGTTACACAAATTATCCCGACACCCGAAGAAACGCATGCCAGTCCTTCCCTTCTGCAAATCGCCCTGCGTCGTTTGCGACATGACCGACTGACCATCATTGCTATTATCGCGCTTTTTATACTGGCGCTATTATGCTTTGGCGCGCCGATCATTTCGAGTGTTCTGGGGGTCAATGCCACCAGCATTCAGGATCAGCCGTTTCTCCCAGTCGGTGATCCGGGTCATCTCCTCGGCACCGATGACCTTGGCCGTGACCATCTGTCGCGCTTACTGTATGCCGGTCAGGTTTCGCTGACGATTGGCTTTATGGCGGCGCTGCTGTCACTGGTGATTGGGGTCAGCCTGGGGTTGGCAACGGGTTACTATGGCGGCATTGTCGATGATCTGGTGGTCTGGTTAATCACCACCATCAACTCGATTCCCTTCTTTTTCATCATTCTGATTATCGCCGCGATTCTGTCACCGGGTGCAGAAACACTCATTCTGGTGCTGGGGTTATTAGGCTGGACAGGCACGACCCGATTGGTGCGCGGTGAGACGATTGCGCTGCGTGAGCGTGAATTTATTATCAGTGCGCGTGCCATCGGCGCCACCCGCCCGCGCATCATGTTCAATCACATCCTGCCCAATCTGATCTCGATTGTGCTGATTGATCTGGCAATTGGTATCGGCACGCTGATTCTGATCGAAGCGGCGCTGAGCTTCCTGGGGGTCGGTGTCAAGCCGCCAACACCCACATGGGGTAACATGCTCACCAATTCGCAGACCTTTTTCACTAAAGGGCCGCATCTGGTATTCTGGCCGGGTTTCATGATCTTCATTACCGTGCTGTGTCTGTATATCATCGGTGACGGCCTGCGCGACGCTTTCGACCCCACCACCGTGGATTAACTCATCTATCTGCGTTACAAACTGAAATTAAAAACAGGTTCTCATTCTCAGAACCTGTTTTTGTTTTGCCGAGTAATTTTTAGAATCTATCTATTGTACAGACAAGGCATGCCTTGTCCGTACCTGAGAAATGCGGAGCTATTAACTAGAACCGGATTGAGAACGATACTGGGCTTCCAGACGGGCTTTCAGCTCATTTTGTCCGGCAATAATCCGGTCAATCTGGCTTAAGGTGCTGGGAATAGTATCGCCCAGATTATCCGCATCACCATTGACATAAGCCTGAAATTTATCAACGGCATTATTGAGCGTATCCATCAGCATAAAATGGACAGGCACCACACATTCCGGCGCGGCGGTTGCGCTGGCGACGTCGCGGATACGCGCCATACGCAGCACATCTTCGTATAATGCTCCCCGTTGTTTGTTCGGGGCGCCATTGATCAACGCCTGCAATTCAATCACATACAATTCAGTGGATTGCAGCCAGTTATCAAGACCCGCCGTAACATCACAATTCCCCTCCAGAACGATGGCTGGCGCGGGTGCCAGTGTGACAGGTGGCGGTGGTGTGCCTTCCGGCTGCTCAGCAATGGCACAGGCCGCCAGCACACCAGCCAGTAAAGCGATACAGACGACACGAACAAGAAGTGGCATGAAGGTTTTTCCTCCGATAAGGCGCTTAATCCAGCCTAACATGAGGTCTACACACAGTCAATTTGCCATTAGCTTAATTCTGCTTACAATTTAAGGAGCATCTGAAGGAGAAAAAACATGCCACAACTGCTTAGTCGTAGAGATGAAGCGGGATGGTTAACCCCGGCGATGGCCGATATTCTGACCCAGAGTCCGGCCAGCCTCCCTGGTGAAGAAACCCTGCGTAATCAATTAGCGGAAATTCAGCAGCGTCTGGGTGAACAGGACACGCCGGTGAGAATCACGGACGTGCGGCCATCACCCTCACATACGCTGTTTATTGCACGGCCAGAGCCAGTCGGACGCCTCAGCAACCGCCGCCCGGTTTCGCCCAACGATATTCGTCGCAGCCTGGGGGTCATCGCTGACCAGCATAAAGACTGGGTGATCGGCTTTATCAACCGCCTGCCCGATGACGAGGAAAATGTCGGCATTCTGCTGCGCACGGAGCAGCATCAGCCGTTGCAGTTACGCCAGCTTTTGATCAGCAATACGTTTGTCAATCGCCCGTCCACCCTCTCGGTCATTTTAGGGGTGACCTTACAGCAGCAGGTGATCTTGCGCGATCTTGAGGCGATTGAAAATCTGGTAATTGTCGGCTCGGAAAACAGCCGGCGGCATGTCATCAATGAGATTCTGCTGACACTGCTGATGATGAACACGCCAGCGGAATTGCGGGTGGCGCTGATTGGGTCGTCGATCAAACAGTACAGCGAACTTCCCCAGGCACCGCATACTCTCGGTAAAGTGGTCGATACACCCGAAGCCGGGGTGCGTCTGCTGGATGGCATGGTCAAAGAGGGTGAACGCCGTCGTCAATGGCTGCAAGAGCAGGACGCGGCTGATTTTGAAATCTACAATCGACGCCTGCACAGTCGTGGCGAAATGCCCTTACCGCGCATCCTGATTTTCTTCGACTCGCTGTCGGATGCGGACTGGCAGGAAGATCACGAACGCTGGCAGGCAGCGATTTACGATCTGCTGATCAATGGCGCCAAAGTCGGCATTCATCTGATGCTGACCGCCAATGAGACCGAAGATCTGCCGGAGGTTGTGGAGCGTGGCGGAAAAACACGCATCATTATGCGCTCTGCCAAATCCGATCTGGCCGATAACCTGAAGTACCTGCACAGTTCCGCGCTGCGGTTTATTGACGCATTTATCGTCACCAGCCAGGGTGCCAAAAAAGAGACAGAAGTTCAGCCGGTGGAATTGTGTACGATCAATGGTGATGATCTCAAAGCGCTGGTCAATTACTGGCGCAAAGCAGGCATCCAGCGGACGCAGGAAATCCCCGAAAATCAACGGACTGGCCTGACGGGAATCCTGCCCGATCTTGAATCCGACCAGGGCATCTCGAACGCGGCTGCGCGACCCGTGAATCGCCCTATCACCAGTTCACTGGCACGGGCGACTTATGCGCTTTCCGGCAGCACTGATGAGCGTCTGCTCAAACAGGCACAAGCGCTGGCGGCTTATCTCGGCTGGCTGGGGATCGGCCCGCTGCGCGATGTTCTTGGCCTGTCCACCGCTGAGGCACGTGCCACACTGGAAGCCCTGCAATCTACCGGCGTCATCGAAAGTGGCGAGGGCAACATGCTGCGCTTTATGCGACTGGCAGCAAATCCGCTAAACAGCGACGATTCGCCGGAATAAAAAATGCGGTGGCCGACTGGTCACCGCATTTGTGTTTCACTTAAAATGCCATACGTCGATCAGCCTGTGACCGGCAGCACCGCAAATGTACACGAGCTATAGTTTGAGCCAAGAATGACCTCGAAATCAGCTTCACGGTTGGCATCGGGGCTGACAATGATATTCTCCGGTTTCACATTCAGAATCCGCGCAATTTCGCTGCGGCTGCCACCTTTGCTGCTGCCTTTATAATCAATCAGCATAGTGTCGGTATGATCGGCATTGTCCGCGCCACCGGCTGCAATCGCCCCCAGGCCATCCCAGCCGAGGCGTTCCGCCGCGACAATATCCAGATTTTCAGTCGATGTTCCGTTATACACACGGATATTGGCACCTTCCAGCACAATCTGGCTGGATGTGGGCGGGGTGTAGAAGTCCTGCAAGAGTTGGCGCATGGTGTCATACACCGGAAGCTGGACATAATCCCCGCTGGGTGTTTGCCACGGCGTGGTGTGATATGTCCGTACCATCGGGAAACTTTCGATCAGGCCGGGGTCAAGATTGAGCGCAATCGGCAGCAAACCAAGCATATCCTCAAAACCGAGATTGGTATCCACCACCTGAATACCCTGATTCCACAGCGCAGGCAAATTGGCTAATTGACCGCTGTCACGCGCTGTCCGCCACACTGCCCGTAAAATCTGCATCTGGCGCCGTCCCCGGTCGAAATCCGTGCTGTTGTGGCGTGACCGTGCATACCATAAAGCTTCGGGGCCAGTCAGATGATAGTAGCCCACATCCAGCACATAAAAACCGTCTTCGTTGATTCTGCGGGCGGCGGCGGGGACTTCCGCGCCGATCAGCGGCAAATCTTCAATCGCGCAATCCACCGCGACATCAATGCCGCCCACCGTATCAATCACTTCCTTGAAGCCGCTCAGGTCAATCATGGCATAGTAATGCACATTGATGCCGAAGTTATAGAGTAATGTCTGGCGCAACAGCTCAAATGTGCCATCCGTCCAGCCGCCGGACTGACCGCGCGCATAAGTCAGATTAAGGCGCTGCATCCCCCATGCTGGAATATACACGAACATATCACGCGGCAAACTGAGCATCGACACGGTGTTGGTCGTGCGGTTGATCGACAGCACAATCATGGTGTCGGTGCGTGAAAAGCCATCGTTGGTAATTTCGCCGTCGCTGCCCAACAGCAGAATATTGAACAGGTCATTGCCGTTACGATCCAGCGGTTCGACGCGTGTCGGAATCGCGGTAACATCCACCATTGACGCATCCGGGTCGCCCAGGAACATAATGGTCGGTAAAGGTTTGGCTTCATCGGGCAAGGCTGGCAGGGTTGAAGTCGCGACGGGGGCGCTATCACCAGCCGGGAGTGGTGTCGCGCTGGCTTCAGCCTGTTCGGCGTCGGGCTGAGGGGTGTTGGTCACAAACTGAGCCAGCAGCACCGGCTCAGCATCCTGCGCGATGTTCTCGCGGTAACTCGCCAGCACAAGGCCCTCGTTTGCAGTTGAACGGGTGTTATCACTGGCAACCGGCGGGGTAATAGTCGCGGCCATCGCAGTCGCGGTCTGCGGATAAATATCACGGCGCTGCTGGGCAACCGACTGTTCATTCATGCGCGAGGAGAACGTTTGGATGAGTCCTGCGCCCGTCCACAGGATCGCGATAATGAGCAGAATCGGAAAAAGTCGAAAAACGATAAACCTGAAAAAACGCACCAAAAAAGATGGTTTACTGGCAGTCATAGACACTCCACAAAACCTGAAAAAGCGGTCAATAGTGTAGCGGATACTTCTGCCAGATGCGATACTCAGTCAAAGAACATAGGAATAGCGCAGGTTACCGCGGCATTCGCGTCAAGTGTGCTGACGACGCTCAGGCGCACCCAATGCAGCCCGTTGCCGTAGGCATTACTATCCACGCGTGCCAGTTCGCCATTGGAGACGGCCTTATCAGATTGCTCGTATAAATCATATTCCTGCGAGAAGTCCGAGCGCACTTCAATGCGGTAGCGCGAAAAAGCGGTGATATTCGCCGTGCCGACTAAGCGGAAAGTTCCGCTCACGCGCTGACCGCTCGACGGGCTGGTGATCTGCACATCAGGCACTGTGCAACCGACCGGACGCGGCGCACTTCCCTGGTTGCTTTGTCCAGTCACCGGCAGGCGCGGGACATAAAGTTCACGGCCAACGGTCAAGGTTTCCGCTACTGCTAGGCAATTCGCCGCCAGCAGATCGGTCATGCTGCTGCCGGTGGCTGCGGCCACACGCGCCAGCGTATCCCCGGTCTGAACAGAATAGGTGCGCCAGCCCACAGGTGCCATGCAGGAAGCAGCTGCTGTAGGGATGGGCGTCGAGGTAGCAGGGACAACCGTGCGCATTGGTAGTGATGTATTCGTCTGCCTTTGAGTGGCAGTCGCGGTTGGGCGGGATGTGCTGCTGGGACGCGGCGTATTACTCGGCTCTGAGGTTGGCTCATCGGTGCGGGTTGGCACAGGCTTGTCGGTGGGTTCCTGCGTATCGGTTGCTGACGGTACATCCGTCGGCTCAACCGTATCCGTTGCAGATTCGCGAGTAGTGGCCTTTGTCGCAGAAGGTGCTTCGGTGGCT
>JBBSQD010000078.1:0-23550 GCA_038258185.1 Aggregatilineales bacterium | reverse complement strand
GCGATTGCGCCCCGCTAAACCATCAATTTCGCTCTGACGAAAAGCCTCTAAGGCACTATCAAACGTGTCATAAGTCTGAAAACGAAGCCGATCAATCGCGTAACCCGCCTGCCCTTCTGGCCGCTGACGATAAACTGGTGCCACCCGTAAATCCACAATCTGGATGTTACTGTTGTCAAATGAGCGCACCGCTTCGATCTGATAAGGCCCTGTGCCGATGGGGGTCAGATTAAAGGGGTGCTCTGCAATCTGCTCAGCAGTAATGCCCTGCAAAGCGTGAACGGGCAAAATGCCGATAGTCAGCTTATCCAGAAAACTGCCTAATGGTTGCGTCAAACGAAAACGCAGCAGATGCGAACCCAATCGCTCAGTTTCGACTGTGCGCCAGAATTCACCTAATACCTGTGGGCCGGGGAAATTTGCTGAACGCAGGATGTCCATTGTGAACATCACATCAGCGGCATCAAAAGGAATACCATCCTGCCAAAGGACATCGTCACGCAGTTCGATCACATACTCAAGACCGTCAGATGAAATCACCCAGCTTTTAGCCAGATTCGCCTGGGGTTCGCCATAAGCATTAATCTGAAACAGGCCTTCAAAAATCAGGGAAGCGATATCCTGCTCGGCTGAATTTGAGTCTGCCAGAAGCGGATTAATCCGCTGGATTTTACCAACAACCCCCTCACGAAACGTAACAATCTCCCCTGTAGAAGTTTCCGGCACAAGAGGAACGGATACATCAGGTGTATTCGTAGAAGTAAGGGTGGCTGTAGGTTCTGTTTCTTCAGGAAGCTGACTGGGTTCAGTGGCAATATCTGGGGTTTGGTTAGACAGGCGTGTGGTTAAACTCATCGTAAATAACACACACGCCAGAATAAGGGCAATCAACTGCCAGCGGAAGCCTCTTAGCATGGGTTTACCTCACAGTGCTTTACACTGGCATATCCGATTTTGTTTGATGCTGTGGGCTTTAACCAAACGCAAGAACAGCCAGAATCGAAATGCCAAGAAAGAGTGTGCACATAATGATCGTAATTTGGAAGAGGGTTTTTTCCAGACCGCGACGCGTACGGGTAATTCCACCGCCGGCATCACCACCCATTAAACTGCCCAGCCCGCCACCTTTGACCTGCAACAAAATTAACACAATGAGCAAAATTGATACCAGAACTGATGCAATTTGTAAGGCAACTTCCATGCCAATAACTCCTCATATTTTCAAAAGCCTGTGCAGTATAGCACGACCCCGTTCAGTTGAAAAGTCTGCACATACAGCCCAAATCCAGACAGAAGACTATGTATGCTCATAAGTTGCTGTGCTATACTATCGCCTCACTTTCTACTGAGTTTGCAAAGCATATTATGGTCAATCAAGAGCCGAAAGTCTATATTTCGATCCTCAATTGGCGCGGCTGTGAAAAGACATTGCACTGCCTTGAATCCTTGAAAACCCTCGATTACAGGAATTACCAGGTTGTCATAGTGGATAATGGCTCGGCTGATGACTCCGTGGAATGTATCCGAAGTCAGTATCCTGACAGCCTGCTAATTTGTTCAGAATCGAACGTGGGTTATGCGGCCGGCAACGCATTAGCCCTCGACTATGCATTAAAAGACCCTGAAGCTGAGTTGTTCTGGATACTGAACAACGATGCGGTTGTTCGGGAAGATACCCTCTCCGAATTGGTGAAGGCATACCTTGAACACGGCGATGCGATTTATGGAGCTGTTCCATTGCAAAGCGACAGTCAGCAAAACCAGTGGAATATCATGATGCAATTTTGGGAATATAATCGCGCTCAGCAAAGATACAGACATCATAAAATTTACCATCAATCCTATGAGCAATATTTTGCACAAAGACCCAATGTGGATCAGATAAACGTAAGTGGTAGCTGCATGTTGATTCCATTGCATGTGGTAAAGCAATTTGGTTTTATAGATTTGGACTATTTTCTCTACATGGAAGATACAGATTATTGTTTTAGAATGCGTGCTAAAGGTGTAAACAGTTTCTTAGTGCCTTCCGCCGTTATTTTTCATGTGGGTGGTGGCTCCAGGCAAGGCCAGAAACTCAAACCGGTTATTCTGTATTATCAAACCCGCAACCGAATCATCTTCAGACGAAAATATATTGGTTGGTTTTCTTACGCTACAATGATTCTGAGGCAATTAAGTGCAGCATTTGTCTGGCTGCTTTACATCCCTTCTAAGGGTCGTTCGGCCTGGTTATCGGCTTATTATACCCTAATGGGAATCGGTGATGCTTTAATAAATCGAATGGGAAAACGCATTTCCCCCGAAGATCATCTGAAAGAGATACTGGCATGACAAAACCGAACTTTTTTATCGTCGGTGCACCAAAATGCGGGACTACGGCCATATTCGATTACCTGAAGCCACATCCCGAAATTTTCATGCCAGCTTATAAAGAGCCACATTATTTTGCAAGAGATTTTCATGGATCACGCTTAGATCGATTCAGAAACGGTAATGATTACCTTCGTCTGTTCGCTCATGCATCAGATGCAAAGCGTATTGGTGAAGCCTCAACTTGGTATCTGTATTCATCCACCGCCGCCTATGAAATTAAGGATTTTGATCCTAATGCAAAAATTGTCGCAATGTTGCGTTCCCCTGTCGAGATGATGTATTCGTTATATCATCAATTGTTATATAATTTGAACGAGGACTTGCCAACCTTTGCACAGGCACTAGCTGCCGAAGAAGAGCGCAAACAAGGCAAAAATATACCAGCAAAGTTGGATATTATGCCTTCGGCTTTGTACTATCGGGAAACTCCGAAATTTACACAACAGGTAAAGCGTTATTTCGATGTCTTTGGCCGAGAAAATGTACATGTCATTATTTATGATGACATGAAAGGAGACAGTTTAGGGGTTTACCGTAGAGTCCTAGAGTTCCTCGAAGTTGACCCGGATTTTGTGCCAGAAATGAAAATCATCAATGCCAACAAGTATATGCGGAATGAGCGCGTACAGGACTTTTTGATCGCACCGCCGAACTGGCTCATGCAGGTCGGCAAGAAAGTGCTGCCAGTCGCACGTCCGGTTTACTGGAAACTACGCAACTTAAACAGCCGTTACCAATCCCGCCCCCAGCTTGAGCCCTCTTTGCGGGCGGAATTGCAAGCTGAGTTCCTGCCTGAAGTTGAGCAGCTCAGTGAATTATTAGGCCGTGATCTCACCCATTGGTGCCGAGACTAAATGCACATTTTGCTCATCCCATCATGGTATGTGACCCCCAAAAATCCTATTCGTGGCAGCTTTTTTCGGGACCAGGCCCAGGCTTTACAAAAGATGGGGCATAAGGTGGGGATGTTAGTGCCTCCAACCAAGCTCCGCTCTTTTCACGGCCTGGCAGAAGTACGACAACACTGGCAACGACGTAACACAGATATTGAAATCACCGATGATCACGGTGTGCTAATCTACCGCATTCCGTGGTGGGGCTGGCGAGAGTCGCTCACGCCCTGGGAACGCGGTAAGTTAGCCCTTCAAATTTTTGATCGCTATTGCGCACAAAATGGCACGCCAGATATTTTGCACGGTCACAGCACGATTTATGGCGGCTATCTCGCAGCGTATATCGGCCTACAGCGCGGCCTACCGGCCATCCTGACTGAGCATTCCACTAATTTTCAGGACGGCTTTATTTTGCCGGGACAAGGTGCCATTACACGCTATACGCTAAGGCATACCAAGCGGCAATTTGCAGTGGGCTATAATCTGGCTGAAGCGCTAAATACATATGCCCCTGAGAAAAACATTGAAGTGATTAGCAATGTAGTAGATGTCGATTGGTTCACTCTCCCACAAATGCCCGTAGCAGACTCCCCTTTCGTCTTTTTAATGGTTGCTTCGTTGACAAGGCGTAAGGGTCACCACATTTTATTACCGGCTTTCGCACAGGCATGCAAAGGCCAGGATGTAAAACTGCGGATCATAGGCTCAGGTTATCACGGTCGCAAACTCGCTCAGTTGAATGATTTAATCGCTAAGCTGGGAATTCAGGCTCAGGTCGAAGTACATGGTCTGGTGCCAAAAGAACAACTACTGGAATATTTCCAGACCAGCCACGCGCTAGTATCATCCAGCTATACAGAGGGTTTCGGAGTCACACTCATCGAAGCGATGGCTTGCGGCAAACCCGTGATCGCAACCCGTTCCGGCGGCCCGGAACATTTTGTGAACGAGCAGACCGGTATACTGATTCAACCCGGTAATATCAACGATCTCGCGTATGCCCTTCGTCAGATGTGCAGTGAGTATCAGCGCTTTGACCCCCAGGTTATTCGCACCTACTGCGTAAATAATTTCAGTGAAGATGTGATTACACGACAGCTTCAATCTGTTTATGAAGGCATAGTGAATCATGATTGAAAAAGCAGCCATCAAAAAACCGAATTTTTTCATCGTGGGCGCCCCAAAATGCGGTACGACAGCGATGTATGATTATCTTAAGCAGCATCCCGACATCTTTATGTCAGAAGTCAAAGAACCGAATTATTTCGGCAAACCCTACCCCCCGCCCCGTGATCTTGTTTATGATGAAACGGGTTATCTCAAACTATTTTCCTCAGCTACGGATGAAAAACGTCTAGGTGAGGCGACTCCTGGTTATCTGGGTTCACCAGTAGCCGCCGAAAAAATTTATGCTTTTGACCCTGAAGCTAAAATCATCATTATGCTGCGTTCTCCTGTTGATTTGGTTTACTCCGGGTATTTCCATCGCCAGTCGGTCGGGCGAGAGTTGCATTACGCCACATTTGAGGAAGCGCTTTTCGATCAAAAGAATAGCGAAACGGACGTACCGATTAATTACAGCTATTGGCGAAGAACACTTTTTTGTGACCCTGTGCAGCATTACTTTGAGGTTTTTGGCCGTGAAAATGTACACATCATCATTTTTGATGACCTTAAAAATGATGTTGCTCAGGTTTATACGGACGTGCTGGACTTTTTAGAGGTCGATACTGAATTTCAGGCGGATTTCAAGATTGTCAACGCAGCAAAAGAAGTGAAGCACAAGAATTTACAGAAAGTTTTAGTGCGCTTTGGGCTTACACCACAGGCCATTAAATATTCAAGGTTCAGCAGATTGGCGAATTTTATACCAGAGTCAGTGCGCGCTAGCTCACTCCGATTTTTGAGAAAAAGATACATGACCGAAAAAAAACCGGAGGCGATGAACCCTGAAACCCGTCAGTATTTGCAGAAGTTATTTCTGCCGGAAGTTCAACGCCTCAGTCTTCTTTTGAATCGTGATCTCACGTATTGGTGCCGTGACGAGTAATTTCTACGCCAGTTGCACCGCTGCCGTTTGCAGTACAGGCTCGAAATCACTTAAATAACCCTCTACCGCCAGCAATTCCGCATTTAAGATGCTGCAACCTGCTGCACCGCGGATGGTATTGTGGGACAGCGCCGCAAACTTATAATCCAGAATTGGGCATTCACGCAACCGACCAATCGATGTGGTCATGCCATTGCCGGCGTTACGATCGCGCCTAATCTGAGGGCGGTCAATCTGCGGCAGATATTGAACCGGATGCTGAGGCGCACTAGGTAAACTGGGTACTAAACCGGGGCCGCGGAAACTCTCCCAGGCAGCGATAATATCAGCCTGAGATGGTTTTTCTGCCAGCTCAATCGAGATATTGACCAGATGACCATCAACCACCGGCACACGCGTGCAGGTTGCCCCAGCCACCGCGCTTAAACAGTCAATACTGCTGCCGTTGAATTGCCCCAGCATTTTGAGGGGTTCGGTTTCCATCTTGCCTTCGTCGCCACCCACATAGGGCACGACATTATCCAGAATATCAAGCGAGGCGACACCGGGATACCCTGCCCCACTGATGGCCTGCAGGCTCACCATGTGAATTGACTTTATGCCAAAGATCCGCAGCGGCGCTAAAGACATCACTACCGGCATTGATGTGCAGTTGGAATTCGCAACGAGTGCGCCGGTTGTCCAGCCGCGATTACGCCGTTGGATATCAATCAGTTTTGTGTGGTCGGCATTGGCTTCAGGTAAAAGCAGCGGAACGTCCTCAACCATGCGGTTCAGACCAGCATTTGTACAAACGACATGACCAGCTTCTGCCAATTCAAATTCAATCGGATCAGCAGCCTCTTTCGGTAATGCTGAAAATACCAGCAGCGACTCTAATTTCGCATCCAGCGGCTTTACGATCAGATCCCTGACCGATGCCGGTGGGCCGCCATCCAGCACCCAGTTGGCAGCCTCGCCATAAGTCCGGCCAGAGCTGCGCTCAGAGCCGATCACCTCAGCCACATAGAACCACGGGTGATTTTCCAGCAATTGGATAAACCGCTGCCCAACTGCACCTGTCGCTCCCAGAATAGCGACACCCAGTTTTTCTGACATATTGATTGATCTCCTTAGGTTAGAAGTTAAATGCCTACAGAGTTGCGATCAGTTTTGACTGCCGGATAAGAACCCAGCATTTTGACAAAGGATGCTCTCTGTAACAGTCGTGACAGAGCTTCCTGACAGTTTGGATCCTGCCAGTGCCCTTCAAAATCCATATAAAATACCGGCTCCCAGGGTCGGTTACGACGCGGGCGCGATTCGATTTTGGTTAAGTTCAATCCACGTGAAGCAAATTCACCCAAACAATCATAGAGTGCTGCTGGCCGGTGGCGTGTGGCAAAAACTAATGATGTTTTATTGTACTCCCCTTTCGGGGGGTCATCGTGTCCCAGGACAAAAAAACGTGTGAAATTAAACGGGACATCCTCAATCTGAGTTTCTAGAATATCCAGATCATACATTTTACCAGCGAGTTCAGCCGAGATTGCAGCCGTATTTGGGGTCGCCTCAGCCGCCAGATCACGAGCTGCCCCCGCAGTATCATAATACGGAACAGGCTCAAAGCCATAACGGTTGAGATATTGCTCGCACTGCGCTAATGCCTGAGGGTGAGAGCGCACATATTTAATATCTTTCATTTTTGTGCCTTTAGGGGCCACCAGAGCATGATGCACATGCAGAATCACATCCGCCTGTATCCGCAAATCCGAATCCATCAAAAGCTCGTAGGCTTTGCTGACGGCCCCTGCCAGCGCATTCTCGACCGGTAGTAAAGCATAAGTGACTTTGTTGGCATCGATAGCATCAAAAAGATCAGTTAGGGAATGGCATGGGAAAACATCGACTTCATCGCCAAAATGCTGCCGTATCGCCTGTTCTGAGTTGGCACCCAGAACCCCCTGAAATGCAATAATATTCTTCAAGATGAATACACTCCCTGAAAAAGACGTGGAATGAAGCTCGTCTAAACTCAAATTTAAATAGAAAGTTTAGCATCCTAACACGCGCATATTCTGCAAGTCAATATATGGCATGCGTTTTAACGTATTTGACAATCATCTGCTAAAAATGATAAACTTTTTTCAGATATTCACAATAATAATTGTAGTTAAAGGTAATGATTGTCATGCAGCAAACTCGGCGGCATATCCTCGATATTCTCAAAGAATATGGCGAGGCAACGGTCGACGATATTGTGACCGAATTACAGAAACGCAGAGGTAAGGAGATTACGGCGGTAACTGTCCGTCACCATCTCACCCGTCTGCAAAATGACAATCTCATTATGTCGCCCCAAATGCGACATCGGAATACACCCGGCAGACCACAGCATATTTATACGCTGACGGAAAAGGCTGCTGGACAATCCCCCACGAATTATCAGTATCTGGCCGATCATCTGCTGCAAGCCGTTCGTGATTATATGCCCAGGGATGGCGTCAATGTCATCATGGAAGGCGTTGCCAAGCAGATGGCGCAGGATGCGCATATCCCTGAAGTGCCCTTCCAGCAAAAGTTAAATTTTGTTGTGGACTATCTGAATAAGCAGGGCTATCATGCCCATTGGGAGCAGGCTGATAAAGGCTATATTTTACATACCAGCAACTGCCCCTATCATACGCTGGCTGAAACAGATCAGTCTTTGTGTGAAATGGATATGCGCTTAGTCTCCACTTTGTTGGGTGTGGTGCCACGCCGCCTGAGCCATGTGATGGCAGGCGATTCTGCCTGTACCTATGCCATTCCGGGTCAGGTGGATACTATAGGGTCAGAATAAAATAGATCATTGTCTATTTTATTGACGACATTTTTGTTATGTGTTATTCTTTTATCAATTGTAATAGGCTCAATTTTCAGGAGAAAGCCAAATGGCTGTTAATGAGTACAATAATACCCAGATCGAAACCACTGTCATGACTGTAACCCCGGCTGCGGTGGACATCATCCGCAACCTGCTCGTACAGCGTGAAATCCCCAATCATGCCCTGCGCGTGTTTGTGTCTGGTGGTGGCTGCTCTGGAATGCAGTATGGTATGGCTTTCGAGGAAAGCGCCAAAGATTATGATCACACGGTAGAAGTCGATGGTGTTCGCCTGATTGTTGACCCTACCAGCCTGATGTACCTTCAGGGTGCGACCATTGATTTTGTTGACAGCCTGATGGGTGGTGGTTTCCGGATTGATAACCCCAACGCAGTTTCTTCCTGCGGTTGTGGTCACTCTTTCAAAGCTGAGGGTGACTCTGGTGAAGAAAGTGCCGCCGGTGGTTGCAGTAGCTGCAGTCACTAAATAAAAATCTCATTGAGCGTTAGCGGCGCAATGAGCTGATAAATAACCCCAACAGACCTAAACCAGCCAGGATTACGATTGGTGTAATCGGCGGGACATTATCCGGCAACGGGATGTTTAACAGGTCGTTGGGGTTTTCTGTTGCCATGGCTTCGGGGTTAGCGGCCACTGCTGTGGGTGCTAGTGCAACCATGGCTGGCGGATACGTATAAGTGGGCATAGCGATAATTGCTGCTGCCTCGCTGTTTCCCGACTCCCCTTCCAAGACCTGACTGGTGTCTCCCGGCAGATTTCCCGGTAACGGGGCCGAGTCTGCGGCACCCGGCGCAGGCAGCAGACGAGCATTGGCCGTTTCAGTGAGCAGCCCGCCGGGAGTGAGTGTAACTGCATTCTGTGTTTCGGTTGCTGCGCTAATGGCTGGGTCAATAGTCGGAAGTACTTCCTCATCGAGATTTGGAATGGCACTTTCATCGCCGATAATATCCACCAATTCATCAAAGACCCACCCCCGGCCACTGGGCGAAGTATCAAATTGAAACTGATACCAGCGGAAGCGACGACCTAACACAACATAGGTATCCCCAAAACGAATCGACCCGATTCGCTCGCCATTAATATCAGCATCAGAGCGCACATTGACATCACCAGCATCCTCTTTGGCTTGCAATAGTGCTGGGCCCGGTACGGTTGGTGTACGCGTCCAGGTGGCTGTGACACCAGCTTGAAATTGTTCCTGTGCTCCCTGCGTTGGGATCACCACCCGTGCCGGGGTCGAAGTAATCACTTCCTGGGCGATCACGCCGAGATTGCCCTCTTGAAGCTGTGAAATCGCTGCCAACATGAAAAGCACTGCGAAGAAAATACCGAACTTACGACTCATCCAAATTCTCAACCTGTCCAACATCGGGAGCGTATTATATCAAATCACCAGGAAATATTATTCTCAGTTGTCAGACGACCCTGCTCTGCGATACGTCGTTCACCGTCCTTAGCCAAATAGCCCTGATATTCCTGACCTTCTAACGCCTCGACCTGCCACCCACCCACTACAAATGATGATTGTGGCCCATCATCCGGGCAGGATGAGCAGTCAGCAGGCAGCCATTCGCCATTGTAGCGCCGCGCGATATGCATATGCGTGCCATTCGAAAAGCCGCCTTCGCACGATGGATGGCCGATGCGATCTCCAACACTGACAACCGTACCCTGTGCCACGCGACCCTGTGCGGCCATATGCAGGTACAATATCGACCACCCTGTTGATTCATCGCCATCACCATCCAAATCCAGAATCACGGTACCTTCATCGGTTCTGGCGACAACTCCCGGCGCAACCGCAGTCGCCCAATAATCGGAGACGTAGCAGGCTGAGGTGACTAAGGTGAGATCATCCGGCGGTGCAAAATCAATCGCTGACCATGCACTGCCCGCTCCCCATCCACCATGCGCTCCACCCGTGAAAAACCATGTTTCGCCGGAAGCAAATGGTAATGTCAGTGTCGGTTGCTGAATGGTGTTGGGCACGATTGGGTCCACGGTATTCACGAATGGATCGCCAAAGTAAGCGACATAAGTCTGATAAAAACCATCACGCTCGATCTGGCTCTGCCACACACCATAGCGATTGTTCAAACTCAGGAAATGCTGCACCCCTACCGTGGCGGCATTGATCCCCTGTGCAAAGCTGACCCGTTCACCATCTTCGAATTCAACCACATTGATGTTGCCGTACTTCCAGCCATAATAGCCACGATTTAATTGATCGGCGGTCCATGTAAGCTGGCGATATAAGCCATCACGATCAAAACCGAGTGGAGAAGCTTTGCCACCGAGGGCGTAAGTTTTGGCTTCCTCACTGATATTTACCTGACTTAACCAGCGACCTTTATACTCTAAAAGCGCCAGCAGCAGACGGGCATCCACGCTGTATTCCAATGACACGCGCTGGACAATTTCTGTCGCCGTGTAGATTTGCTCATCGACTTCATCACTTGCAGTACGGATGAAACCGGGCTGCTGTGCGATAAATTGTGCAACGTCAAAATCCCGACTGCCGGGTGCGCGCACTAAGCGGCTGTCCGGCAGAATCTTAAACGCGCTACTGGTTTCGCTAGGCGGGTCTGGTAGCTGGATTATTTGCCCGACATTGAGAATATTCGGGTTCAACAAGGCGTTGGCATCCAACAGTGCCTGTAAGGTAACACCCTGTCCGCTGGCGATACCACTGAGCGTATCATCCGGTTGGACGACATATTCCTGCCCCGGCGCTTGTGCTACCTGGATTCTGGTGGGGTCTAAGGTGGGTTCAATAAGCGGTTGATTGAGTGCGATTTCAGTCGCTACAGGCTCATTGATGATCTGCTCGGGTAAGATCAGGGACGCATCTGAATTTGGTGTTGCGGTCACAACAACATATTCTGGCCTGCTTTGAGTGCAGGCCAGAACAGATAGAAAAAGCATAAAAAGCCCAATGAGCATTTTGTGCATAAATACAGCTCATCCTCAATTAATAACTCCACACACCAATGATACCTGCTGCTACAGAAAATGGAACACTGTCTGCCCGATCTGTATCCAGCAAACTGATCACAGGGCCATTATCCGTCAATTCACTGTAGAGAATATGCTTGCTGTCCGGTGACCATATCCGGTGGCTCTGATGAAACTGGTCAAAATATTGCAACAGATAAAGCATTTCCTGCGTCGGCGCAAAAGATCCGTAACGGTTGGTAGCACCCGTCTCTGTTTGCAAAACTGACCATGACAAACCCACAGGTTGCTGTGCCAAAGCCGCAGTATGGATGTCTGTGCCACTGCTGGCATTAAAAGAACCGGCAGGTGTTGCCAGGGTTACATAAGCAATTTTAGAACTGTTGGGTGACCAGAAAAACCCAATCACGCCATTCGTGATGCTGCGCGTGACCGTTTCCCCTGTCACCGCATCCACGACAATCAGCGAGCCAAAGGCGCTGGCACCGGTTTGCGTGCGGTAAGCGACATAATTGCCATCGGGTGACCACTCAAATGTGATTAAGCCATTCACACCCTGAGAAAGCTCGATAATTTCGTCATTTCCTGAGATTACCAGATCGGTGGATTGACCATCGGCACCCAAGCGGCCAAACAGCAGGCGATCATCAACCGGTGACCATGCCGGAGCCTGAATAAAGCCGGGAGTTTCATCCAGGGTTTCAATAATTTCATCCGTAGCAACATCATAAATATCCAAAGTCTGCTGGTTGCGCTGCCAAAGCATGCGGCTGCCATCAGGACTCCAGCTCTGGTAAAAAGGTGCGCCGGTTCCCACCGTTTTGCTGCTGCTTTCCACGGATGTATCTCGTATCATTTCAACCAGAAGTCCACGATCAGGGCTGCTGAGTAGCACAGCCAGGTCACGGCAATTGTCACCCACTGCACAATTCTGGGGGGCCCAGTTTGCGTACTGAAATATCTCGTTCAGGCCGGTATAGACTTCACTTCCACTCGCCTTTCCATCCGGCGAGACAAATGCAGACATGGATAATTCGTTATCAGTTGTCAGTGCGGTACTAAAATAGGCTAGCCGACCATCTTTAGACCAGGTCGGCCATTGATAGCGAAGTGCTTCACCAGCGTCGCTGGTCAGTTCCTGAATATCTTCACTTTGAGGATCAAGCGCATAAACATTAAAATCGGCACCAATAAATGCAATCAGTGGCGGTGATGTGCGCTCGGGTTGATCCTGAGCATTAAGAGTCATAACGGGCGACAAAAACAATAATAAAATGAATAACTTCCATACCTTCATACGATACTCTCCAACTTCTTATTGGGCACGGGTGGGATTGATTGTATACTATACCGATATTTGATGATATAACAATTCACCGGACAAAAGAGGAGAAACTACATGGCAAACAGCCAGGAACTTGAGCAGATGTTTAACACGATGGCCAGTAACTTTGACCCTTCAAAGGCTGAAGGTGTCAATGCGACGATCCAGTTCGACCTGAGTGGTGAAAATGGCGGTTTGTACTGGCTAAAGCTGGCGAATGGCACTGCTGAGTCCGGTCAGGGACAGGCAGAAAACCCTAACATGACTCTGAAAGCAGCGGCTGAGGATTGGCTGGCAGTGACTAAAGGCGATCTGAATCCGATGCAGGCATTCATGAGTGGTAAGCTGAAAGTTCAGGGTGATATGTCGCTAGCACTCAAGTTGCAATCCCTGTTAAGCTAGCTTCCTGACCGCCCTAATGCCCGCCGTGTTTTGGCGGGATTGTTGGTAAGCACAGCATCGCAACCAAGCAATTTGTAATACCACAAACGAGGCTCAGGTGTTGGGTCCAGTGGACACACAAACTGACCACGCCTGCGCCCTATCCACGCATACAAGGGATTGATGAACATCATCGGCCAGAATGGCCCGATCATTTGCCAGCCAGCCTCTGGCAGCGGGCCAAACATCGTGATTAAACCGGTTGGAATATCATCTGTGTAGCGCTTAACAACCTCTAACCAATCCCGCTCGAAAGATAACACCACGACGCGATTTTGTGTGCCTGTAGCCTGCAATAATTTCATGAGTTTGATACAGGTTTCTTCTTCCAGAAACGCATCACTTTTTAACTCCAGACCTAAGCCCACATCGGCAGGCAGAATATTGAGGAGTTGCTCAAGCGTAGGAATGCGCTCTGCCGCAAATTCGCTTTTGCCATAACTCGCGCTGAGCTGCTGCAATTCTGCACAGGTCTTATCTTTGACTTTTCCGGTGCCATTGGTGGTGCGATCCACAGTCGCATCATGAATACACATCAAGACACCATCCGCGGAGAGGTGTAAATCTGTTTCGATCACGTCCGTGCCATCTTCAAGCGCTTGTTTGAACGCAGCCATCGTATTTTCCGGGCAAAGTTCGGAATTACCACGATGCGACATGATATAAGGGCGGGGTCGATCTGCCATAATGGCGAGTGTTTTCATAAGGCACCTTTTAAGCGTAATTTCAGATTGCTGAGGGGACTAACCGGCGCAGCGTGTAAATCAACAGTGACAGCGTAATCGGGCTTAAGAGTAACGACGCCAGAATCATGTTGAGCGATAGCTGCCGGTCAAGCTCGTATTCTGTTGCCAGAATAATGGTCACTACTGCCACTGGCATGCTCGCCTGCATAATAAAAGCTACCACCGAAGGTTCATTCAAACCCAGAATAATGGCCAGAGCCGCTGCCGCAAAAGGTGAAACTAACAGCCGCAGCGAAACTCCGATACCCACAAATTTAAACTGAGATATCGACGCAGAATGGGAAAGCTGCAACCCCAGCAGCAGCAACATCATGGGTACAGTTGCCAGCGATAATCGTTGAATCGGTTGGGCGATGAGTTGCGGCAGCGCGATATTTGCAAAATTGAAAAATAAACCAAAAATGGCAGCGTAGACGGCGGGGACTTTTAAGATATTCAGCAGCGCTCCCCCCAGCGACTTCCGCCCGCTGGATGCCATAAATACGCCGATGCTGTAATTCGACATGGTCACCAGCACAAAAACCACGGCTGCCCGTGCCAGCACTTCGCTGTTAAAGGCCAGAGCAATCAACGGAAGCCCAAAATTGCCGTTATTGGCACAGATCGCGGCCAGAATAACCGATGCGCGGCTGACGCGGTCAGCGCCCCACCAAATCATCAGTCCCAGTGCAATCAAGGACATTAATGACATGAAAATAGCGACGGCAAAAAACAGGCTGATAAGTTCAGTTGCGGTGATCTGGCTGGTATAAATGGATTGAAAAACCAGTGCGGGGGACAAAATCAGAAACAGAATTTTGCTGATGGGTTGTGGATTGATATTGGAACTTCTACCGGCAAAATAGCCTATCGCGGCAATCATGAGAATAGGCGCAATGTTGTCAACAAAAATCTCAAGTAACTCGGTCAAGATATCCCCCTAATACAAGATGCCCGGCCATTATAGCCGGGCATCAAGCCGCTAGACTACCGCTATTTCAATACCCGATCTAATCTTCGTCTAAGTCGAAATCCAACTCTGACCCGACCAGACTGGCATTGCCTATGGCTTCTTCAATCACGTCGAGCAGATCTGTGTTACCGTCTTCTTCGGCCAGATCCGCCAAACGCCCTAACAGCTTTACTGCGCTGCCCCCACCAATTTCACCAAGCGCCCAGACGGCAACTTCGCGGATTTCAGGCTCATCGAGTTGCGCCATCCGCCCAAGTGCGGGAATAGCTTCTTCAATCTCCAACTCGCCAGCGGCTTTCGCGGCCTCGTAGCGCATGGCCGGGTCGCCACTGTCCATTTCCCGCAGGACAGGATCTTCCCATTGCGGATCATTGGTGCGCCCCATAGCATAAATTGCGCTGGCACGCATCCGCTCATCAGTACCCTGATATGCGTCCAGAATGGCTTCATCAACGATTTCATGACTGCTGTTCGCAATCGCCTCTAAAGCACGGCGACGGACATCGACGTCTTCATCTTCATCCAGCAGCAGACTGACCAGCACATCCTGGATGCGGTGGGCTTCTGCGACAGGCAAGTCGTCCATTTCACCCATCAACGCGAATTGACCCAGTGCACTTGCGGCAGCAGCTCGCACACCGATAGCCTCATCCCATTGTGTGATATCAATCAGCATATTCATATACACGCTGTTTTCATCTTCCCACAGCGCTTCAATCGCGGCCTCACGGACTTCAGCATCTTCATCAGTCAAGGCAAAAATGCCGAAAGTATGATATTCCAGGTCGACATTTGTCTCGCTGATATCGACCAGACGCTGCATGATTCTGCGGCGATATTCCACTGGTAATGTCTGCCACAGCTCAGCGATCTGTGCCAGTTCATCCACTGTGAGGCTTGATAAGCCGTAGAAGATGCGTGCATCGAGGGAATCTTCCTCGCTGTTTTTCAAAACTTCTAATGTGGTTTCCAGATCTGGTTTCTCACGAGTCTCCAGATCATTGTCCAACGTTTCATCGTCGTTGTAATCACTCATACGTTTTCCCTCCTTTAGGGGAGCAGATTTGTGACCGGATTCAGGATGTCATTCAAGAAGGTAAGCACAATAAGAGAAAGCAGTAATGCCATACCGATCAGATGTACCATGCCTTCATAACGCGGCGAAATGGGCCGGCCACGTACCATCTCAATCAACACAAACACGATGCGACCGCCATCCAGCATGGGCAGCGGCAGCAGATTGGTGATACCCAGCGCGACACTAATCACCGCGATATATTCCAGGATAATCACCGGGCGGTTTTGCTCGATACTGCGTTGCAGGAACACCCCGCCAATCTGGCTAATGCCTAACGGACTGATAAACCGGGCTTCTTCCGGGCTGATCACCCCACCAATGAGATCGGCAGGTAAGCGAATCAGCGACTCCAGAAAGAAGCCAATCCGCCCAAAACCATACTGCACAGATTCACCAAGACTCAGCGGAACCAGTGCCTGCTGATTACTGGCGTCCGTGTAGATAAATCCATCTTCCGGGCTGGTAAATGCCGGACGAATACCAATGCCAATTGCCCCGCTGTTGGGCGGTGGATTGAGCCGGGGCACAACAGTGACCTCACTCATTTCGCCTTCGCGCAATAAAGTCAGGGTCACTTCTGTTCCAGCAGTTGACTCGGTACGGGATGACAGGTCTTCAAAAGCAGTAAACGGCTCACCGTTAAATGCGACGACCAGATCACCCGGTTGAATGCCAGCAGCTTCCGCCGGAGAGTCCGGTGAAATGCTGGAAATGTAGATATAGTTTTCAACACCAGCAACAGTGTCGTTAAATTCAGGTGTAAATATCAGTGTAAGCGGCTCATCCACATCAGCGCGTAAAACGCTCACGGTTACCTGCTCACCATCCAGTGCATACAGCTGATCGCGAAAATCAGCACTGTCCTGAAAATACTCACCGTTGATGGTTTCGATCACATCCCCGTCCTGCAAACCAGCTTCCGCCAGAGTGCTGTCGGGTTGCACAGAGATAATCCCGATGCTGCCACCGATGAAAGTGGGCAGCCCGGAAAGGCCGATAATCGTGAACAAAATCACCGCAACGATCAGATTAGAGAACGAACCCGCCGCCATGAAGAAAATCCGCCCTAAGGGGCGCGCCTCATTCACGGACATAATCTTATCGACCCCACGCGCCTTCAGCGCGGCTCGCTCATTGTAGAGTGGGTCCTGGCGCTGTACACTTTCACGCGCCGCTTCTGCAGTCAATTCGCCGCTTGCAATACGCGACTTGAGTTCTTCGCGGTCTTTCGCAAGCTGCTCATCACTGACAGGGCGCACAAAATCTTCACCCAGAGGGCGCACAAAGCCACCAATCGGCAGCCAGTTCAGTGTGTATTCAGTTGCGCCGCGCTTGAATAGTGTGACCATCCGTGGCGGGAATCCAATACCAAATTCGAGAATTGTGATACCCACGGCCTTTGCCGCCAGGAAATGCCCTAACTCATGTATAAAAATCGCTGGGATTAAGACCAGTGCAAAAGCTACCAAAGCCGATAGTGCATCATTACCCAGGAGAAAATCTAACATCAATACTCACCCTTACTCGTTAAACACAGCCACTGCTCATTCCGCTTATCGGCAGATTGAGTACAGTAATTTAAATTATAATGGCGTATCGAATTGTCAAGCAAGTTGTGATGTTTATACACTTACCGTATCCTCACTTGTGAGAATGGTCGGCCCACCTGCCCCAGCTACACGTACGTCCACGACTCCAGACAGTGTTTTTAGACCCTGACTTACCTTTTCAGCATCGTCTCTAATGCAAATACAATGCACATTTGGGCCAGCGTCCAGCGTGTAACAGACCTGTACACCTTCAGACCGCCACTGCCTCACCTGCTCCATGACGGTCATGGTTGCGGGTAACCAGTAAAATAAAGGCGGCTTGCTCGTCATCATCACGGCGTGCATCAGATTGCTATCGCGTTCCACAACTTCAGCAAAAGTATCGAAATCGCGATCAAGAATCGCCTGCTTGCAGATTTCAAATCGTTGCGGCGCCCCTGCGACCCTTGCCTCCTGAAGCTCGCTGCTCAAGGCCGAGTGATGACCCTGAAATGAACCGACGGCTTTGTGTTCCTTACTGACCACCGCGATGACATCCACAATATCCCAATAATCTGGCCCAACCACACTCTCAGCAAATGAGTCTTCATGGGTTGTGCCATAATGCCATTCGACAAAACCGGATGGCACAGACCTCGACGCCGAACCTGAGCTTAAACGGGCTAAGGTCGTTAGCTCTCTTTCGGATAACACTTCTCCGGCGGCGGCCACTGCCGCGACCGTTAGCGCGGCAAAGGCCGCCGCAGACGAGGCGATACCCGCACCAATGGGGAAATTATTGGTTGAAATGACCTGCGCCGATGAGGAAATATTTAATCTCTGACGTATAAAATCCAGATGCACCGCTACCCGTTCCAGCGCTTTACCTGTCTCTGGCTTGTCATTGAGGGTGAGACGATCCTGACCCGGCGCTTCGTCCCAGACCACGGTGGTGCGTGTATATAATCCATCGAGATTCATACTGATCGATGGGTTGGCTGGTAAGCGCAAATCATCATCGATATTGCCCCAGTATTTGATAAAGGCGATATTGGGGTGAGCCTGTGCGGTTGCTTTTTGGGTTAAAAATCCCATACTTATCCTTTCGCGATTGTTGGAATGTGGCTTATTATGTATCGGTGCGCGACACAAATCTATATCGGACAAAGTCGTGTGATGTGATAGATTGGAAATAGTAGTGTTTATCCATGTTCAATCGTCTTCAAGCCCCACGCAGTAACCCTGCCCTAAGGAGTACGCTTTTGGAAGCTATCATCGGTCTTATCAGGACGATGCGCCCTAAACAGTGGACAAAAAATGTTGTGATTTATGCCGGCCTGGTTTTTGATGGGCAGTTATTATCGCCTGATCGATTCCTGATCACAACATTGAGTTTCTTTTTGTTGTGCTTAATTGCCAGCAGCATCTATATTATCAATGATATGGTCGATATTGAAAGTGATCGTCAGCATCCCAAGAAAAAATATCGACCGTTGCCATCCGGCCAGTTACCGATTCCGTTGGCAAAAGTTGCTGCGGTCATTGTCCCAATTTTTGCATTGGGGGTCGCATTCAGTTACAACGTGCATTTCGCGTTGGTGCTGCTGACTTATTTTATCCTGCATATTCTGTATTCGTTCATTCTGAAAAATGTCGTCATCCTCGATATTATGGCGATCACCGCGGGTTTTGTGCTGCGCGTTTATGCGGGTTCTGTGGTGGCCAATGTCGCCAACTTTTCTCCCTGGCTATACGCCTGCATTGCGTTACTTGCGCTGTTTTTGGCGGTGGGTAAGCGGCGCCAGGAACTGATTTTGCTGGCTGGAAATGCCCAGAATGTGCGTGTAACCTACAAGAATTATAATCTGGCTTTGCTGGATGACATGCTGCGCTTAACCACCACCAGCACTTTTATCACCTACTTGCTTTACACTATCGAAGCCCCGACAATTAAAGTGGCTGATACAAATCTGGCATTGTTGACCGTGCCCTTTGTATTGTATGCTTTGCTCCGCTATATTTATCTCATTCACGTTAAAAATGAAGGCAGTGCCCCGGACGAAATTGTCCTGACTGATCGCCCGTTACAGATTGCGATTATCATCTGGGGATTAACTTTCGTCGCGATTCTTTACCTACCGAATGTTGTCCGGGTTTTATGATCCAAGCCAGCGCACCAGCCAAAATCATTCTGTTTGGAGAGCATGCCGTCGTCTATAATCAGCCGGCGATTGCTGTCCCTGTATCCAGTCTGCGCGCGACCGCAACAGTTGAATTTGACACGACTAACGCGGGTTTGCATGTCCATCTCTTAGACATTAACCAGACTCTACCGATTGATCTCGCCTCTGAACTTGTGGATGATGCACTCGCCGTCACAGCGCGGATGACCTTAAAACATCTGGCTTGCCCTCCCCCATCAGCAACCATCACCGTGACCTCGCAAATTCCGATGGCGAGTGGTTTGGGCAGCGGAGCCGCCGTATCAACCGCACTTGCTCGGGCATTAAGTATGGCAATCGGCAAACCTATCACTCTCACGGACTTAAACCAGATCGTTTATGAGATCGAAAAACTCTATCATGGCACCCCCAGCGGTATTGATAACAGCGTCATCGTCTACGAAGAGCCTGTTTATTTCGTGCGCGACCAGAATATCGAACACATTGCGATTGGTAAGCCCTTCCGGTTTTTAATCGCGGACACTGGTCAGGCAGCATTGACGCGGTTATCCGTAGGTGATGTGCGTAAGCTTTATGATAACGACCCTGCACATATCCAGACCATACTGGATGAAATTGGATCAATTGTCATTCAGGCGCGCGCGGCCATCGAAAAAGGTGACGCTGAGTCCTTAGGCGTATTGATGGGGCGCAATCACGTTTGTCTCCAGCAACTCACAGTTTCTTCCCCAGAACTTGATATTCTGGTTGCTGCCGCTCTGACAGCAGGTGCGCTGGGCGCAAAACTCTCAGGCGGTGGACGTGGCGGCAACATGATTGCTCTGGTCAGCGATGAGAATACGGATGCCGTACGCGAAGCGCTCACACAGGCTGGCGCGGTGAAAGTCTTTGAAACGATTATCTCTTGAAACAGGACAGTCTATGCTGATTTTTGTAAAACTTGGCGGATCGCTTTTAACTGATAAAACCGTAGAATCCAGTTTCAGGGAAGATGTCGCCCAACGCATCAGCCGGGAACTAAAGTCAGCCTTGGACACTCACTCTGACTTACAAATCCTGCTCGGTCATGGCAGCGGGTCATTCGGGCATTTTGCAGCCAAGCGCTACAACACGATTGCAGGTGTTCACAGCGCCGAGGAATGGCAAGGGTTTGCCAATGTGGCTACTGCGGCCAGCGCGCTGAATTATCTTATAGCTTCTGCGCTTCATGCAAACAATATCCCTGTTTGGCGGATACAACCCTCGGCCTCGGCCATCAGTGAAAATGGCGTATTAAAGCATCTGGAAACACAGCCGATTACCACCGCGTTGCAACAGGGCCTTATGCCGCTGGTTTATGGGGATGTCTCACTGGATACGGCGCGTGGTGGCACCATTATTTCGACAGAAACCATATTTTTCTATCTGGCGCAGCATCTTCCAGTAAAACAGGTTTTGCTGCTGGGGGAAGTCGATGGCGTTTATGATCAGAATGGCGTGGTGATTCCGCACATCACCCCGGCTAATTTTCAGGAAATTGCCAGTGCTTTAGGCGGTTCTGCAGGCATAGATGTCACCGGTGGTATGGAGACTAAAGTCAGTGATATGCTCAGTTTGACGCAGAAAGTTCCCGGGTTAGAAATTCGCATCATGAGTGGCACTCAACCCGGCTTACTTGAGAAGACGCTTCTTGGTGAGGCATCACCCGGAACAGTAATCTCTAGCTAATTCTGTTTTTCCGGTAATTGGATGACAGACTGTTTACCGACCAAACGACGATTGTAATGGCCAGACCGGGAGCCGCCGCGACCCACGGCGCTGACCGAAAGGCTGAACGGCCATCCAGCAGCATACTCCCCCACTCCGGCACGCCGGGTTCACCACCCAATCCTAAAAACCCCAGTGCGGCACTATTGAGCAAACTATAACTGAAGATAACCCCACTATAGGCATACAATACCGGGCGTATGTTGGGCAATAAATGATTTCTCACTACCCAGGCAGATGTTGCGCCGAAAGAATAAGCAGCCCCCACATAACTTTCTGTGCGAATGCTGATCACCGCCGCGCGAATCACTACGATGCACGGTGCAATCTGGGATAATCCGACCCCCAATGCCAGCGAAAATGGCCCACTTCCTAAAAGGGTCAGAACCACTAAAGCCACCACCAGATTAGGAATCGCCAGCAGCGTATTGGCGGTAAGCATAAGTATGCGATCTAACCAAAGCAGATTAAGCCCTGTGAGCAATCCGAGGAATACACCGGGAATCAGCGCCATGAGTGTCGCCAGCGTGGTGTTTAACAGGGTTCGCTGACCACCATACAGCAATCGGCTGAAAATATCGCGGCCAAGCGCATCTGTTCCCAATATGTAAGCACTGCCGGGTGGCTCAAAAATTTCGTCCGTGTGGGTGGTCATTGGATCGCGGATTGTGAGCAACGGTGTGATTAAAACTACACAAACCACGAGGAACAGTACAAGCAGGGGCAAACGAAGCATTTAGGCCCGAATTCTTGGGTCAATGAGGCTGTGTAAAAAGTCAGCCAGGCCATTGATCAGCGTGTAAATAAATGCTGTCAGAATAACCACACCCTGCACAACGGGATAATCCTGTTGAAGCGTCGCATTCAGCAGTAAACGCCCTAACCCCGGACGAACAAACAGCATCTCCACAATCACTGTCCCACTTAATAAAAAGCCCGCCTGAAGCGCGATTATGCTCACAATGGGGAGCAAGGCCGCCCGCAACACATGTCGCCAGATGATGACGCGCTCAGTTAAACCTTTGCTACGGGCGGTACGCACAAATCCAGCATCGAGAACTTCCCGGATATTCATTTCGGTGACACGTGCGATCGCCCCTGATGTGTGAAAGCCTAAAACCGCAACTGGCAGGATAAGCTGGCTTAAGCGCCCTGCCCCGGCTGAAGGCAGTAAGCCTATCTGAACGGTGAAAAAATAGATCGCCAGTGTCCCTGTCCAGTAAATCGGTGTGCTCAGCGAAACACTCGTGACTATCCGCGCGATCCGACTTAAACCAGATTGTATGTTTAACGCGCCGGAAATGCCCAATAGCAATCCCCAAAGTGTAGCTACGATTAAGGCACTCGCTGCCAGATTGAGTGTGGGTGGGGTGTCACGGGCAATCATGGCCGTGACGGGTTCGTAGGACAATAAAGAGTTTCCCAGATCGCCTTGAAGTGCGTCGGCAAGAAAGCGCACATATTGTGCGGGTATGGGATCACTCAACCCTAATGCGGCGCGTCTTTCCGCGATGATACCTGGGCTCACCCCGCCCATCGCCAATTGCGCGGATAACGCATCTCCCGGCAAAACGTGTAACGCGAAAAAGGCCAGCGTCGCCGCCAGCCATAATGTCATGAGCATGCCCGCTATGCGCTGTAGAAGCCGCATTTGGATTTAGCTGGCCCACTTGAGATTATTCAGAATGGGGAACCAGCCATACGAATCGAATTTCAAGTCTTCGACCACCGTCGAATTCGCATCCAGATTCACATAATCTCGCACCGGCAGGATCAAAGCCTCGTCCATGATTATGCGCTGGACTTGCGCATACAGATTGCGCCGTAATGCTGGATCAGTCTCGCGAACAGCGTCGAGAAGAAGACTGTCCAGGTCAGGACTCGAAAAACCTGTCCAGTTATTACTGCCATTGGATAAGAAAAAGTCATTGAGGAAGGATGGGTCCATGCCGGCGGTATCAAACGCGACCAGATTGTAATCTCCCGCATTCACCTTTTCCAACAGAACGCTGAAGGTTGGTATCGGCTCAAGCACCGTACGAATGCCAATTGTGCGCCATTGATCCTGGAGCAGTTCAGCAGTTTGTGGGATTAATCCCCAGGGCGGAATGATAACTTTAACCTCTAGCGTCACACCACTAAGGTCGAGATAGCCGTCATTGTCACTATCGCTGTATCCGAGATTTCCCAGCAGGCTGCGGGCCTGGGTGATATCAAAACCGTACAAACCCACCATATCACGGCTATAATACGGTGTTCGGGCTGATAATGGCCCCCAGGCAACCGGGGAAAATCGCTGATAGACTGCATCCACGATGGCATTACGATTTGTGCCGAAAAGTAGCGCCTGTCGTATAGCCCGTTCATCCGACGGGAAATACTGCGTATTCATCAGGAACTGAAGCGGTTG
>JBBSQD010000077.1:0-23621 GCA_038258185.1 Aggregatilineales bacterium | reverse complement strand
TGATTGCGCAAGTCCAGCAGCAGCGTGTGATAACCATTACGATTTAAGATTTCGGCGCGTTCCAGCATTTCAACCCGGTTGCCACCCAAGCCATGCACCAGAATCACCGCAGCACCATCGGGATCGGCAGTGTCAGGGGCGGGGATGAACCAGGCCTGAATTTCAACCGCGTCCGCCGTGGTAAAAGTCACAGCTTCCCAATTTGCCAGCCCTTGCAGGCTTTCCGGGTCACCCTGTAGCGCATTACGCGGCGGATGTGTCCAGATAATCGCCTGCTGGCGGGACTGATAAGCCACGTAGAGCAAAGCCGCCAACGCCACCCCTATACATGCCAGAAACCCAATCGCCATAAAAATCCAACGTCGCATTAATCACACCTCACACTCAAAATAACTGTCTGCAAAACTACCATGCCACACCTTAACCCGCGCTATCACAGAGTCTTATGACACACAATATTCGTTGTCTTTACATTTAGCTCACTGCAAGGTGGCTTTCTTAACATGCTGAGTAGTGAGTTCATCCTATAATCAGTCCATAATCAACACATCTTTTACCCTATCAACAAATCACTACTCCCCGGGTTATAAAGGTGTGCCACAAGAGTAAGGGCAAATAATGCAAGAGAAGTTTAGCAGCTATATTATTGGCGAAGGCACCCTGCTTATTCAGTGTGCAGATATCCTTTTAGAGCGCGGCCATGAGGTGTATGGCATCATCACGACCAACGCGGCCATTATGAACTGGGCCAACCAGCACGGCCTGCATGTGATTGAACCGCGCCCCAAAGAAAATTTAATTGCCGTTTTGGCCGAAAAACCCTTTGATTATTTTTTCAGCATTGCTAATTTATCCATTATTCCAGCAGAAATTCTGGCGCTACCGCGCAAAGCCGCCATTAATTTTCACGATGGCCCTCTGCCGCGTTACGCTGGTTTGAACGCCACCAACTGGGCGCTCATTAATCAGGAAACGACTCATGGGGTGTCATGGCATGTGATGCTCGACAAAGCGGATGCCGGCGATATCCTGAAGCAGCACTTATTCGATATCGCGCCGGGTGAAACCGCCTTTACACTGAACACCAAAACTTATGAAACCGCTATTGCAAGTTTCTCCGAACTGGTCGATGATCTGGCAAATGGCACTACTCAACCGCGTCCGCATCAACTGGATGAAGCATCTTACCATTATAAAGATGATCGTCCCACGGCTGCCGCGACCATCAACTGGCAGGATAATGCCGAGCAAATCGCGGCATTGGTTCGCGGCCTCGATTTTGGCCCGGTGCAGAATCCGCTCACACGCCCGAAATTCATCATTGGTGAAACGGTTCTGGGCATTCAGAAGATCGATGTGCTGGAAACATCCAGCAGCCACGCCGCAGGCACCATTACAAGGGTGGATACGGAAACACTACAAATCGCAACCGGCAGCGCTGATGTCAAAATCAGCCAGTTCAGCACGATTGGCGGATCACCGCTGACCGTGGCTGAAATCGTGGAGCAATTCGGCGCGTATGAGGGTCTGGTGCTGGGTCAGCTTTCAGGCGAAGCACGTCAGGCACTGAGCGCTGTTCATAAGGCTGTCGCCAAAAACGAAACTTACTGGCACAATCGGCTGGTTGCCCTGGAACCGGTCGAGCCGCCGTATGCCAATCGCAGCCTGGAGCAATTTGACTCGCTGCAATACGCCAGCGCCGGAATGTCGCTGCCTAAAGATTTCACCGCGTTTGTCGCGCAGCACAATCTTAATCCAGCCGATTTCCTGCTGGCGGTGTTTAACGCTTATATGGGACGCATCAGCGGCAGTACGCGCTTTGATGTTGGCTTCAGTGACCCGGCCATTCGCCAGCTTAGCAGCGGATTTGACGCCTTTTTTGCGGATTATGTCCCCTTACACAGCGTGATTAATCCGCAGGATTCGCTGGCCACTGTCATTAATAATCTGATGGAACAGCCTGGCAAAACCCGCGAGCGCAAGGCCTATATCCGCGATCTCGCAGCCCGTTATCCTGATCTGAACGGTATTCAACCCGCCAATGGGGTACCCGCTTATCCGGTGATTGTCGAACAGACTGACACGGCAGATTATAAAGCACCCGCAGGCACGGAACTGGCGCTGGTGATCCGCACCGATGGCAGCGCGGTTGAGTGGGTCTATCAGACTCCGCTGCTGGACACCAACAGCATCGAGGCGATGCAGCATCAATTTATCACGTTCCTGAATGCGGCCATGTCCGCATCTGAACATGCATTTGCCGACACGCTGCTGCTCACGGATGCGGAATATGAGCAGATTATCTCCACATGGAACGACACGGATAACGATTATCCGTCCCATATGACTATTCATCATCTGTTTGAAGAACAGGTGAGCAAAAACCCCGACGCGGTTGCGGTGGTATTCGAGGATCAGCAGTTAACCTACAGCCAGCTTAACGCAGCGGCCAATCACGTCGCGCATTATCTGTACACGCTCGGCATCCGGCCCGATAACCGCGTGGCGATCTACATGGAACGCTCGCTGGATATGATGGTGGGTTTGCTCGGCATCCTCAAAGCCGGGGCGGCGTATCTGCCGTTAGACCCCACCTACCCCGATGATCGTATCGCCTTCATGATCGAAGATGCGCAGGTGCCAGTCATTCTGACGCAGGCGCGGATGATCGAGAAGATGCCGCAGAATCAGGCCAAAGTTGTCGCGCTGGATCGTGACTGGGCGGTGATCGCCGAAACAAGTGATGCCAACCCGGACAGCGGTGTTCAGTCCCACAAACTGAGTTATCTTATCTACACATCCGGCTCCACCGGGCTGCCCAAAGGTGTGATGATTGAGCATCGCAATGTGGTTAACTTCTTTGTGGGGATGGACAAAAGCCTGGGCTTTGATGGCACACCCGGCACATGGTTAGCCGTCACCAGCCTGTCGTTCGACATTTCCGTGCTGGAATTGTTCTGGACGCTGACGCGCGGCTTTAAGGTGGTCATCTACTCCGCCGCGGATAAGAAAATCCTGGCCGAAAATGACGCACAGGCCGCACCGCACGCCAACAAGGATATTGATTTCAGCCTGTTCTATTTCGCCAGCGATGAAGGCGAAGATGTGGCGGATAAGTACGAACTGCTGCTGGAAGGCGCGAAATATGCCGATCAGCATGGTTTTGCCGCCATTTGGACACCCGAACGGCACTTTGGCGCATTCGGCGGTTTGTATCCGAACCCGTCTGTGGCCAGCGCTGCGATTGCCGCCATTACTAAAAACATCAAAATTCGCGCGGGGAGTTGCGTCTCGCCGCTGCACAGCCCCATTCGCATCACTGAAGAATGGTCGCTGGTTGATAACATCTCTAAAGGGCGCGTCGGCATTTCGTTCGCGGCAGGCTGGCAGCCGAATGACTTCGTGCTGATGCCTGATAACTTTGCGGATCGTAAAAATGGCATGTTCCGCGACATTGATACGATTCATCGCCTGTGGCGCGGTGAAACAGTCGAGTTCCCCGGTCACGATGGCCGGATGGTGCCGGTCAAAACGCTACCGCGTCCCATTCAGCCGGAACTGCCGACATGGATTACCATCGCGGGCAATCCTGAAACATTCCGCATGGCGGGTGCCGGTGGTTATCATATCCTGACGCACCTGCTGGGGCAGACTGTCGAGCAACTGGGTGAGAAAATCGCGGCCTATCGTCAGGCATGGATCGAGGCCGGACATGCGGGTCAGGGTCATATCACCGTCATGCTGCACACGTTTGTCGGCGACAACACCGACGAAGTTCGCGAGATTGTCCGCGAACCCATGAAGGGTTATCTGCGCAGTTCGCTCAATCTGATCCGCGACGCCGCCTGGAGCTTCCCGGCGTTTAAGCAACGCGCCGCCAGCAGCGATAAAAATCCGATGGAGATTTTTGACTCCAAGGATTTCACACCCGAAGAAATGGACGCCCTGCTGGAACATGCTTTTGAGCGCTATTTTGAAACCAGCGGTCTGTTTGGCACACCGGAAGACTGCATCTTGATGGTCAATCGGCTCAAAGCGCTGGGCGTGACCGAAATCGGCTGCCTCATCGACTTTGGGGTGCCATCAACGGCGGTGCTGCCCATGCTGGAAGACCTGAATGCCCTGCGCGAACTGGCGACACAAGCGGAGTCCGAGCAGATCAGCGATGCCGCCGAGCTTCAGCATCTGGTTGAACTGGCGCAGATCGCGACACCACAGGGCGATTTCAGCATCCCGGCGCAGATCAAACGCCACAATGTGACGCATTTCCAATGTACACCTTCGATGGCGACGATGCTGCTGATTGATGACAGCACGCGCCAGTCATTTAAGTCGCTGCAAAAGCTGATGATCGGCGGTGAAGCCTTCCCGATTGCGCTGGCGAATGATCTGCAGGAGCTGGTGGCCGGGGATGTCGTCAATATGTACGGCCCCACCGAAACCACCATCTGGTCAGCGACGCATCAGTTGGATGGCGATCAGGCCGTGGTGCCGATTGGCCGCCCCATTGCCAATACGCAACTGTATGTGCTCGACCAGTATATGAAGCCCGTTCCAGTCGGTATTCCAGGTGAGTTGTTCATCGCGGGGGATGGTGTGGTGCGTGGTTATCACAACCGGCCAGAACTGAATGCCGAGCGCTTTCTGACTGACCCGTTCAACGCGAAATCCGGCGCACGAATGTATAAAACCGGCGATATGGCGCGTTACCGTGCCGATGGCAATGTCGAATTCCTGGGGCGTAACGATCATCAGGTGAAGCTTCGCGGTTATCGCATTGAACTGGGTGAAATCGAGAAACTGCTCGACCAGCATCCAGAGGTCAACATCTCAGTCGTGATCGCGCGGGAAGATACCCCCGGTGACAAACGCCTGGTCGCCTATCTGATTTCCAACAGTGGTCAGGTGCTACAGGCAGCAACGCTGCGGGAATATCTGAGCGAAACGCTGCCCGAATTTATGATCCCAGCGCACTTTGTCACGCTGGATCAATTCCCGCTGACACCCAATAAAAAGACGGATCGTAAAGCGCTGCCCGCACCCAACGAAGTCGGCACGGCCAGCGCCATAGCCTATGAAGCACCCGAAGATGAACTGGCGGAAAAAGTCGTGGCGATCTTACAGGAGAGCCTGGGTGTAACCCGCGTGAGTATGAGTGACAGCTTCCTGGAATTGGGTGGCAACTCTATCCTTGCGGTGGTCGTTAACCGGCGTTTGAGCGAAGCGTTAGACCGCAAACTCTCTGTTGCTGATCTCTTCCGCTTCAATACCATCCGTGCGCTGGTTGAGTATCTGCAAGGGGATGATCAGCCTGACCTGCAGGCCAGCGTCGAACGGGCCAACACCCGCAAGAGCCTGCGCGAGCAACAGGCGGCCCGTCGTAATCGTGTTCGTTAGTTTGCCATAACAACAGACATCAGTAGAATAACACTACAGTCCCCTGCGCAACACGCTTGTGCAGGGGTTTCTCAGCAGATGCAATGAGGAATTTATGAGTAATCAAGAGATTCTAGACTCGCTGAATGGTTCAGAAATTGCAATCATTGGCATGGCTGGACGCTTTCCCGGTGCCAAAACACCGGACGAGTTTTGGCAAAATCTGCGTGATGGTGTCGAATCGATTGTCCCATATGATGATGACGCATTACGCGCTGCCGGCGTGGATGAAAAAACACTTCGTCACCCCGGTTATGTAAAATCCGGCGCACCGTTGGGCGAGATGGAAATGTTCGACGCGCCGTTTTTTGGACTTGGCCCGCAGGACGCGGCCATCATGGACCCGCAGCACCGGCATTTTCTCGAAGTCTCGTGGGAAGCACTGGAAAGCGCGGGTTACGATCCGGCGCGTTTTGACGGGTTGATTGGCGTTTACGGCGGCTCCGGCATGAATGCCTACATGCCCTACAATCTGTTTACCAACCCGGACTTCATGGCGGAAATCGGCCTGTTTCACATCCGGCATACGGGGAATGACAAGGATTTCCTGACGACGCGGGTTTCGTATCGTTTCAACCTCAAAGGCCCCAGCGTCAATGTGCAGACGGCGTGTTCTACATCACTGGTGGCGATGCACATGGCCGCGCTCAGTCTGTTAAATGGCGAGTGTGATATGGCGCTGGCGGGGGGTGTCACCATCGAACTGCCCCACCGTCACGGCTATATCTACCGCGAAAAAGATATTCTCTCGCCGGATGGTCACTGCCGCGCTTTCGATGCCGACTCACAGGGGACAGTATTTGGCAGCGGTGCCGGTGCGGTTGTTTTGCGCCGTTTAGGGGATGCGATTGAAGCCGGGGATACCATCCATGCGGTGATTCGCGGGTCGGCCATTAATAACGATGGCGCGGGTAAGGCCAGTTATTTCGCCCCCAGCCCCGATGGTCAATCCAAGGCGATTGCCGAAGCGCTGGGAATCTCCGATGTGCCAGCCGAATCGATCTCGTATATCGAAACGCATGGCACTGGCACCACCATTGGTGATGATATTGAAATTAAGGGTCTGACGCAGGCTTTCCGCACGCAAACCAATAAAAACCAGTTTATTCCGATTGGCTCGGTTAAAACCAACATTGGCCATCTGGACACTGCTGCCGGGGTCGCCAGCATCATCAAGGCGGTGCAGGCGCTGAAGCATAAGCAGCTGCCGCCAAGCCTGAACTTTAAGCGCCATAATCCCGAAATTGATTTTGAAAATAGTCCGTTTTTCGTCAACTCACAACTTACTGACTGGCAGCCCCCAGCAAACACACCACGTCGCGCTGGGGTCAGCTCTTTAGGGGTCGGCGGCACCAATGCGCACATTATCCTGGAAGAAGCCCCTGTGCTGGAACCCTCCAGCGAGTCGCGGAGTTATCAGGTATTGATGCTGGCGGCACGTACCACTAGCGCGCTCGATAAAATGACCGCCAATCTCGCGGCACATTTACAGGCGCACCCGGAGCAAAATCTGGCGGATGTGGCCTATACGCTGCAAATGGGGCGGCAGCATTTTAAGAACCGCCGAATTATCGTCGTTGCCGATCACGCCGACGCGGTTGAGATTATCGAGGCGAATAATCGCCAGCGGATTTTCAGCCATGCACCAGACCGTGAACTCGATGCGCCGCAAATCGCCTTTATGTTTCCCGGTGGCGGGGCACAGTACCCCAATATGGGGCGCGATCTGTACGAACAGGAACCGCTGTATCGTGAAGTGGTCGATGAATGTCTGACGATTTTAGCGTCCCAGGTTGATTTTGATCTGCGCGCGCTGATATTCCCGGATGAAGACGATGTTGAACAAGCTACAAGTGTTTTAGAGCAGACGCATTCCGCCGGGTTGCCTGCGCTGTTCATCACCGAATATGCGATGGCAAAACTGCTGATGTCGTGGGGAATCCAACCGGCGACCTTTACCGGTCACAGCATGGGAGAATACACTGCGGCCTGTCTGGCCGGGGTGATGTCGCTGAAAGATGCGCTGTCGATTGTGACCGTGCGCGGCAAATTGTTTGAAACGCTGCCGGAAGGCGCGATGTTGAGTGTACCACTGCCGGAGGCCGAAGTCGTCCCGATGCTGATGGGCGATCTGAATATTGCCGTGATTAACAGCCCGTCAAGCTGTGTCATATCCGGTCATGTGGAACAGATCGACCAGATGGAACAAATCCTGACGGACAAAGGCATCGAGGTGCGGCGTGTCCGTATCGCTGTGGCGGCACATTCCGCCATGCTGGAGCCGATCCTGGCTGAGTTCTATCAGCACGTGGCGAGAATCAGGCTCAACCCGCCGACTATGCCGTACATCACCAATCTGACCGGCACCTGGGTTCGCCCGGAAGATGCGACTAACCCGCAATACTGGGTCGATCATCTGCGGCACACGGTGCGCTTTGCCGATGGCATGGGCACCTTGCTGGACAGCGAAAAATATCTGTTGTTGGAAGTGGGGCCGGGGAACACCCTGAGTTCACTGGCGCGGCAGCACCCGGCCAAAAGTCAGAATCAGGTGATTTTAGCGGCGGGTCGTCATCCGCGCGAAGCGATGTCCGATCTGCAATTTTTGCTGACGACACTCGGTCGGCTGTGGCTTTACGGTCAACCGGTGGACTGGTCGGCCTTCTATGAGCAGGAGCAGCGCTACCGCGTAACGCTGCCGACTTACGCCTTTGACCATCAGCGTTACTGGATCGAACCGGGTAAATCGAGCTTCGCAGCCGAGTCGTCTAAGCCGATCCTGGCTAAACTGGATAACCTGAACGACTGGTTCTATAAAACTGTGTGGAAACCGGCGAACAAGCCCGTAGCATCCGCCAGCGCCATGCAGGAAAAATGGCTGGTGTTTGTCGATGACTATGGCCTGGGGCATGACTTTGTCGCGCAGTTACGCGCCGCGGGTGCCTCGGTGGTCACGGTCACGCCGGGTTATCAATATGGCAAACGCGACCACAGTTACACGATTGATCCGCGCCAGTTAGAAGATTATGAAGATCTGATCGCTGACCTGGCAGAACGCGACTTACTGCCGCAGCGCATCGCCCATCTGTGGAGCATCACCCCGCCGGATAAACTCATCCGGTCACGGCTGACTTATTTTGAGGAAACCAGCAGCCAGGGTTTTTACAGCCTCCTGTTTCTGGCGCAGGCGTTGGCTAACGAAGCCATTACCGAGCCGATGAATCTGTTTGTGATGGCTGATGGTGTCCAGCAGGTATCCGATGAGGCTGTGCCGTATCCAGAGAAGGCGACTCTGCTGGGGCCAGTGCGGGTTATTCCCCAGGAATTCCCCAACATAACGGTGACGCTGGTTGATCTGAATCTGCCAGTTGCTGATGCTAACAATGGTAATGGTCACAGCACCAGCGCACATGGAAAAGCACATTTGCTACAGGCACTTCAAAACGAACTGACCGCCGAAGCCAGCAATCAGTTAGTCGCCTATCGTGGTGAGCAGCGCTGGCAACAGAGTTTAGAGCCTGCCCCTATCGCCGAGGGCAGCGCCAGCGATAGTCTGCTCCGTCCGGGGGGTGTCTATCTGATCACAGGTGGTCTGGGTGGCATCGGTTTGACGCATGCCGAATATCTGGCGAAAAACTTCCAGGCGAAGCTGATTCTGGTCAACCGCAGCGCCTTACCGCCGCGTGACCAGTGGAATCACTGGCTGAACCAGCATGCACCGCAGGATGCTACCAGCCGCAAAATCCGTAAAGTCTTAGCACTGGAAGCCAGCGGCGCTGAGGTGATGGTGTGCGCGGCGGATGTCAGCCACCGCAGCCAGCTTGGCAGCGTGATTGAACAGGCGGTGGGGCATTTCGGCACCATTTACGGCGTAATCCATGCCGCGGGTGTGCTGGAAGATGGCCTGATCCAGACCAAGACGCTGGACGCAGTCGAACGCGTTTTCTCGCCGAAAATTCGCGGTGCGCTACTGCTGGATGACCTGCTGAGTGAGATTGATTTAGACTTTTTCGTGGTGTTCTCGTCCACCAGTACGGTGATCGGCGCTGCCGGTCAGATTGATTACATCGCAGCCAATGCCTTCCTGAATGCCTTCGCCCGCAGCAAATCGCAACAGTCCAGCACATTCACGGCTTCGATCAACTGGGGCTTGTGGCAGGAAGTTGGTATGGCTGTGGCTGCGGCAGCGAACGCTGGCTTGATCGAAAGCCAGGAACCCCCCAGCGGCCAGCCGATGGCACACCCGCTGCTTGACCTGTGCATTGTCGATACGCCAGACGAGATTGTTTACACCACGGAATACAGCGTTGACCGTTACTGGATTCTCGACCAGCATCGTATCAAAGATGGTGAGGCTTTAATTCCGGGAACGGGTTATCTGGAAATCCTGAAAGCCGCACTGGAAAAAGACCGACCGCAAGGCACTGTCGAGATTCAGGATTTGTTTTTCATCGCCCCGCTGGAAGTGCAGGGCGATGAAAAGCGTGAAGTCCGTGTGAGCCTGAATCAGGATGGCGATGTGTATGCCTTCAGTGTCACCAGCCGCGCCCACTTTGATGAGGAATGGCTGGAACATGCGCGGGGTAAGATCGGTTACAGTCTGGAAAAAGCCCCTGCCCCCCTGGATATCATGGCGATTCTGGATCGCTGTCAGCAGAAAGAGATCACTTTCGGACCGGGCAAGCAGTTTACCAAGCAGGAGATGCACCTTAACTTTGGGCCGCGCTGGAAAAATCTGCGGCGGATGAACTTCGGTCAGGGTGAGGCTATCGCGCATCTGGAACTGCTGCCCGAATTCAGGGCTGATATTGCCGCTTACAAAATCCACCCGGCGCTGATGGATCTGGCAACCGGTTTCCCGCTGCCGTTGATTGCCGGTTACGAGGAAATCGCTGATCTGTTTGTGCCGCTGACGTATAAGCACGTCCGCATTTACCGCGATGTGCCCGACAAAATTTACAGTTATGTCCAGCTGGCCAACAACAGCACCGACACACCGGCGTTTGATATCATCATTGTCGATACGCAGGGCAATGTATGTGTCGAGATCAACAGCTTTACCGTGAAGCGGGTTGACCGCAATAAGCTGATTGCAAGTAATGTAAAATCCGCCAAACGCAGCCATAAGCCGCAGGCAGATAGCAACGGCAAACCCAATCTGCTGCAACTGGCGCTGACCGACGGCATTGCCCCGGCTGAAGGGACACAGCTTTTCCAGCGGGTGATTAACGCGCGGCGCGAACCGGAAATTATCATCTCATCGCTGGATTTGCAGGTGCTGGTGGACATGAACAGGGCCAGCAGCATAGCCAAAGAATCCGGCGGGTTGAAATTTGCGCGGCCTGAAAATATGCAAAGCAATTACAGTGCGCCCACTGATGATATCGAAACGCGGTTGGCCGCTATCTGGCAGAGCGTGCTAGGGATTGATCAGATCGGCGTACATGATGATTTCTTCGAACTCGGTGGCGAATCACTGGTGGCGGGTCGCCTGTTTACGCAAATCAAAAAGATGTTCGGGGTTGATCTGCCGCTGGACACATTGTTCCAGGCACCAACCATCGCGCTGTGTGCCGAGCTGTTAAGGAGTGAAGTCGAAGTCGAGAAAGAAACCAAAAAGGAGACGCGCAAAAAACGCTCGTCGCGTTCGTCTCTGCTGGTGACCATCAATAGCGAAGGTGCAAAACCGCCCTTCTTCTGCATTCACGATCTGAACGGTTATGTGCTGTATTATCGTGACCTCGCCAGGCACATGCGCAAAGACCGGCCATTTTACGCGGTGCAGGCGATGGGGCTGGATAACAAGCATGCGTTCGATCAAACGATTGATGCGATGTCGTCGCGCTATCTGGATGAAATCCGCAGTGCGCAACCGCAAGGCCCGTACTATCTGGGTGGGTCGTCGCTGGGTGGGTTAATCGCGTTTGATATGGCGCAAAAATTACTGGCGGATGGGCAGGAGGTGGCTATGCTGGCGTTGTTCGATAGCTGGACACCGCAGTATCTCTATGAATTGCTCAATCCCCAGTACGAGCCAGAGTCGATCCGCGCAAAAGCCACGCGCCACCTCAGCCAATTGCTGACCGCGCCGGCAGACTATCTCACACAGCGCGTCAAGAATCGGTCGGGCTGGCAGGAGTATCAGCAGGAGTTGCAACGGCTGGAAGGGTTACGCGCCGAAGTGGAACGCCATCTCGAAACAGGTGAACCGATGCCGGATGATCTGCGCAGTTTCTACAAAGAGGAAATTTTCGGCCATGCGTATCAGAGTTATCAGCCCCAACCGTATCCGGGTAAAATGACGCTGTTCGTGGCTGAAGAACGCACGCTGGGGGACTTTGACCCTAACCTGGGCTGGGGCAGCAAGGACATTTTCCAACTGGAAACACATAAAGCCCCGGGGCCGCATGGCTTTATGGTGCGCGAACCGCATGTCCGTGGCCTTGCCGATCAACTGCAAGCCTGCATCGACAAGGCGGAAGGTGTTTACAGCCAGCCTAATACGGAAAATATCCGTTTATCGTGACACAATCCGCATCTGAGTGGGTGGTTCCCCCCGCCCATCTGACACTCGCAGACGATGCCCTTCATATCTGGAGGGCATCGCTGTCGCTGCCCCCGCAGCGGTTGCTCAGTTTACGGCAAACGCTCTCGCCGGATGAAATTGCACGGGCTGACCGTTTCCGTTTCCCCATTCACCGCGATAACTTTATTGCGGCGCGTGGTCAGCTGCGGGCGATTCTCAGCCGCTATCTCGGTCTGGAAGCGGCGCAAATCCCGTTTCATTACAGTGCGCATCGCAAACCGTCACTGGGGTTGGACACGAATATTCACTTTAATCTGTCGCATTCGCAGGAGATGGTGCTTTACGCCTTTACGCGTGGGCGAGAGTTGGGCGTGGATATTGAATGGATTAATGCGCAGTTTGTGACGGATGATGTCGCAAAACATTATTTCTCGCCATTTGAATATGCCGCGCTCAATAAGCTGCCAGAAGCGATACGGCATGAGGTGTTTTTCTCCATCTGGACGCGTAAGGAAGCCTATATCAAGGCGCATGGTGAGGGGTTATCGCTGCCGCTGCATGATTTTGAAGTGACGGTTGCGCCCGAAGAAACGCCGAAATTACTCGCCAGCCGCATCGAGCCAACGGAAGTAACGCTCTGGTCGATGGTGGAATTACATCTGCACCCGCACTACAAAGCCACAGTCATCGTTGAAGGCACGGACTGGCATCTCAACTGCTGGGACTACTCCCCGTAAAATCAACCGGAATCACGTGAGAAATCACCTGTTCTGAACAGGCTATTCCATGATAGAATAGGGTTATGAGTAAACTGACACCTGACGAAACCATTCTGGGTCTTTTAGCCTCCCGCCCTGCCCACGGCTATCACCTGCTGGAGTGTTTTCGCGACCCGGCGCAATTGGGCGAGGTGTGGAATCTGAGCACCAGCCAGATTTATGCGGTACTCAAACGGCTCGAAAAGCAGGGATATATTCAGGGAATAAATCTCGAATCGCCGGATGCCCCCACGCGAACGGAGTATCACATCACGCCACAGGGTGAGGCCGTGCTGGAGCATTGGCTGGACGAGCCGCAGCCCGCCCCAAGCATCCATCATGTGCGTGTCGAGTTTCTGAGCAGGCTGTATATCGCGCGGCTGCTGGGTTTACCGACACAGACGCTGGTCAAACGGCAGAAGCTGATGTGCTTGCAGCATCATGCAGACGTGCTGCAACAGCGCAATGCTGCGCCATTCGGGGTCGGCTTCCTCACGCTCGATCTGGTAGTGGCGCAGATGGAAGTCATTCTGGACTGGATCGACCGTACCGAATTGATGCCGCGTCAATCAGATGAGTTTGAGGTATAAAGCGCATGAACATAAAACTGACTTTGCAGCTTTTCATAGTGATGCTCTTCGTTTTCGGTCTGACCGGCACAGCCAGCGCACAAACGCCGCAGACCATTACCGTGTTTGCAGCCTCGTCACTGACGGATGCGTTTATCGAAATCAAGCAGCAATTTGAAGCCACGCATCCAGCGATTGAAGTGGTTTATAATTTTGGCGGTTCTTCGACCCTGGCGGCGCAACTGAGTGAAGGCGCTCCGGCAGATGTTTTTGCCAGCGCCAACAGCAATCAGATGCAGGCCGCGCAGGCTGCTGGACGCATCAGCGGTGAGCCTGTGATTTTCGCGCGTAACCGGCTGGTGCTGGTCGTTCCGGCGGATAATCCGGCCAACGTCACAACGCTCGACGAACTTGCCACGCCAGGAATCAAGCTGGTGCTGGCCGCACCGGAAGTTCCGGTGCGCCAATATACCGATAATATGCTCAATCTGCTGGCAGAAGATGCCGCTTTTGGCGAAACCTATCGTAGCGCTGTCATGGACAATATTGTCTCGGAAGAGGGTAACGTGCGGCAGGTACTGCTCAAGGTGCTTTTGGGTGAAGCGGATGCTGCGATTGTCTATAGTTCGGACGTGACCCGTGATGCGCTTGACAGCGTGCTGCAAATCAGCATTCCGGATGCGGTCAATACACTGGCAGCTTACCCGATTGCCATCACGGATGACAGCGCTCAGGCGGAACAGGCGCAGGCGTTTGTCGATTTTGTCCTGTCGACACAGGGACAGGCCATCATCAGCAAATGGGGCTTAATTCCGGTCAGTGCGCAAAAAGCGAGCGCTCATGCGTCCGAAACGGTGCCGGCAAATGTCGGTGTAATGGCGCTGATTATTTTTATCTTCGGCCTGTTATCTGGCTGAAATTACCGCAAAGCAGACTATCCACATGCGTGATCGTTCAACCCGCCGCTTTTCTTATCGAGCGCTGCCAAAAAATCCGCTGGTCGTCCTGACTGGCGGGATTGCCCTGTTGTTCCTCAGCCTGCCCATCGTGATTCTGATCTGGCGCGGAATCAGCACGCGCGGCTGGGAAGATTTAGCCGATACGGGTATCAGCGAAGCCATCTCGCTGAGTCTGCTGACGACACTGGCCAGCAGTGTGCTGACACTAAGTTTTGGCACTCCGCTGGCCTATCTGTTCGCGCGGCGACAGTTCCGGGGAAAACGGTTTTTCAACATTTTTATCGAACTGCCGATTGTGCTGCCGCCAGCCGTCGCGGGGTTGGCGCTGCTGGTCACCTTTGGGCGACGCGGCGTGTTTGGCCCGCTGCTGGATACATTTGGCATATCGTTAGCCTTTACCACCAGCGCCGTCATTCTGGCGCAGACGTTTGTGTCCGCACCGTTTTACATCCGCGCCGCGCAGATCGGTTTTGAGAATATCCCGCGCGAAGTTGAAGAAGCCGCACGTGTCGATGGCGCTGCGGGTTGGTCACTGCTGCGCTTTATCACCCTGCCCCTTGCCAACCGCGCCCTGATCTCCGGCTTAATCCTCAGTTGGGCACGGGCGCTCGGTGAATTCGGCGCGACGATTCTGTTCGCAGGCAGCATTCAGGGGCGCACACAGACCATGCCGCTGCTGATCTACAATGTGCTGGAACGCAATCTGGACACCGCAGTCTGGACAGGGCTTATTCTGATTGTGCTGGCTTTTTTCGCGCTGGTGCTTTCGCAGGCGCTCAAAACTGACGACTCGGCAGACATTGACGTGCGCTGAAACAGTCATGAACAAATGGCAGTCTGTTGCTGAAAAAGCCAGGCACAGCTTTGTACATTTGTGCTGTAAATGCTATACTGCTTGCTCATATTTGATCTGTGTAACTGGGCAAATGCCTTAGAATGGAGCGCGGGATGCGCGGTGAACTCGTCGTGATTGACCTGGAGACCACTGGCCTCGACATCAATCACGATTTTATTATAGAAGTAGGTGCTGTCCGCTTAAAAGATGGACAGATTGTTGACGAATTTACACGTTTGGTTGATCCGGGTTTCCCCATACCGCAAAATGTGACGCATATTACCGGCATCCGCACCGAAGATGTGGCCGGTAAACCCGCGATTGAGGCCATTCTACCGGCTATTAAAGCCTTTGCGGGCAGTGCTCCACTGGTAGGCCACAATGTTAATTTTGACGCAGGCTTTATGGCGCGTTATGGCATTCTGGAAAATAACATGCGGATCGATACCTATGACCTCGCCTCGGTTCTGATTCCGCGCGCGCCACGTTACAACCTCAACAGCCTGACAACCCAGGCCGGTATCGAGATCGGTCACGCGCACCGGGCGCTGGATGATGCCCGCGCGACTGCCCTGCTGTATGTGGCGCTGTGGGAAAAAGCGCTGGCCTTACCTTATGGCACACTCTACGAAATCACACTGGCTTCACGCGGGCTCAACTGGGAAGCCGCGCCGGTCTTTGAGGCGGCCTTGAAAGAACGCGAGGCTGAAAACACCCACGAAAGTCTGGAAAGTCTGCTGGAGTCGGCGGCGAAATTTGAGCCCATGACCCGCGAAGAAAAACCGCTGCGCGCCAATGATCAGCTTGAGACGATGAACAGCGATGCTGTCAGCGACCTGATTGACGAAGATGGCCCACTCGCGCAATCTATCCCGGGTTATGAAAAACGCGATCAGCAAATCGCTATGACGAAGTCGGTCATTGAGGCCTTCAACAGCGGCCAGCATGTCATGATTGAGGCGGGAACCGGCACGGGCAAATCGATTGCCTATCTGGTGCCGTCGATCATCTGGTCAACGCTGAACAATGAGCGCGTGGTGGTTTCCACGAATACCATCAATCTTCAGGAACAGCTTTTAGACAAAGACCTGCCCATTCTGGAACGCGCCTTAAACATTCCGTTCAAGGCGTCGGTCTTAAAAGGCCGCAGCAATTATCTATGTCCGCGCCGCCTGGCTGCGATCCGTCGGCGGCGTCCCACCAGCATTGATGAACTGCGCACTCTCGCCAAAATTCTGGTGTGGATGCTGGAAAGCACGACCGGTGACCGGGGTGAAATCTCGCTGCGCGGCCCGGTGGAAAATATCACCTGGCAGCGCCTGAGCGCGGAAGATGAAGGCTGTATGCTGGAACGCTGCCGCAGTGTCATGAGCGGTGCGTGTCCCTTCTATAAAGCCCGTAAAAAAGCTGAGAGTTCCAATATACTGGTCGTCAATCATGCGTTATTGCTGTCGGATGTTGCCACTGAGAATCGTGTTCTGCCGGATTATCGTTATCTGGTATTAGACGAGGCGCATCACCTGGAAGATGCGGTCACCAGCGGACTCAGCTTCCGGCTGGATGAGGCGACTTTCCGGCGGCGGCTGGCCGATCTCGGCGGGCCGCAAAAGGGCTTGCTTGGCGATTTGCTGCGCAGCGCTCAGAATACCGTGCCTGACAAAGAAGTGAAAAAACTAGAGCGCTACATTCGCAGCATCAGCGAAGCCACCACCGTGATGGAACATCATATCAGCTCATTGTTCAAATCACTGCGCGGCTTCATCAGTGATGTGGCTGACAAACAGCAGTCGGATTATCTGATGCAGATTCGCGTGACACCCAACCTGCGCGACCGTAACAGCTTCGTCAGTCTGCAATCGACCTGGGCCAACCTGAAGGAATTTATCGAAGTCATCAGCGAGGCTATGATGTATCTCACCGATGCACTCGCCCGTTTAGAGCAGTTCGACATGCCGGAATATAACGATCTGGTCAACAGCACAGGCACCGCAGCCCGCTTTTTGCAGGAAACCAATACGCAGTTAACCGCGTTTATTCTGGAACCCGACGATAACATGATTTACTGGTTGAGCGCCGGACAGGACATGAGTTATTCGCTGGCGGTCAACGCGGCACCGCTGCATATCGGGCCGATGGTCGAGCGTTATGTGTGGAATAACAAGGAAGCGGTCATCATGACCAGTGCTACTTTGCGCACCAATGGCAGCTTCGAGTATATGCAGGAACGCCTGAATGCGCAGGATGTCGAAACGATTGAAGTGGGTTCACCTTTCAATTATCGTGACTCGACGCTGATCTATCTCCCCAATGATATCCCGGAACCGAACAACCGCAATCAATATCAGCAGGCGGTTGAGCGCGGCATTATCGAGCTGGCGGCGGCACTCAATGGCCGCGTGCTGGGCTTATTCACCAGTTATACGCATCTGCGCCAGACCGCGCAGGCGATCACACCCCGTCTGGCACTGGGTGATATCACGGTTTACGATCAGAGTGATGGCACCAGCCGTCAGGCTTTACTGGAAGGCTTCAAATCCACTGAACGCGCGGTGCTTTTAGGCACACGCAGTTTCTGGGAAGGGGTCGATATCCCCGGCGAATCGCTCAGCGCACTGGTGATTGTACGACTGCCGTTTGCTGTACCGTCCGACCCGATCTTTGCCGCCCGGTCAGAAACTTATGACAACTCGTTCAGTGATTACGCCGTTCCCGACGCTATTCTGCGCTTCCGTCAGGGCTTTGGCCGGTTGATCCGCACCAAGTCTGACCGCGGTGTGGTGACCATTTTCGACCGGCGTATTGTGAGCAAAGGCTATGGTCAAAACTTCCTGGAGGCCCTTCCAGAATGCACGATTCAGAAGGGAACACTTAGTGGATTACCTACAGCGGCCAAAAATTGGCTAAATCTTACCTAAAAACGATCTCCCATTAATTTATCATTGAGAGGAAGTGTGCTAAAGTAAAACAGTAAAATACGATAAATCGAGACCTTCAACTATGCGAACACCTGCCGGCAAAGAATGCCGTCATTATCATCAGGACTTTCATCGTGGCAAAAATGTGCAGGAATGCCGCTTAATCAAGGAAAATTTTGAATCACTCCCCTGGCGACCCGGTGACTGCGCGAAATGTCCCGTGCCAGAGATTCTGAACGCCAACGCCAGCCCCAACCTCGGCTTACGGGTTACTGTAAAACCCAGGTTGCTGGGGTTGGGGCGCATGCTGCAGGTCGAGGCGTTTTGCGAACGGCATAAGATCCCAATCGAAGATGCTTTTACCGGCTGCCCGCAGTGTAATGCCGAGCGTCCCGGCCTGGATGTTTTCCGACAAGCACTCGAAAAAACTGACGACGATTAGTTGATATTTGCCTTTGGCATGTTATGGCAGCAAAAGGAAGCGTAAATATGATCAATACTTCACGCACGTCAGTGGCGCTACAAGAAGACGAGCTTTCGCAACTGGCTACGGTGTTTTCAATGATGTGTATCCTGCCAGAGGGCGATATTCCGGGCTGGTTACAAACCCTGCTGGTGTTTATCGAGCCTAAATTCATCGCGCAACATCTGGATCAGGCGGAGAACATCTGCAATACTCAGCAGCCCGATGTGGTCATTGCCACGGAAAGCAGCGAGTCGGTTCTGGCTTTCTTCCAGTTATTGGCGCAGCAGTCCCAGACTACGCGGATTCTGATTACCGACGATTATGATCAGGCCGAATTGCAGGATAGTACCGATATCATCCTGCCGACCCGACCCCGTTATGCCTATCATCAGATTCTGCAGGTCCTGCAGCAAAAAGCGATTCATGCCAAACTCATGGAACAAGTGGATGCGCTCACCAGTGAGATTCAGAATTTGACAGCCGAACTAAGCACCGAGAAAAAATCCGGTGATGAGATTGCCCTGCTCAAAAGCGCGATTATCCGCAATGTTTCGCACGAATTGCGCACGCCGTTATTGCAGGTGAAGTCTGCCGTGTCGCTGCTGGCAGAAGACGCTAATAATTCCACGCTGGCGGAATATGCGCTGGACGCGACGGCGCGTTTAGAGGCTGCTGTCAAGAACATCACGCAACTGGCTAACAGCATGGACGAAATGAACATCGCGGTGCTGCTCGTCCGGGAATGTGTCGAGTCTGCCATGCGCAATCTGCGGCGCACCTGGAAGCATAAAGACGATATTGATCGCATCAAAATTTACCTGCCAGCCCAACTGCCACCGGCTATGGGTGATCGGCAGAATATCAGCACCGTGCTGCAACTGCTGATCGACAACGCGCTGAAATTCAGCAAGAACGTGGTCGAGATCAGCGCGCAGCATATGGACAACCGCGTGTTTATCAGCGTGAAAGATCATGGTGTTGGCATCCCTGAAGATAAATTCGAGGATATTTTTCAGACGTTTTATCAGGTCGACAGCTCCTCGACCCGCCAATTTGGTGGCATGGGAGTCGGTCTGGCGATTGTCCAGCTTATCCTGGAACGCCACGATGTCACCGTGCACTTGGAGAGTGTCGTCGGCAAAGGCAGCACTTTCACATTTGCCCTGCCTATTGCCCATATTGAGCGGTAACCAGTTTATTAATCCGGCTCTGTCTGCGTGCTAAAATAACCAGTGGATTAAAGACCTTCCACTGGCGTCCTCCTTTAATTGACAACCCCCAGTTATATCGTGTAAAATAGATTTAGTTAGTTCTGAAAGTAACAAACGAAATCATCAGCTTCAATAATAAGGCAGACAGCAGATGAATATTAACCATGGAATGCGGGCCGTCGAAGAGATCATGTCTGAGGCTGTCAACAGTAATGTGACGATTTTGCAGGAAGCCAGCCATCACATTCTGGCGGCGGGGGGCAAGCGCATTCGCCCTCGCTTAGCACTGCTTAGTTACGCTGCCCTGGGTGGTGAAGATATCAATTCAGTGGCCTCCGTTGCGGCGGCTGTTGAGCTGGTGCATACAGCCAGTGTGGTACATGACGATATCAACGATCACGGCACAGTCCGGCGCGGACGCCCATCTGTCAATGCCATCTGGGGGCGCACTTTCGCCCTGTTGACGGGTGACTTTCTGTTCACTAAAGTCTATGAACTGATGGCGCCATTCAAAGACCTCAACATCCTTTTAGCCGATGCGACAGTCGCGTTGGTGGAAGGTGAAACACTTCAGGCCAGTGCCGCCAAAGACGGCAACTTATCGCGCGAAGTGTATTATGACATTATCGCTCTCAAGACCGCGGCGCTGTTCAAAGCTGCCGGGATGCTGGGCGCAAAACTGGCGAATGGCACCGAGGCTGAAGCCCAGGCTCTGGGCGAATATGGCTTTAATATCGGCCTCGCCTTTCAGATTATCGATGATATTCTTGATCTGATCGGCGACAGTGAGCAACTGGGCAAAACATCCGGTATTGATCTGGCACAGGGCAAAGGCGTAGGCACAGTTTACGCGACAAATGGCGGCTCGACAACCGCTGTCCGCGAAGACGTTGCGCTGGCCGAAGAAGACGACAACGACCCACTGGCATCCATCAAGCGGAAACTTCTGCAGGGGGATGCGATTCAAAAAGCGCAGATGCAGGCCAAGATGCTGGCACAGCAGGCCATTAACAGCCTCGACGTGCTGCGCCCTTCACCTGCCAAAGATGAACTCATCGAAATGGCAAATCAGGTCGTCAACCGCGATCACTAAACACTCAACCACGCGACCAAAACTGAGTAACCATGAAATCCAGCAGCCCTCTGCTGGATTTTTGTTTTGCGGGGCGTTACATTAAGGGTAATCAGACAAGCGCTAGGGGTACAGATTATGATCAAGGTCGTCACAGTAGACACAATGCGCCAGATCGAAGCGGCGGCAGATGCCAATGGTTTAAGTTATGCGACCATGATGGACCACGCGGGTCAGGCAATTACCCAGCGTGTGCTGGAAATCATCCAGGGCCGCGACGAAGTGCATATCACGTTGCTGATCGGCCCCGGCAATAATGGTGGCGATGGCCTTGTGGCCGGACGCCTGATCGCTGAGCAAAGTCCGGCACTGGTGCGCTTTTATCTGCTACGCAAACGCGACGAAAATGATCCGCATCTCAAAGCGGTGGTTGATGCTGGTCTGTTCATCGCCAACGCAGACGATGATCAGCGTTACCGCGTCCTGCGCAATATGATCGCCACCTCAGATGTTGTCCTCGATGCCCTGTTCGGCATTGGCATCCATCTGCCGCTGCGTCCCGAAGTGGTCAAAGTGCTGCAAGCCGTCAAACAGGCGCTGGATGTATCCCATACCGATTCGCCCGTGTTTATCGACCCGACTTCCCCGACCTCACGTACTCTGCCACCGTATATTTTGGCGGTGGATTGCCCCAGCGGTGTGGATTGCGACAGTGGCGAGATGGATGAACACACCCTGCCAGCCGATGAAACCATGACCTTTATCGCTGCGAAACCGGGCCTGTTTCAGTTTCCCGGCGCGGGAGCGGTCGGTGCATTACGCATCGCCCCGATTGATATTCCGGCAGACACAGAGCCGTTAGCCGCTGAAACCCGCTTTCTGGTCGATGGTGAATTTGTGCGGGGTAAGCTGCCAGATCGATCCGCCAATGCGCATAAAGGCAGCACTGGCAAAGCCTTCATTATGGCCGGATCACCGAATTATTTTGGCGCCCCTGCCCTGTCTGCCCATGCCGCTTATCGGGTCGGCGCAGGACTGGTCGCAGTGGCGGCGCCGGAGAGTGTGATTCGCACCATTGCCGCCAATCTCGCGGAACCTGTATGGGTGCCGATTTCCGCCACGCCTGCGCCGGACGAGTCGGGTAATCTGCTGGCGCAGGCGCGCACGGCAAAAGCGGTTCTGGTCGGCCCCGGTTGGGGGCAGGCGCAGGAAACTGAAGATTTGCTCAATACACTGCTTGAGCATTTTAAAGGTGAGGAATTGCCGCCGCTGGTGGTTGATGCCGATGGGCTGAATCTGCTGGCGAAACAATCCAACTGGTGGGAAAAGTTACCCGCCCACACCATCCTGACACCGCATCCCGGTGAAATGGCGCGTTTAGCCCAAACGGATACGGCCACAGTCCAGCAGGATCGCTGGTCGATTGTGACGCAGAAAGCCGCAGAATGGCAGGCGATTGTGGTGCTGAAAGGCGCTCATACGCTGATCGCGGAGCCGGGAGGTCAGGTCGCGGTGTTACCGTTTAAGACCGACGCGCTGGCAAAAGCTGGTACTGGCGATGTGCTGGCCGGTATGGTTGTGGGTTTTCTGGCGCAGGGATTAGCGCTGTTTGATGCGGCAGTGGTCGCGGGGTATGTGCATGGCTTGGCGGGTACGCTGGCTGCGGAAGCCTGTCACAGCTCGCGCAGCGTGATGGCGCATGATGTTATCGCAGCGATTGGAGCGGCGTTTCAGCGCATCGAAACAGCCTAAACGCCGTTATCCAGCCCAAGCTCAGAACGCCGACGACGCGCGGCAGCTTTGCCCTCGGCCAGACTTTCAGCAACCGGGTCGGTGGGGGTGACTGTCGCTTCAATCTTTTCACGCAACTGCTGCCCGGACTCGGTCAACTGCTGACGGGTTTCGCTTCCGCTGCGGGGTGAGGCGAATAAGGCCGCCACAGCACCCACAGCCAGCCCAAAGAAAAAGCCCCAGAAAACCTTCTCACCATCAATGTCGATATTATTCTGCTGATTCATTATCACCCCGGCGGCGCAGCGCTCGACGCAGACCAAATAACTCACGGAAAAGCACCAGAACACCGGCTAAAAAGCCGTTCACGTATACCACTGGCTCGGCGACATTCTTACTGACAAACTCAACCGTGCCTTTGGCAGTGGTTAGAGTTTCCTGAGTATTTTCCAGAATGGGCTTAATTTCGTTCTGTAACAGGTTGATTAAGCGGGCAATCTGCAAAACCAGCACCGCCAGCGCCACCACGATCAGGATGCCCTGCAGGGACAAAATGATCAGAAAAATGTCGCGGATGATCTGGATACGTGGCGCGGTCTGTTCGGCATTGGTCAGCAATGCCAGCAGCACACCACTGGCAAATACCAGCAGGATGACACCAATTAAAGCACCCCCGGCGATCATCGTAATCCGCCGAATCGTCCATTTGCTTTCTGTCGGTTCGGGTATCGTGTGAAGGACGGGAGGTAATTGTGGAGGGGTATTATTCATTGTGAAGTGACCCTTTTAGCGTTGAGCAGACCGCTGCGCGCGGCCAGCAGTCAGGACAAAAGCGGCAATCAAGGCCACCAGCGCACCTGCCGCCGCAGATACTACACGCAGGGTTCCGATATTCAGAATGTTAATCTCAAAGAGCGCGCCGAGCATATGACCCAACGCAAACCCCACCCAGGCGGCCAGCAGAAACATTGCTAAACGGCGGATATCACCGCCCACAATGAAATGAAAACCCGCTCCCAGCAGGGTGGCAATCATGAAGGCGAAAGTCAGAGTCGGCCCAGGCAATAGTATTCCTCAGTGAGTGGCTGGAAAAATAGTGGTACAATAATGCCGAAATCAAAATTAGTGTATCACAAAGTCGGA
>JBBSQD010000076.1:0-23863 GCA_038258185.1 Aggregatilineales bacterium | reverse complement strand
GCATGGATCATTCCTTAAACGTAAAATATGCTAAAAGTTCTAGGGGAAAAAGCGCCGTGCTTTGGATTCCAGTTGTGCGTCTTTACGGAAGCGATAGAGTTTTGCCGGACGCCCCCCCGTATTTTTATAGCGACTGATCGGTTCCACAATCCGCGCTTCTCGAATTTTCTTGCGGAAATTGGCCTTATCCAGACCATGATCGTTGAGGATAATCATATAGGCTTCCTGCAACTCGCGCAGGGTAAATTCCGCCGGCATGAGTTCAAATGCGGCGGCGGAATATTCGATTTTGTAACGCAGACGCGTTAGGGCAACATCGAGCATTTCCGCGTGATCAAAAGCCAGTTCAGGCAAATCATAGGCGCTGTGCCACGCTCTTTCCCCATTATTTTCCCCCAGATATTCCCGTGTGAGGTGGTCTGGTGAAACCAGCGCAAAATAGGCCACGCTGATCACACGGCGGCGGGTATCGCGCTGAGGGATGCCAAACGTATAAAGCTGTTGGAGATAAATATCCTCGACAGCAGTTTGCTTGCGTAAATGACGCAGGGCGGCTTCTTCCAGACCCTCATCAATGCGAATGATGCCGCCTGGCAGAGACCAGTGACCTTCATAACCTTCTTCATGGCGCTGCACGAGATAAACCTGCAGGTCTTTATTGCGCAGTGTAAAAATCACCACGTCAACAGCGACACTCAAAAGCCATTCGTCAGTTCGTTCAGGGATATTAGTGTTCATAGTACCCTAACTATAGTAGGGACGACTTCAGTCTGTCAAGCGGTTAGATGATCTAAAATAGGTGCATACATAAACAAAAGGCGCAGATTATACCTGCGCCTTTGATTTGTCGATTAGAGATCGAATGTTTACTGGAGTTGAGCGGTACTGATCAACGCACCCAGAATTTCATACGGGACAGGGCCACGATCCCATACACGACCATCGGCATTAACGAACTGCGGACGACCATCATCAATGCGGTACATAATGGTGGGAGTACTGGCGACACCGAGGCTATCGCCTACACGCACATCGTTCGTATACTGATCCGCTTTTTCTGCACAGGACAGCAGAGCGCTGTATTGCAGCCCCAGCCGATCCGCCAGGGTGCTGGCGGTAGTGCTGTTAAAACGGGCGCGGCTGCCTAACTCAAACAGCGTATCATGTGCTTGCCAGAAGCTGCCGGGTTTCATATCTTCAGCGCATTCGGCTAACTGTGCCACATAGGGTCCGTAGGTGGGGTCGGCACCACTGATAAACATGCGATATTCAAGTTTGGCTTTGCCCGTGACGACAAACTCATCAATAAGCTGATGCATGGTGGGGGCGTAATCCTGACAGTGAGGACAGGCAAAATCCGCAAATTCGATGATAGTGATGGGTGCATCCGGGTTGCCGAGGACAAAAGCACCGTCGGATGTACGGCTTTGCGGCAGCGAATCGTAACCTTCTGCTCGCCCGCTGACCACATTATTGCTGGAGATAACGATTGCCAGCATGGCCACTACAGCGGCAGCGGCGATAATTGCTCCGATAATTAACATATTGCGCTGCTGATTGGGGTTAACCGCGCCTGATCGTTGATTTTTTGTTGCGTCCATGATGTTTCCCTGTAAATTTTAGAGTTCGAGATTAGCATACACAAGTGAGCATAAGATTAAAATCTTATCGCCGAAAAGGCAAGGGAATAAGCCATGCTACCCGGTTTTGGTAATCAGCATAGGTTTGGCCAAAAACTGCCAGTAAACGACGTTCCTCCAAGCGTGAGCCAAGGACAAAGTATAACGTTGCTGCGATATTGAAAACCAGTAAAGATTCTGTCATGGTTTGTTGTGGCCAGATGAGCAGTAACGAGAATAAATACAGGGGGTGCCTGACCAGACTGTAAAGCCCGCCCGTTTGTAAGGGTTCCAGCGGTAATGGCAGTGGTTGATGGCGCAGGTAAGCCATGAGTTGGCTTAAACCTGTGAACTGCCCCAGATCAATCTGAATGAGCGAGATGACTAATCCAACCAGACCAACCACCTGCACCAGCAAAAGCACGAATGCGAGTGGGCCTTCTACCTGCCAGATGATATGCCCCGGATTACGGATTAAAAACCACAAAGCCGGAAGCAGCATAAGCGCTGCCAGAATGTTATACAGCAGTCGATAAAAGCCGTGATAGGCATATACGCCAAAATAGTCGAGAAAGGCCTGCTTAACGCCACGCTCAGCCAGTAAGCTGTGGATTACCCCAAAGATCAACATTGTGAGTAAGATAAGGAACATAAGTATTCGTGAATACCTCAGGAGATTTTCTGATGCGAATGATTGATCTTATCGCAAATAAACGGGACGGCCTAGCATTGACTGAGGAGCAGATTGGCTGGTTTGTAGAAGCCTATACCCATGATGATGTGCCGGATTACCAGGCATCTGCCTTGTTGATGGCCGTCTACATTCGCGGGATGAGCCGTCAGGAAATTGCCTGGCTGACATTGGCGATGGCGCATTCTGGCGAAATATTAAGCCTGAGAAAAATACTGGGCAGTTACGCGGTAGATAAACATTCGTCGGGGGGCGTGGGTGATAAAACGACTCTGGTCGTACTGCCGCTGGTTGCTTCCTGCGGCGTCCCCGTAGCCAAGATGAGTGGCCGTGGGCTGGGTTTCTCTGGTGGGACGCTGGATAAAATGGAAGCCATTCAGGGCTTTGATGTTAATCTGTCAACTGATGAATTTGAACGGCTGGCGCAGGAAAATGGCATGGTGTTGTCAGGGCAGTCACGTCAATTAGCACCCGCCGATGGCAAATTATATGCCCTGCGGGATGTCACTTCGACTGTAACCAGCCTGCCGCTGATTGCCAGCAGCATTATGAGTAAAAAAATCGCCTCTGGGGCGGATGGCATTGTGCTGGATGTCAAAATGGGCGATGGGGCTTTCATGACCAACCTGGATGATGCCCATCAATTAGCACGGATGATGGTCGAAATTGGTGTGGATGCGGGGCAGGATATGATCGCTGTGATTTCGGATATGAATCAACCACTGGGGCAGGCTGTGGGGAATTCGCTGGAAGTGGCCGAGGCGATTGAAACGCTCAATGGCGGCGGGCCGGATGATCTGCGCCAGCATTGTCTGGAGGTAGCGGCTTATATGCTGCGTCTGGCCGGACAGGGTGAGCGCTGGTTTGATGCCACGGAAACTCATCAGATGTTGCAGCAGCAGTTGGAAAATGGCGCTGCGCTGAATAAATTCCGGGCGATGGTGGCCGCACAAAAGGGGGATGTGGAAATGGTTGATGATCCCGCAAAATTGCCGCAGGCCAAGATTGTCGAGTCTGTAAAAGCGGAGCGTGATGGTTATATTTCACGGGTGGCAGCGAAAGAGATCGCACTGGCGGCATTTGAGTTAGGTGCAGGTCGAGAGAAAAAAGAAGATGAGATTGATCTGGCTGTAGGTGTAAAAGTGCGGGTTAATGTGGGTGATAAAGTGCATAAAGGTGATGAATTGGTGACAGTTTATGCCAATGATGCAGCGCTTTTGCCAGCCTGTTATGCACATATTGAACAGGCATTGGCATACAGTTCAAGTCCTGTAGAAGCTTTGCCCCTGTTTTACGATACGATTTTTGGCGAAAAACACACCTGAGATTGAAGTTAATTATCCCGAGTTTGAAGCTGCCCGTTCTCGTCATAGATATATTCATGCAGCGGGGCATTTGCCCAGTATCCATCTGTGAAACGGATCTCTCCGTTGAGTCCGGCAAACGTTGTTTCGGTGATATACGCTTGAATTTGCGCACGATCTGACTGTGTTTGTGACGCATCAATCGCAATCGACATGGCGTCATAGGTAAGAGTGGTTAGCAGACCGGGTGGCGGCGCAAATTGATCGCTCTGCTGGTAGCGCTCGATAAATTCCTGCTGAGGGAGTAGTGCGCTGGAAACGACTGTAGTCTGATCAAAGTTTGCTGATAACTGCGCGAATTGTTTCAGCGCACAAATATCGGCGCATGTAAACGACTCCGCAATCATAGCCGCATCTGTGATAGCTATATCACCTTCTGTCATGATGCGATTTGCGATTTCGGCACTGGCTAAAATCCAGGTGGATTCGTCAACAGGTTGTGCATCCCAATAACCGACAATCAGTAAGGGTAATGGCGCATCTGTGTTGAGCGGTTTCTCCGCTTTTGCTGTCGCATACCCTAAACTGATCACCATCGTCACCAGTGGATCGTCCTGCAAAGCCAGCAGGCGATCCGTTGCCGATGAGACTGAACCCCCGTCATCCACGGCTAGCAGTTCGATATGTGATGCCTGCGAATCGCTTAATGCTAATCGCGCCGCGTATAAAGCATCATAACCAATTTCGCGGTAGCGACCCTCAAACGGCGCTAACAGAGCGATCCGTTTAATTTCGGTGGGTGAGTTGCCCACGGCGCAGGCGCTTAAGGTAGATAGCAGTAGTAGGCTGATGAGCCACTTACTGGCACCCATTGGCTACATGCTCCTCGAAGGTGCGCGAAAAGTTGTGATAGCCGTTGCCGCTGCAATCCGCCCGGAAATAGATATATTCAGATTGTTGTGGATAAATGGCTGATCGAATGGCTTCAATGCCGGGATTGGCAATCGGGCCGGGGGGTAAGCCAATCACCAGATAGGTATTGTAAGTCGAAATCGTGCTGGTGTAATCAGCCTGCGTGATCTGCGGCCACCACGTCCCACCCTGAAAGCCGATGCCATACTGCACGGTGGGGTCGGCATCCATTTTCATGCCAATATCAAGCCGATTGCGATAAACCCCGGCAATCTGCGGATTCTCGTCGGCATGAACGGATTCGCGCTCGACAATGGAGGCCAGTGTTACCACATCATAAATTGATAATCCCTGTGAAGTCGCTGCATCGCGTAAATCGGGAGTGACTTTTTCGAGAAATGAATCCAGCAGAATCTGACGGAGGCCGGTGGGGGTTACATCCGGCGGAAGCTGATAGGTATCCGGGAATAGAAAGCCTTCTAATGATGCGCCCGGTGGCAAACCCACTAATCCGGCAAAGGCAGGATCAACATCGGCACCAGCGCTGACTGCCGCAAGAAACTCTGCCCCGCTAAAGCCAAACAGGCGATTGCGATCAATGGTGTCCGCCACTTCTTCGATACGCCAGCCTTCGAGAATGCGAAAGGGAATATTGCTGCTGCGCGAGTCGGTCAGGGTGAGAGCGATTTCAGGAATAGTCTGGGTCTGATTGAGGAAGTAAACACCTGCTTCTAATTCCACATCCAAGTCGGCCACACGTACATAATCCACAAACAGATCGGCGTCACTGATGAGGCTGGTGTTGAATAAATTGTTGGCGATGGTGGGGGGGGAATCACCTGAATTGACCGTAAAGCGTACCGCTGAATTATCGACCCCTATCGGACGATTTAAATCATCCTGGCGTGAGGCCAATTGAAAGCGAATAATCTCCGTTTGAACAAAATCAACCGGACTTCCTCCAGAAATCAGAAACAAGCCAGCGGCACAAATGATAGTGAGCATGACGATTGCTACCACAATCAGCAGCAGGAGTTGTAAGGCGCGTCCCAAATGAATGCAGCTCCGTTGTACCAAATATTAAGGGTAGTATAGCGGTCAGAGAGTGTGTGTAAAGATACGTTATCCCTCCGCAATCGGTGGCGCGTCTGCCAGACCATTGCGCAGCGCATCCAGATAACTTTGCAGAATCACACGCGCTGCGAGGTCATCAATCGGCAGGGTAGATTTACGGCGTTGCTGACGCGCCAGCATTTTAGCATCTTCGCTGGAAAGCTGTTCATCCCATAAAACCACAGGTAGCGGGATGATCTCTTGCAGGCGCTCTATCCATAAGCGTACCGTATCTGCCTGAGTGTGAGTGCCGGGAGCCGCTTCGTAATTGGTGGGTATGCCAATAATCAATGCGATAGCCTTCTGCTCGTCTACCATGTGACTGATGCGTGCAAAATCCTCGGCTTTAGACTTACGCTTAATCACGGTCAATTCCCGCGCGAGCAGCCAATTCATATCACTGACTGCGATGCCGATGCGCTTAATTCCGTGGTCAATACCCAGAAGTTTACCGCTTTTCATGGCGAAGATTTTTCAATCTGAATGTTGATGCGCACGGGTAAAAATGGTAACTGACCAAACCAGTCCGGTGAAATCTGAATTCCCGGCATCAGGTCAGGGTCGAGATCAAATTCGCTGATCATGTAGGCAAGGGCATCATTAATTGAGCGACCGGCCAAACGTTGTTGGAGCAGGCCAGTATTAATATTACTCGTCACCTCAGCATCGCCAGTGATGCTGAAAGTCACTTCGCCATTCTGGAACACCTGACTCACCGGGCCGCGATTATAGGAAATGGTGTCAGAATTGACCTCGCGCCCACGGGGGATCTGCTGCGCCAACCGGGTAAAGACAATCTGCCGTCCAAAGCTTTCATTGACAGCAATCGCCTGGATAGTGGCCCGCATAGTGAGTGTCAAGGATTCGGCCACATCACCGATATCCGCGCTGAAATCTGTCCAGTCATTGCGTTCTTCGATAATGGCGATAGTTTCTGGAATGAGAAACTGGGTTTCTTCAAGTAATGGCTGCATCTCGATAAAAGCGCGGGATTGTAACTGCTGGCGCACGGTTGCCAGCAAACGATCAATATCCGCCTGACTGACGGCAGTAATCGAGCGACTCAGTCCGCCGCTTGTCGGGTTCACATTAAGCACGGTGACCGATTCCGCCAGTGAGCCCACAACGGTGTTAATCAAGCCGCTGTCGATGTTACCGATAGTCCCGGCAGAGCTTTGTAAGGCTTCCACAGCGACTTCAAGCTGTTGGCCTACGCCCGCAGGGACAACTCCCTCCTGCGAAGTGCGGAATAAAATAGGGGTTCCCGCACTGGTACTGACGGTAGTGCCTTCAGGGATAGTTACCGAGGCATTGGTCTGGTTCACAAAAACGACTGATCCGGCTGCGGGAATATCTGCCAAGTCCTGTGAGCCAGTCGTGAAGGTGGTGCTGGTTTCTTCGATGGTGAGTTGCAGACGGGTTGCTGGAATCACCGCGTTTTCGATATCGACTTCACGTGCTTCCGGGTCAGCGGTGAGATCAACTTCAGCGCTGACGATACTCTGCGCTGGATGTACTGTGACAGTTGCGCTGGGTAAGACAATAAACAAGGCGGCGGCAGTAATCAGAATCAAGACAATCAACATGATCAGACGGGTTACGCGGCGCCGCGCACGTGATTCTGGTGTTTCTTCAACGCGTATCCGGCTGGCAACGGGTATCAGGTCTTCGGGATCCTGTGAGTCGGTAGGGCGACGGAAACGTCCGGCAAAGACCTTTGTCCGCCCCCGCTTCCACCGCCCGCGTTCGCTGGAACCAATGGTCTCGAAGGTGCTGATGTTTAATTCATTGGCGTGTTTGATGACCTGAGAATCGTGGGTGACCAGCGCCAGTTGAATGGCGCGACGCATGGCCTCACGTTGAATCAGCACAAGGTCCAATTTGCGGGTGAGGACTGTCCCTTCTTCGGGCCAGATCAGCAGCACCCGTTTACCTTGAAAAAAGGACAGGCGATCACGTACCGATGGTATGTCATCGCTGCTGTCCAGTTGGATAAATTCCGGCCTGTCGCCTCGGCTGGTCATGCGCCTTTAGTTCTTGATCGATTGAGCAATGATCTGCCGTGCCTTATCTAAGGCTGCGGGTAACTGTGTGCTGTCTTTACCACCCGCCTGCGCGAGATTGGGGCGGCCACCACCACCGCCACCCACTACCGATGCAATCGACTTGATGAGATTTCCGGCATGAAGTCCCTGTTTGGTCAGGTCATCTGTCACGGCTGCCAGCAGTTGTGGCTTGCCTTCGATGTCGCTGCCGATCACCATCACGCCACTGTTGACCTTGTTGCGGAACCAATCGGAGATTTCGCGCAGGTTGTCCATCGTCATATTGTCGACCTGCGCAATTAACGCAGGCACCCCGCCAATGGTTTCCATATTCTCGATTTGCTGCGAAAAATTATAACGCGCGATTTCACGGCGCAGGCTGGTCAATTCTTTCTTCTGGGTGCTTAGCTCATCCTGCAAGGCGATTACGCGATTCTCGACATCATCAGTTGTGGTACCCAGCCGATTGGCAATGTTATGGAGCTTATTCAGATTTTCCTGAACATATTCACGGGCGGCGTGTCCGGTCAGTGCCTCGATACGACGAATACCCGCGCTGACACTCCCTTCACCGACAATAACCAACAGGCCGATTTCGGCGGTTTCACGGACATGGACCCCGCCACACAGTTCGTAGCTGTAGCGGTCATCATTATTGGCAATGGTGATCGTGCGCACGGTGTCGCCATATTTTTCGCCAAAGAGCGCCATCGCGCCTTCCTGACGGGCCTGAGACAGAGACTTCTCCAGAGATTTGACTGGATAGTTGACCAGAATCACATCGTTGATTTCGGCCTCGATTTTACTCAGGTCTTCACCCGATATTTTGCCATCATGCGCAAAGTCGAAACGCAGACGATCCGGCGCGACCAATGAACCACGCTGCTGGACATGGTTACCCAGACGGTTGCGCAACGCTGCATGCAGCAAATGGGTGCCGGTGTGATTGCGAATAATATCGCCACGACGTTCGACATCCACCTGGGCCGTGGCTTTATCCCCTGTGTGTGGGGTGCCTTCAATGACTTCGCCTTCATGGACGATAAGGCCAGCTACAGGTTTGTGCATGTCTTCAATTTCAATGACCCAACCCGGCCCACTGATCGTGCCGGTATCGCTGACCTGACCACCAGCCTCGACATAAAATGGGGTATGGCCCAGAATGACTTCGACGCGTTCCCCGGCGATCACGCTTTCAACCGGGCGACCATCCTGTAACAGGGCGATCATACGATCATCCACTGTTGTTGGACCATAAGGGTCATACTGCACACCCTTTTCACCTAATTCGCCGTCTGACTTAAGGGTGTTGAGCAAGTTCAGATACACCTCGGCTGAAGCGATTTGGCCCATAGCCTGCCCACCACCACTGACTTCGGAATGTCGGTCTTCTTCTTTATGGAAGCCAGTCAGATCAACCGTAAAGTCGTGTTCCTGAGCAATATCCTGAATGACTTCTAACGGTAAACCAAGCGTGGCCTTGAGATAAAAAGCCTGCTCACCCGGCAATTCAGACTTGCCTGCGTTTGATAAGTCGGTCAGAAGCGCTTGCATCTCGCTTAAGCCGCGATCCAATGTGCGCCGGAAACGGACTTCTTCCTGGGTAATCACGCGCTTGATGGCATGAGATTGTTCGATTAGCTCGATATAATGCCCACCCATGACATCAAAAACAGCGTCCGCGATCTGCGCCAGAAAGGGCTCGTTAAAACCGAGCTTGGAACCAAAGCGGGCCGCACGGCGGATCACCAGACGGCAAACCGAGTCACGACCTTTTGCACCAGGCATCACGCCATCCGCCACCAGAAAGACCGCGGCGCGGATGTGGTCGGCGATGACACGGTAGGGTACAATATTGGCATCACGTTGTTCATCAGTGTCGCCAGTGAGACGCTGAACGGCTGTGATGATGGGCATAAACAGATCGGTCTCGTAGTTGGCATTCACACCCTGCAACACAGCCGTGAGTCGCTCCAGTCCCATGCCCGTATCGACACCGGGCGCTGGCAGAGGTTCGTCAAATTGACCGGTATGTTCCGGGTCGGGCTGGGTGCGGTTGAACTGCATAAACACCAGATTCCAGATTTCCATGAAGCGATCATCATCCTGTTCCAGAGAATGGATGATGCCATCTTCGCCAAGCTCAGGGAATTTGTCCCAGTGAATTTCTGTGTTCGGGCCACATGGGCCAGTTTCCGCCATTTGCCAGAAATTATCATCCGGGCCTAAACGGGCAATTCGCTTGGCACTGACGCCAATTTCATTGACCCACAGATCATAACTTTCATCATCTTTTTCGTAGATGGTTACGGCCAAACGATCTTCGGGCAGACCATAAACTTTGGTCAATAAATCCCATGCAAAGTGCATCGCCTCTTTTTTGAAGTAATCGCCAAAGCTGAAATTACCCAGCATCTCGAAAAAGGTATGGTGGCGCGGCGAGGGGCCGACATTTTCCAGGTCGTTATGTTTACCGCTGACGCGCATACTCTTTTGTGAAGTGGCCGCACGTTTGTAATCGCGTTTATCCAGACCGAGGAAAACATCCTTAAATTGAACCATGCCAGAGTTTGTAAATAATAAAGTGGGATCATTGGCAGGCACTAAAGAAGATGAGGCCACTTTGTTGTGGTTCATCTCTTCAAAAAAGTCAAGAAATGCCTCGCGAATTTCAGCGCTGGTCATGGTTTTCATCAGATATCCTTAAAATTTTTGCTTCAGGCACTCATTGGAATTATATTCAGCCCTGAAAGGCTTAACAAGGGACTATACTCGTACTGATAAAAATCCAATGTAATTGTGTGACTTAATCGACTAGTGACAGGTAGGGCAATATGATTTCTGAAATTCACGTGGATGCGCTCAATTCTTTGATTAAAGGTGAACACGGAACCCCATTTGATTTGTTGGGTGCGCATAACGTGGATGCTGAACAGGTTTCGATCCGCGCATTTTACCCTTACGCCAAAAAAGCGTGGGTGATTCACGGAGATCAACGCACAGAAATGAAGCGCATTCATGAGTCGGGCTTTTTTGAAATCACGATTCCCGGACAGCATGATTCTATCCATTACAAATATGAAATTGCCCCTTATGAAGGCGATACACAGACATTTGCTGACCCTTACAGCTTTCTGCCACGTCTGACAGATTACGATGAGTATCTGTTCAGTCAGGGGCGCCATCTGGATATTTATGAGAAGTTCGGTGCGCATATCTGCGAAATTGATGGTGTTAAAGGAGTCAGCTTTGCAGTGTGGGCACCGAATGCGCAGCGTGTGAGTGTGATCGGGGATTTTAATGGATGGGATGCGCGTATTTATCCCATGCTGCTGCATGTCGAAAGTGGCATCTGGGAATTATTTATCCCTGGCCTGAAAGCGGGCGCAGTTTATCGCTATGATATTCGCTCCAGAGTAAATGGGTATGTGGTGCAGAAAACCGATCCTTACGGCTTCTATACCGAGCGTCGTCCTCAAAATGCATCGGTTGTCGCAGATATCCAGCAGTATGAATGGGGCGATGCTGAATGGATTAGCGAACGCCGTGAGAAAAATACGCTGAGTACACCCATGTCAATGTATGAGGTGCATCTGGGTTCGTGGCGGCATGATGCCGATGATGAATGGCTGGATTACCGTGAACTGGCGCATCAACTGGTCGCATACGCCTTGAAAATGGGTTACACCCATCTGGAGCTGCTACCCATTACTGAGCATCCGCTGGATGCTTCATGGGGCTATCAGGTGACGGGTTATTATGCCGTGACCAGCCGTTATGGCACTACCGAAGACTTCATGTATTTTGTCGATTACTGTCACCAGCATGGCATCGGTGTGATTCTGGATTGGGTGCCTGCGCATTTCCCCAAAGATGGACACGCACTAAGTTATTTTGATGGCACGCATCTGTATGAGCATGCTGACCCGCGTCAGGGCGAACATCCCGACTGGGGGACCTATATCTTTAATTATGGTCGCAATGAGGTGCGCAATTTCCTGCTGGCGAACGCGCTCTTCTGGCTGAAGGAATATCACATTGATGGCTTGCGGGTGGATGCGGTGTCGTCGATGCTGTATCTGGATTTTGGGCGTGAGCCCGGTGGCTGGATCCCGAATGAATACGGTGGCCGCGAAAATCTGGAAGCGATTGCTTTTCTGCGTGAATTGAATGAACTGGTACATGGTGAATTTCCCGGCGCGATGACCATCGCAGAGGAATCGACAGCGTGGCCCATGGTGTCGCGTCCGGTCTACCTGGGTGGACTGGGTTTCACGCTGAAGTGGAATATGGGCTGGATGCATGATGTGTTGGATTATATGAAGCAAAATCCAATTTATCGGCGTTATTTCCACAATAAAATGACGTTTTCGATTATGTATGCCTTTAACGAAAACTTCGTGCTGGCCCTGTCGCATGACGAAGTGGTGCATCTGAAGGGGTCGATGATTGGGAAGATGGCCGGTGACTGGTGGCAGAAGTTTGCGTCGCTGCGCCTGGTGCATGGTTATCAGTTCACGCACCCGGGGAAGAAGCTGACCTTCATGGGGCAGGAATTTGGTCAGTGGGCGGAGTGGAGCGAGGCGCGCAGCATGGACTGGCATTTGCTGGAGTTACCGACGCATCAGGGAGTGCAGGCGTGGGTTGCGGATATGAACAAGTTTTATCAGGCGCAACCGGCGTTGTGGGAACACGACTTTGACCCGAAAGGCTTCCAGTGGATTGAGCCGAATGACGCTGAGCAAAGTGTGTTCAGCTATATCCGCTTTGCTGACGACCCCGACGATTTTCTGATTATCGCCTGTAATTTTACGCCGGTGCCGCGTTATGGGTATCGCATGGGTGTGCCGGAAGCGGGGCATTATGCTGAATTGCTGAACAGTGATGCCAGCGCTTATGGGGGCGGGAATGTCGGGAATAATGGTGGGCTGGATACGGATGATATTTTCTGGCATGAGCAGCCGTACAGCCTGAGCCTGACGATTCCGCCGCTGGGAATTGTGATTCTGAAGCTGGAACGGAAGGGTCAAAAAGGGTCATGATGTGCTGAAGTGTGCTTAATCTGGCGCGGGATGTTGTGATATACTACGCCTGTTAAGTGAGCCGCAGCACAAGAGGAATGGGAAGAATGGTCACAACCGATAAGTCGAAAACGACGATTGACGAACAAGTTGATGTTTTGATGTCCGGAGCGGCGTATGGCGACCCGGAAACGAAGGAAACGATGCGCAAGGAACTGCGCGAACGGCTGATTGAAGCTGAAAAGGCAGGTCGTCCGCTGCGGGTGTACTGTGGATATGACCCGCGTACGGCGGATCTGCATCTGGGGCATACCATCACCATGCGTAAGCTGCGCCAATTCCAGGAATACGGGCATGATGTGACCTTCCTGGTGGGGACGTTCACCAGCCTGATTGGCGACCCATCCGACAAGGACAAGGCGCGTGAACAACTGACGCGGGAACAAGTCGAACACAATGCGATGACGTATGCCGAGCAGGCGTTCAAAATCCTTGACCGTGACCTGACGCGGGTGCGGATGAATGATGAATGGCTGTCCACGCTGGATTTTGCCGATATTATCCGGCTGGCGAGTAACTTCACCGTGCAGCAGTTTCTGGTGCGCGAGAACTTCAAAAAGCGGCTAGACGGCGGCGAGCCGATTTACCTGCATGAGTTGTTCTATGGCCTGATGCAGGGTTATGACGCGGTGGCACAGGAAGCCGATGTGCAGGTGGGCGGTCAGGATCAGTTGTTCAACATCCTGATCGCAGGGCGTAAGCTGCAACAGGGGCTGGGCCAGAAGCCGCAGATCGCCATTATTATGGGTGAGAGCCTGCCGGGTACGGATGGCGACATTAAGATGAGTAAGAGCCTGGGGAATCATATTCCGCTGCTGGCGGAACCCTGGGATATGTATGGCAAGGTGATGAGCCTGCCGGATAAGACGCTGCCGGTTTTCCATAAGTTGATCCTGGGCTGGTCTCCGAGCGACGTGAAGGCGCTGGAAGATGGGCTGGCGGAGGGCAAGCTGCATCCTAACGAAGAGAAGATGCGGATGGCGCGTGAGATTGTGGCGATTTTCCACAGTGCGGAAGACGCACAGGCCGCGCAAAAACGCTGGGACGAAGTGTTCCGTGGCGGTGGCGGCATCCCGGAGGATATCCCCGAAGAAGTGCTGGAAATCGAGGAACGTGTGCTGGATATTCTGCGGCGGCTGAATATGGTGAGCAGCGGCAAGGAAGCCAAGCGGCTGATGGAGCAGGGCGGTATCCGGCTGAATGAAGCGCCGGTGACTGACCCCAACGCGACGATTACGCCGGACATGCTGCCGGCGGTGCTGCAAGTGGGCAAGCGCAAGTTTGTGAAGCTGGTGGGATAAGAAGTCATTAGTTTTTCTACCCTCATCCCCTCGCCCTTCTCTCCCAAAGGGACGCTGCGCAGCCTCAGGGCGAAGGGAGCAAAACCGATTTCAGTAAAGTACTGTCTGAAAAGGTCTTTAGCGATATGCTGAAGGCCTTTTTTGTTGCTGCTGCCGCCGAGGGGGGTGCGGCGGCAATGGCAACAGTAGTCCATAGTTGTTAGTCTCAAGTCTTTAGTCAAAAGATTCAACGCAAAGGCGCGAAGTCGCAAAGACACAAAGTGACTTAGAGACTTTGTTCTATCAGCCTAGCATAGAATGTCTATGACAGGGTGGACAGATGTCCGGTCATTTGGTCCTCTTTTAGTCCGCAGTCCATAGTGCAAAGTAAAGTGCTGAGTCAAAGATTTAATCTTCTGAAAAGCAAGGAAATAAACGCTAAGATGCAAGGTGTTTATGAATTTGAAGGGTTCATCACTTTGAGTGTAAACTTAGTTTAGGGACAAGAGGGCTTTGTTTGATCAAGCGCCCTTGCCCGTTAAACACATATCAAATCTCAATGATAATATAGACTGTTGTGACCCCTCCCCAGCCCTCTCCCGAAGGGACGCTGACGCAGCCCGAATTCGGGGAGGGAGTAGAGTTACCTGCTGATGGTGGGGGTTACTTGACGACACCTATCCCGGCGAAGTAGGTCTTAAAGGCGGAGGCTTCGATGGCGAAAGTGCCGTCGATGGTGGCGAGGTTGATGGGCCGCCACCAGCTGATGTCATAGGAGATCCAGTTACCGGTGGCGACGGACAGGCCGGCCTCGGTGTTGCCCCAGGGATTGCGCAGGACGATGTATTTGCGGTTATCGCGGTAATCCCAGCCGAGGACGGTATAGCAGTGGGAGGCGACGATGTTGGCATCCCCGTAGACGATTTTCTTGTCGGTGGCGGTGCCAGAGCTGTATGTCCAGGCGGTCATGGGATTGAAGGTGCGGCGGCTGAGTGAATTGCTGCGCACAAGATTCCAGAGGCTGTCCGCGCTGTGGTCGGGGTTTTTGTAGTAGTGGCGTTTGCCGCCGGTCAACTGGGCGGTGGCCCAGACGCAATCGCCCCAGCCGGTGGCGGTGATGTCGGGGTGGTCGCTGCTGGTGCCGGTTTCCAGCTTGGCAAAGGCTTTCTCGTAGACGGCGGGCCAGATTTCGCCGGATTCGCTGGAACGGGCATAGATGAAGTTGCCCCCGGCTGTGAGTGGCACGGAGTCGGTGACTTCGATCTGTTTATCGATGGTGCCGCCGCTGTCCGGTTTGTAGAAGTAGATGAGGTTGGTGAACTGCTGGTTGTTGAGGCCGGTAGCGCGGGTGATGTGGCGAATCAAGTGGGGTTTAGCCCAGGCTACAGCCGCCAGTGCAGCGATATAGTAGCAGTTGGCGACGGCGCCCTGCACGGGATCGAAGAATTCGGTGGCTTCATTGAAGAAAGTGCCGGGGTCGCTCCAGGTGCCGTTGGGGGGTGTCCAGTCCTTGCTGTTGCCGACGGCCTGCGGGTCGTAGGAAATGGTAGCGACGAGGTCCTTGCTCAGCACCTGCGCCAGCCGCTGCCAGCGATCGCGGTCTGGCAGGCGGACGGTGAGAGAGAGATAGCGGCTGCCTTCCATCTCGGCATGCTGCACTTCGATACTGCCGACGTTGTCGGTGTTGAAGCGCGGGCCAAGGTCGGCCAGGGTGCGGATGTCGATTAAGTCAACGGGTTGCTCGAAGTCGTTGATGTCGAGCCGCACTTCGATATCCAGCAGGGGTGAGCGCACCCGCTCCAGCTCCATTTTGCTGTTGAGGCGCAGGCCGGTATAGAGCGGCCCCTCGTAGATGGGGTCGAACAGTTCCTCATACGGGGTCTGGAGAATATCTTCCAGCATCCGTTTGCGGTCGGGCATTGCTTTCCAGTTCAGCTTGCGCCCGGCAATCAGCTCTGCCAGGGCATAGGGGTTGATGACCGCATTCTTCTGCACGGCTTCGGGGTTTTCTTCCGGCAATTCATCGGTGATGATTGGTTGGCGTAACATGAACCTCTCCTCCACTTTACTTCTGTACGAAAGGAAGCAGCGCTGCTTTACTATCTGTAAATGCAGATGGAGTGTAATTGTCATCGTTAGAAAACCTATACCTTCTGTGCTGGGTGGTTTTTTAGAAAACCCCGGTAGAGTTGGCCGTACATTCAGGTTGGGTATGAACAGGTGTAGGGGAGATTACACCAATGCGACGCTACTTTACACGACTGGTTATTATCAATGCGGTGATCTGCGCGATTTTCGGTGCGCCCATTCGGGAGCTGGAAGCGGGGTTTGTGTTAGGGCTGGTGATCCCGAACAGCGGTCATATTGGTGGTATGCGGACTGTGCCGGACGAATATGCTCAGCGGGTGGGGCAGTTTCTGAATATAGCATGGGGATTGGGTGAAAGACAGGACTGATATGGTCTGATGTGTGGGTGGGGATGTGGTGGCATACTAGAGGTTTGCTGTTATCCCGAAATTTAATCCAGACAAGGCCAACTGATGACTGTTGAATCACAAGCTCCTGACGCGCCGCTTGACCCCTATGGCGCGTTTAAAATCCGCGATTTTCGTTTACTGATCGGCGGGCGGTTTGTCGCGCAGATCGGTGAAATGATGGTCAGCGTGGCGGTGGGGTGGGAACTGTACGAGCGCACGAATGATGCCTTCGCGCTGGGGCTGGTCGGTCTGGTGCAGGTGCTGCCGGTAATGTTGTTCTCGCTGCCGGGTGGTTATATGGCTGACCGCTATAACCGCAAATGGATTACGCTGATTAGCCAGGTGGTGCTGATTGTCTGCTCGCTGGTGCTGGCGCTGTTGTCTGTTACGCAGGGGGCGCTGCCGTTATTGTATGTCACGCTGGCGGTGATCGGCGCGGCTCGCGCGTTTAATAATCCTGCGGAATCGGCGCTCACACCGCAAGTGGTGCCGGAAGATTATTATTTCAATGCCATCGCATGGAGTTCGAGTGTGTGGCAGCTTTCGTCGATTCTGGGGCCAGCGGTAGGAGGTCTGATTATTGCCGCGACGGGGCAGGCGGCGATGGTCTATCTGGTCAATGCGGCAGCAGGTGGCGTGCTGGTGGTGGCGCTGCTGCTTATCCGCAGTCAGCAGAAGTCGTATTCATCCCCGGAAGAAACGCCGTTGCAATCGCTGAAAGGCGGACTGCGCTTTCTGCGCCATTCGCAATTGATTCTGGCCTCGATCACGCTGGATATGTTTGCGGTTTTGTTAGGCGGGGCGACCTTCCTGCTGCCGGTTTTCGCCAAGGATATTCTGCTGACGGATGCGACCGGGCTCGGTATTCTGCGGGCGGCTCCGTCGGTTGGGGCGCTGTTGATGGCGGTGTTTGTCGCGCGCCGGCCTCCGTTCAAACGGGCGGGTCGGACTCTGCTGCTGGCGGTGGCGGGTTTCGGCGTGGCAACGATTCTTTTCGGTGTTTCGACCAGTTTCTGGTTTTCATTTGCGATGCTGCTGACGTTAGGCGCGCTGGATAATATCAGTGTGGTGGTGCGCCATACTTTGCTGCTGACGTATACGCCGGATGAGATGCTGGGTCGGGTGGGGTCGGTGAGCAGCGTGTTTATCGGCACATCGAATGAACTGGGCGGATTTGAGTCGGGTGTGGCGGCGGCGCTGCTGGGGCCGGTCGGCGCGGTGGTTTTTGGCGGGTTTGGGACGCTGCTGGTGGTGGGTGTCGTGGGCTGGCTTTCGCCCAAACTGCGCGCGCTGGAAACGATTAAACGCGAAAAACGAGTCGAAGCCGAAGCGCCGGTTGCACCTGTTTAACCCCTTTTGCTGAACGCATGTCATGAGTTTCTGGCGAACCTTCGCCAGAAACTCGGCTGGAATCCCTCCGCTGAAAATCTAAACCCCAAATCATAACTTTAGTTAGAAGACACCCCTGTCGGTTTTCCCTAAGATGGATATAAAGCAATAAGCTGTGAGGGAGATGTTATGAGATTCCATGTTTTAGTTTTGATCACAGGGCTGTTGATGCTGCTTCCGGCGTCGATGGCTGCTGCCGCACCTATGAGCCAGCAGGCGACTCTGGCGGATTGGCAGGCGCGTATCCCCGTTCTGATGGTGATTATCGTGTTTGTGTTGGCCGTCGATCTGGCTTTCATCGTGCCCGTTATGCGCAAGCTGCGCCGGTCTTAAAGGAGGCTCCTATGAATATGCGTTTGTACAGTCACTTTCTGAGTTTTCAGCGCATCCCATTGCGGATCGTCCTGTCGACAGCGGTGGTATCGGTGATGCTGGGCGTGGGAATGTCGATGATGGGGCAACCACTCTACATAATTGTGTTGTTTATGCTGCTGCCGTGGATGCCGGTGATGTTGTTTGAAAGCCTGTGGAAAATCGATCATTATCATTGGATTGCGGTTTTCGCGGTGATCACTGTGCTGCAACTGGGTCATGTCAGTGAGCATATTGTGCAGACCAGTGTGCTCGTTTTGACCAATACCAAAACGACGCTGGCCTGTCCACCGCCTGTCGATAGTGACGTTTATGCTCAGCGGGCAGTCGCGGCAGGGCTGCGGGATAGTCAGGTCAGCCCAACAGGTCTATCGGCAAGTGTGATTGTCGCGCCCAATGCAAACGGCGAAATCACGCGCGACGCCAGTGGTGATATGGTCAGTGGCCCGCCAGCCTGTGGTATTTTCGGCCAGCTTGATCTGGAGATTGTCCATCTGATATGGGAACTTCTGGGCTGGACGCTGACCTTGGTGCTGCTGACACAATTCCCACGTAATCGCTGGATCTGGCTTTCGCTGTTTTTCGCCACGATCCATACGTTTGAGCATCTGTTTATCAGCTACACGTTTTTACTGGACTCGAATGCGATCTACGAAGGGGTTCGTCAGGTTTGGGGGACTGTGGCCGATGGCCGTATTGTCACGGCTGTTCCGCTGGGGCGGGAACCGGCGATGCTCACATTTTATGACGTGGCGGGTAAGTTTGGGCTGGCCTCCAAAAATGGCATGCTCGGAATATTCATCCCGGCCTTGAATCCGTATCTGCCGACGCGGCCCTTCATGCATCTGTACTACAATCTGCTGGTGACTGTGCCGGGACTCATCGCTTTTGTGCTGGAACTGCGGCATGTGTATGATCGCTATCTGGCCAGAGCGCTGCCTCAGCTAAAACCAGCTGAACTGGTTGCGGCGACTGCCAACTTACAACGGCGTGTTTACAAGCCGGGTGAAATTATCGTGCGGGAAGGTGAGCCCGCACAGAACTTTTATATCATCTCAGAGGGTAATGTGGAGATGATCTGCCGGGATAGTCACGGACAGGAAGCGGTTTATGCGACGCGCAGCGCTGGTGAGTTCTTCGGTGAAAGTGGCCTTCTGCAGGATGGTCAGAGCCACATGACGGTACGGGCATTGAATCCGGTGGAAGTGTTGGCGATGGATCGACAGACTTTTGAACAACTGATGCAATCATCGGATGCTAGTCGAAACAGACTTGAACGGATTGCCCGCGACGGATTTTCTCAAGGTGAGGGTGAACAGATCAAACCATCTATGAACAGGCCAGGTTTTGAAATGGCACAGGCCAGCGATTAACAACGCGAATTCGCTGCTGAATATATGCCTGTAAAAAGAGTGACGGCCTCACAAAGCGCCGTCACTCTTTTTAGCAAAATCTCTCAAGCATGCCTTTCAACTGCATGAGTGATGTCCACATGCATTAGGCGTGATGTGCCGTCAGTATCACCGGCTTAGTCGATTCCATCGATATATTAACTTGTGATTCGATAATCAGATCATCGCCGGTAAAGTGACATGAGACGGTATAGTAGAAGGGCGTTTCGTACAGCCGAAAGACCATCGTGAAAACGTCTTCATCTGCCCAGGCGCCGCTGGTCGCCGTCTTGGTCTGATCAAACAGAAGCCGTTGCTTAAATAAGGTGGTCTGTGCGCGCTGCCATACATCATAGCCACACAGGATTGTCTCGGTATCGGTTGCTGTTTTGAGTGTTATCGCGCAACCCGCTTCTGTAAAACTAAAGGCAATCGTTTCGAGCGTGAGATCATTGGTATCCACTTGATAGATTTGCCCGGAAACTTGTGCCACAAGGGGCGAGGTTGATTCTCCCTGTACGGGCAACATGCTCAGACTGCCAAGTCTGTTGACCAGGGTATCATAGGCCGCTGGGTCATCGGGAAGTGTGCCGGATTGCATGGCGGGAAGCAGAATATCCCACACCAGATTCAGGGGCTGCTGCATATCCAGCAAGTCCAGCCCGCTTGTGATCGCAAGGACAGCATCCTGATCTGGCATGACAATACAATACTGACCAAACGCGCCGTCTCCACGGTAGGCATTGTGATGGCAGCGCCAGAACTGATAGCCGTAACCCTGCGCCCAGTCCATTTGACCGCTGTTACTGTTAGAGACATGCATCGTCGTGGCTTCGCTGACCCATGCTTCTGGAACAATCTGGTTGCCCTGCCACATCCCTTTTTGCAGATACAACTGACCCAAGCGAGCGATATCTTCGGTTTTGATACTCAGCCCGGTGCCCCCTAAATTGATGCCCTGCGGCGATTCCTGCCAGGTGGGTTTGCTGATTCCCAGCGGCTCGAACAAGGGCTGTTGCAGATAATCCACGAGCTTCATGCCGGTTATTTTTTGCAGAATGGCAGAGAGCATATAGGTTGCGCCGGTGTTATAGACAAAATGGGTTCCGGGTGTATGCAGAACCGGGACTTCCAGAAAGCCTTTAATCCAGTTATCGTCGGGGCGATTAACCATGTGCGGCCAGCTATCCACATCATGGCCGGTTGACATCGAGAGGAGATGGCGTACCTGCATCTGCTGCAATAAAGCGCTTACCTCATCAGGTGCTTCGTCCGGGAAGAAGGACAGCACGGGATCATCAATCGAGAGAAGATTTTCATTTACAGCCAGACCAATGGCGGTGGACGTAAAACTCTTGCTGAGGGAATACATCATATGCGGATGTTCGTATCCATAGGGTGACCACCAGGCCTCAGCGATGACGCTGCCGTGTCGCAGTAGCATGAAACTATGAATGCCTGGTATCTGGTTTTCCAATGCGTCGACAAACTGAAGTACAGCCGATGAAGCAATGCCCTGCTGTTCTGGTGAGGTACGCTTTAGATCATTTTCGACTGTAAAGACCATATCGGTAGCTCCATGTTCACTGAATAAAATTTCAGATAATGATATACCGGTTGCAGCGATAGGTCTAACCCCATGCTGGAAATGTAGCCTGCCAACACGGCTCCACATGAGTTTGGCAAAAATGCCCATGTTAAATTGTATGTGTCTCTAGTCAGCAGGTGAATACGAACCAGCACAACTCATTGCGGAGTCTCTGGTCATCGAGCACAAGTTCGCGAATCTCGCTGGGAAGCTGCTCACGCTGCCACTTGCACTCCCGGCGACCAGCCACGTCACGCTCACCTTCAGAAGCTGCCGCGCGTACGGCTTTGATCGCGTAAGCCGCTGCACCCAGCTCGTGAGCAGCCACGTGAGCCACTGCCGGACGCTTGTCCGGCGGCGTAAGCTGCAAGGCCATGACGACCTGGCATTTGCCGTCGAAATTATCGAAGAAGCCGACGGCATCATGGGGGATGCGCTGGCAGGGCTGGCATTCCTCACCAGTCAGCCTGAACTGATGCAAGCGCTGCAACACAACGTTTGACGCATCTACAAAGCGATTGATCGGCAGAAAGGCAAGCAGGGTGAGCCGAAAGTGCGGTTGAAGTGGCCTCAATTAGCTGATCCAACATCCAATGGAATACCCCAAACTTGTGTTTGACCATTAACATTTTGAGTGAAAATCATGTGTCCGTTGGTAGACCACTCAACACGTTCTATTCCAATTACTTCGCTTGAAAATAACACTGTCTCTTCTGTGACAGCATAAATCACAAGACGGTTGTGAAAGGAAACGGAGAGCATATCACTTGTGTTACTCCAGGCAATGGTCACTTCATTTTCTGGCTGATCCTCTGGGTAGACATAATCGGTGTACCAGACATCGGAGTTTCCCATGATGTAGTTGCCTGGACTAAAGGAATAGTCAATTTTATAGGTTTTTACACTTCTCTCTTCTACTCCCCCACCTGTGCGTCTTCCACTGATAACGGCGATACGACTGCTATCTGGACTCCACAGCATTTCACGGAAGGAATCCATCCGTCCCTGAATGGTATTAATTTCATCTCTAGATTGATTGTCATACACGTAAATGTTGTAGTTGTTGTCCAGATATTGAGACGCAATGGCGATCTTGCTTCCATCGGGGCTGACGGCTATTTGCTTCGCACCCTGAATATCAAGTGTGATTATTTCGAGCGAAGCAATATTTTCAGTTGAAATCACATCTAGTTTGTCGCCAATCAAAGGTGTCTCTGCCTGTGCGCTAGCTACTACAACACAAATGACGACCGCCAGAAGCATCAACAAAGTTCTCATGTTTTTCTCCATCAATTCTTTTCCTCAAGTTTATACATTGTTTGTGTTATCACTTCAGAGCGATGAGCTTTAGAAAGGAAATCGTCATGAATACATCAGACTGGCATGGCCGCACTTTACAGACGGCTTTGAACGAACTGACGAGTCTATCGCTTGACTTTTACTCCTATGGCGTGCTACTCCGCAAGCGCGAGGGCGGTGCCGTCACGGAATTTGCTGTGGAACCCGCACAGGTGGCAGTTGCACTCGCTGCCAAAGTCACCTTTAACACCGGTTTGCTCTCCGGTGATACCCTGCTGGTACGGCAGGAAGGGGTCAAGAAGACTGTCGTTGAGTACCGCAAACCGCAGAAAACCGGCATCTACCTGGATGGCTCTGAAACCGCGGGGAAATTTAATGTTGCGAAACCTTAAAATATCCGATAGTTTGTTGGCAATTTGATGAGGTTATAGGATTAAGGGGAAAACAAAAACCAGCGCTAAGGCTGGTCAATGTTCGGACTGGGTCTTATCAGATACCCCCTATCGGACACAACTCGAACACATTCTCTCCATAAACACCCTCGAATTTACACACATTATCTCGTTTCCTCAAAACCACAAATTGAAACGACTCTCATCTGACTTGACTTTTCGGTAGGCCGAGAGAGGGGTTTTCTCCCTCGACCCACCTTGAAGTACCGTCGCGGAGGCTACCAGTACTCCCGCCCCCTAGGATAACACGGGTTGGCAGTCTGTTGGTTTGCGAGACAGTTTTGTTCATTTTCAGTTTGCGGAGGAGTTTCACAGTATGACAAGATCCATCGTACTCACCAATCACAAGGGCGGCGTGGGCAAGTCCACGTCCGCGACGAATATCGCACTGGGGCTGGTGCAGGTTCTGCGCCATGTCAAAGCCAGCAACAGCCGGGTGTTGCTCATCGACACCGACAGCCAATCCCACGCCACACTCGTGACCACCGGTTACAACAACTTCGGCACTGCGGACAGTCTGTATACCGTGCTGATGGCTGATCGCAAGGATGCTGCTCGCGTTCTGACCGAGTGCATTGTGCAATCGACGTGGGATGCCGATTTGCATGTGCTACCGGCCTCACCGATGTTGGAAGGTGCTGAGCGCGAGTTAACCGGTACAGCTGGTGCCCCCTATCGCCTCGCCGAACCCCTTTCGCGTGTCGCACCGCACTATGCTGCCATTGTCATCGACACCCGACCTTCTTTTTCCCTCATGACGGAGATGGGCTTACTGGCCGCCACCGATGCGATTGTGCCGGTCGAGCCCCGTTATCTGGAGACGGTGGGGTTGCTGAGTGTCATCAACAAG
>JBBSQD010000075.1:0-24007 GCA_038258185.1 Aggregatilineales bacterium | reverse complement strand
CCGGATATGAAAATGGATGTCCCCTGCTGCCCTGACCTGCAAACCGAGGATGTCTGCGATGTGCTGGACTTTAATTATCGTCTCGTGCATCCGACTGCCGTCACCCACAATAACCAGCGGGTGCTGGTAGAGGTAGTGATTAAAGCCCGTTTCGAGCGCTGTTCCGGGCCCATGTCGCTGGGCAATCTGGTCTATTCCACCACGCTCTTCCCCGGTGAGAAAGTCCGCCTGTTCTCGACAGATCGCCATTCGCGCTTCAGCTTCGACTCCAGCAGCCAGATCAGCTACCGCAGCGAACAGACTTCCGAAGAAACTTTTTACATGGCCTCCATTAGTGACTTTATGTCCGACCTCACCCTGCGCGACGAATCGAAAAGCGGCTCCACGTCGAAGGGCTCGGCGGAAGGTCACGGCAGCACCAGCGGCGCGCTGCAAACCATTTTCGGCGGCGCTTCCGTCAGTGCGGGTGGTTCCTATAACGCATCCTCCACCCAGGACTTTATGCGTGAGCTGAGCCAGCACGCCGAGTCATCCCATCGCCGTTCTGAAGAAGGTACGCGTACCGCCAGTTCAGTATCCATCGGCGAAGTGCAGACCCGCACCCACTCCGAGGGCGAAACCGAAGATCATTTCGAATCCGCCTCACGGGTATTTTCCAACCCCAACCGCTGCCACGCCATAACCTTCTTCTTCTATCAGATCAACAAAACGCAGACGGTGCGCTTCAGCATTGAATCGATCCAGCGCCGTGTGATTGACCCGGCAGCCGAGACCGAAGTCAGCAACAACCGTTTCGTGTCACGCGGTCAGATCGGCGTGATCCCGCATGACGTGTTAGCTACCGATACCGAGCGCCTCAAAGTCGAGGAAATCGGACGCGCCAGCGTACTCAACCAACTGCAAGCCCGCGATGTGCAGGCCAATGTCGCCGGAGTCGGGCTGCGCACCAATGTCCGCATGTTGGTGGCCGCTCCGCCACTGGTCGAGCCGATGCCGGCCAAAGTGCGTGAGCAGGCGCTCAAGGAAGTGGATGAATCGCTGGTAGCCAACAAGCTGATCGCCCGCCCCGGTGGCGACATCAGCGACGAGACCAAATCCAGCTTCTCCTTCGAGATCAAATCGTCGCTGCCCACCCCCGGCATGCTGGTCAAAAGCTGCCTGGACGACTGCGACATCTGCGAAGATATGCTTCAGGAAGAAATGAAAGCCGAACTGGAACACAAGCGCCTGAAAAACGAACTGCTGCGCCGCCAGATCGAACTGCTTGACCAATCGCAGCAATATCGCTGCTGCCCCGACGATGACGACGACGCAGACGCGTAAACTATCAAAAAGCCGGGATATTTATGATCCCGGCTTTCATTTAGTAACTTATTTTCCCTGTTTTACAAGCAACAATTTAACCTGATACTAAGTTCTATTCTACACTTATTATCTCTAAAGATACACTTGCTTTCTTCTCTGAAAAGTTGAAGTCAAACAAACCTTCACCAATTCTGACAATGAACAACTTATCTTCTTGAGGAATTCTTATTGTGGCTTGTTCTAAGGCATCTCCTCCTAATTCAATAATAGATGAAAGATTATCATCACTGAATAACTCTTCATCTAATACATTTAAAGTTAAGGCAGGGTAAAAATCACCACTTAACTTGATATACCTTAAATCAGTAGGATTGGAAGCGCGAATCGCGAAATAGGTTGGTTGCGATGAAAAACTCGTGGTTTCGATTACCTCATTTGTTGAAAGGAATTGAACAACATCCAATGACAAGGTATATGTTCCTGTACTTTCACCAGACCGACCATCCTGACGAGTTACAATGATATTGTAAGTTCCATCTTCAGGTATTTCATAGATCAAAGTAGCAGCACTTAAACCAGCATCTACTGTTTCTAAAATATCAAAGTCGCCGTCCAAAAGAATGACGGTAGGTTGACTAAAACCACTAAAAGCGTCCTCAGGTATAACCTGTATTATAATAATATCTGCTTCTGTTGATTCAAAACTGTATTCAATTTCAAATTCCCGGTCACTTATCTCACCCTCAAGTGTTCCTCCATAAGAAAGTGTATTCTCAACATCTTGCGCCAAAACTGCGCCAGAAAAAACGAAAATACAAATTAGTATAAGTGATAGTAGCTTCTTCATGTTTTGTCTCCATTTAGTTAAAACTGTACTTTTAATAATAATAGGAGAAACACATGAAGAAAATATAGATAACAACACAGTATTTTAACTTTTAAAATATGCAACAATAAATTTGATCGAGTGGGCATATTGCTCAACCCGCTTTTTTTGTTATATTGAAGGCAATGCTTACATCGGAGAGATGACCCCATGATCGCCACCTGGACAGCGGACACCGCCCGCGCCCATTTACCCGCGCTTTGCCAGCTTTTACAGAACGTCGTGGACGATGGCGCATCCATCGGTTTTCACCTGCCGCTGGCATACACCGAAGCTCAGGCTTATTGGGAAGGCATCCTGCCAGGAATCGAGCAGGGCATACGTCTGCTGCTGGTCGATACCGAAGGCGATCAGTTGCGCGGGCTGGTCCAGTTGGCGCTGGAGCCACGCGCCAATGGCCGGCATCGCGCCGAAGTCCAGAAGCTGATGGTCAACACCGCCTGCCGCCGCAAAGGCATCGCCCGCCAGTTGATGCTGGAACTGGAAAGCCGCGCCCGTGAGCATAATCGCACCCTGCTGGTGCTGGATACCCGCCAGGGGGATGCCTCCGAGTCACTCTATCAAAGCGAAGACTATACACAGGCTGGGGTGATTCCGCTGTACTGCTCCAACGAACGCGGTGATCTGGAAGCCACGGTTCTCTACTATAAGATTCTGGCTTAATGACCATGCGCATCCTGCACCTCAGCCCCTATTACAGCCCGGCCTATGCTTTTGGGGGCGTGGTGCGCTCGGTCGAAGGCATGACACGCGCACTGGTGCGGCGCGGTCATCAGGTCACGGTACTGACCACCGATGCTTTTGACCAGACCACGCGGTATGGCGGCGAAGCCTACGAAATGATTGACGGGGTGGAGGTGCTGCGTGTCAACAATCTCTCGCGGCGGTTGCGCGGCCATCTTAATCTGTCCACACCGGATAAAATGAAGCTCATCGCGGAAGAAATCATGCCGCGTTTTGATATGGTCCACTGTCACGAGTTCCGCACGGTGGAAAATCTGTTGGTGACTCCCGTCGCCAGCGCCCTCAACAAACCCTTAATCCTCTCGCCCCACGGCACCCTCACCCGCACCACCGGGCGCAGTACGCTCAAAGTCGCCTGGGATCGTGTGCTCAGTCCGGCAGTCGCGCAACGCTTCGATCATGTCATCGGCCTCACGCCGCAGGAAGTCGAAGACGTACGCGCCCTATGGCCGGATTTTGGCCGTCGCCGTGTCCCGGTCGGCTTCAGCGTCATCTCCAACGGCATTGACCCGCAGGAATACGCCGCCTTGCCGGGAGCCTCTGCTTTTCGCCGGCTGCATCACCTGGAAGAATCAGCGCCCATCTGTCTGTTTATGTCGCGATTGCACGCGCGTAAAGGCGTGCAGATTCTGATCGAAGCGTTTAAAGCGGCGGATCTGCCGGATGCACGGCTGGTGATCGCTGGCCCCGACGAAGGCATGTTACCTATCATCACGCCGCTGCTCGATGAGCGCATCATCCTCACCGGCTATCTTGATGGTATGGAACGTTTATCCGCGCTGGCCGCCGCCGATATGCTGGCGCTCCCGGCGGTCGGTGAAGGTCTGCCCATGATCGTGCTGGAAGCGATGGGGGCGGGATTACCCGTGCTGATTTCGCCGGGATGTAATCTGCCGCAGGTGGCCGACTATGGCGCGGGCTTAATCGTCGAGCCGCAGCTTGCCCCACTGACCGCCGCCTTACGTCAATTGCTCACCCACCCCGATCAACGCGCCCAAATGGGACAGGCCGGGCAGCGCTTAATCCGTGACCAGTTCACCTGGGATTCGGTCGCGCTCCAACTCGAGCAGATTTATCAGGCATATCTTCTGGATGATGCGCAGTCAGGTGTTTAGGCATGAAACGTCCGGTAAGTCGCTGCCAGCGGGATGGCAAACGATATGAAAAACGCCGTATTAAACAGCGCATTCTCCCAGAAGCCCATCGACAGTGAAAAGCCGGTATCGACCACAAACCACACAACCATCGACAGGGCGATCATATCCCAGGCTTCCCGCTCGCCACGCCGGAAAGACCCTAACAACACCCGCAGAATCAGCAGCATCCAGCCGATCATCACCGCGCCCAAAACGCCATATGTGAACGTGATATAGTCGAGCGCTTCCGCACTGAAAGTCGCATTTGACCGGTTGGCCGAGAAGAACATCGCGTCAAACAGCGTGGTCATCAACCCCGGTGCAAAGATAAACCCCGCCGCGAAAATCAGCACCCCGACTGTCACAACCACTAACCAGCGCCACCAGAATCCATTGACTAACTTTGGCATACTTCGCTCCCTGTGTTTAGCTTAATCATTCCCCACAGGTTAACCGTCCATTCACTGCCAAATCAACGCAAATGACTGCCAAAGCCTGCCATATCATTTGCTGACAGGTTGCCAAACTGGCGCTAATATAATGCCTGCTTTTGTTAAACTTGCTTTTTCACGCTTTGCGATCTGTGCCCAGAGAAAGACCCGCTGCGATGAGCAATGCACCGTCTGATCAAAACTTCGCCAGCCCCTGGAATCAACCCGGCGGACTGGAAGCCATTCACAACTGGATTCGCACGGCTTTGGCTGCGCAGAACATCCCCATCACGGGGGAAATGGAACAGATTCACAACCGCCCGTGGTCAACCATCGTGCGCATCCCGACTGGCGAAACGAATCTGTTCTTCAAGGCCACCGCCGGTTATGCTGCCCACGAAATCCCGCTGTGTGCCTATCTAAGTACCTTGGCAACCAGCGCAACACCACAGTTGATCGCTTTGCGTCCCGATCAACCGTGGCTGATTATGCGCGACGGCGGTCAGCGTTTGCGCGAAATTCTGATCGCCCAGCCCGATTGGTCACACTGGCAAATCCTGCTGCCACACTTCGCCGCGCTGCAGATTGCCGCCGCCCAGCGGGATGAGCTTTTGGCGTTGGGGCTACCGGATCGCAGCCTGGAAAATCTACCCCGGCTGTATGCCGACTTAATCGCCCATAGCGATCTGTATCAGCCTGATGCCGAAAACGGCCTTTCCGATGCGGACTATCAACGCCTGCACGATCTGATCCCGCTGGTGACGCAGAAAGCACAGCAGATGGCCGCTTATGCCGTGCCACAGTCAGTTAATCATGGCGATCTGCACGATGCCAATATTTTCTACAATCACGGACAGTATGCCTTTTATGACTGGGGCGATTCCTCCTTTTCGCATCCGTTTTTCTCGCTGCGGACGGCCTATGTCAGTGCGGAGACTCGCTTTGATTTAGAGGAAAACGCACCAGAACTGGATCGTCTGCGCGACGCGTATTTACCCGCGTGGCGCGAATTTGAAACTGACGCCAATCTGCATACACTGTTCGGTCTGGCCCAGGAATTATGGGCCATCACATCGTCATTGACCTGGTACCAGGCCATTAACGCGCTGGACAGCGACAGCCGCAAAGACTATGCGCATGTACTGCCCAGCCTCGCCCAGGAATTAATGAGCCTCATCAAAACCTAAGTTTGAAAATCCCGGCAAAATTCGGGTTAATATAGAGGATATGGATCTATCGTAATCACAGTAGGGACAGAGCAGGCTCTGTCCATCTTGAATAAGGAAGTAACCATCATGGGTAACGAGACTCTATTGCAACCCCGTATCGTACGTGCGCCCAAATTAGGCGCTGGCATGTGGCTCAATACCGACCAGCCGCTGACTCTGGCGGGTCTGCGCGGACAGGCGGTGCTGGTCGATATCTGGGAATACAGTTGCATCAACTGTTTACGGACGCTGCCCTATATCCGCGAATGGCACAACCGCTATGCGGATAAAGGTCTGACCATTATCGGCGTTCACACCCCGGAATTTGCCTTTGGCCGCGAACGCCAGCAGATTGAAGCGGCAGTCGATGAACTCGACATTCGCTATCCGGTGCTGCTGGATAACGCCTTCGAGACCTGGGATGCCTTCGCCAATCGTTTCTGGCCGGCCAAATATCTCATCGACCAGCACGGCTACATCCGTTACAGCAGTCATGGTGAAGGCGGCTATGGCGCCTTTGAGCGCGCAATTCAGGCTGTGCTGTTGGAGGAAAATCCCCACCTTGACCTGCCGCCAGTCATGCAGCCCCTGCGCGAGGAAGATAAACCCGGCGCAGTCTGTTACCGTCCCACGCCAGAACTTCACGCAGGTCTGCATCGGGGCGCATTAGGCAACCCTGAAGGCTATGCCAACCGCGTGACCATGCTCTATTCCATGCCCAAGGAACGCCCGCAAAATGCTTTTTACGTGGCTGGAGCGTGGCAGGCCGGGGAGGATTTTCTCAGTTATCAGGGGCGCACCGAGGGCATTATCCACCTACCCTACGAAGCAGTAGAGGTTAACGCGGTGTTGACGCCGCACGTCGAAACAGTGGAGCGCATGCTGCATCCGACTACCATCAGCGTCGAAATCTGGCAGGATGATTGCCCGCTGACCGAGCTTAATCGCGGTTTGGATGTCCAGCCGGAAGGCCGCGTTCTGGTGGATCGTCCCCGCATGTATAATCTGGTGCGTAACCCCGGTTTCGAGCGGCACGAACTCACGTTGCGGATCACGACACGCGGTTTCGCGGCCTATGCCTTTTCATTTACGGGGTGTGTCAGAGCCAGTTAAGCCGCGGGCTTACTGATCGTTCATCGGATAATTCTGCGCGTAGGTCAGGGTGGTCGCATCCTGACCTTCAGCCGTTTTCGGCAGGGCGCTGAAGGTGCCATCGGTTTCCAGCACCACCGCGCTCACATTTTCAATCGCGGCGATGCCACTCGCACGGATAGCGGCATAAATTTCCTGCTCGATCACCCGCTCCCGGCGCATGGCTTCACGCACAAATTCGCCCCGGTAAAATAAAAGCGTCGGTTCCGACTTCACCAGATCACTGATAAAGCGCGAACGAACCGACAACCATGTAATACAGAACTGTAAAAAGATCAGCATGGCAAACGCGGCCATCGCCTCCACCAGCGCCGTCTCCTTACTCAGCAGCGCCGATGCCAGCGTGGAACCTAACGCCACCGTCACGACAAAGTCGAATGAATTCATTTTGGACAGGGTGCGCTTGCCCGAAATCCGCAGCATCACGATCAGGGCAATATAAGCGCTGCCGCCCACCAGAATCACGCGAAGAATATCGCCCCAGTTATCAAAAAACATGAACTTCTCCCCAAATGAGCTTTTCTAAAGAGTCACATTAAAACATAACGCGCTTAGAAAAACATCAACCAATGAGGGGGTCTTCAGCTAGACTTTTTGATCTTTGCCTTCGTTGTCCTCTTCGTGCAGGGCTTTTTCCGGATGTTCCGCTTCTTCACGTATAGCTTCTTCCAGGCTCACCGGGTGCGCGTCGGCAGGCAGGCGCTCCTCATGGATGCTGTCCAGTTCCTGCTCGTGCTGGGCGGCTTCTTCAATTTCTTCGATGACTTCTTCAGCTGTGGTCGGAATATCCGCTTCAGAGTCCGAAGTGGTCTGCACTGCCCAGTCACGCGTTTCAGTTTTGGCTGGTGTCGGGGTCGCTGCGGAGACATTTTCGACAGCTTCAGCCTGACCGGGGACATAATGTTCCCGATGCGGAGCCTTCTCGCGCACCACGAAATACATCACCACGCCGACCAGAACCACATCAATAATAATGAGGAAAATTAATACACCCACGTTACGCTCCTTGATTTAGATGCATGAATACTATTACTTTACCAGCTTTACGGAATTCTTTGTATAAGTTGCGTCACTGAATATCCGCAAACCCGTGGTTATTCGGCGTGATGCTGATAGGCACTAACCAGCAAACGCGGCACCGTCCGGCTGATATTGAGTTGTGCGGCGAGTGCCACGTCCTCACCACAGCCTTCTTCAATCAGCTCAATACCCGAACCAATCCGGCTCAACACCGCCAGCAGATCCGCCTCGTACAGCCGGAAAATGTGCTGCGCGGCTAAGGCTTCAGCGGATTTCTGCCCGTCCAGCGCATTGATCACCGCCCCGGCACCCAGCCAATCTTCCAGCGCGGGGCGCAGAGTCTGTTCCGGTCGCCAGCGTTCTCCGGCAGGAATCACCGCAATACGGGAGCCAAGCCGCTGTGCCGCTTCTGCAACCGCCGCCGCGTTACGCAGGCAGGCGGCAAAAGTCGGCACATGGCCGGTCGCGGCGGATAAAGTCGAGCCATTGGGCGAAGGCAGCACCAGCCGCGTCCCGGTGGGGATCACCATCAGCTTTTGCGGGGATAACGAAAAGGGGTGCGTCCGGTCACGGCTGGCGAGAAACGCCCCTTTTTCATGCGCGAAGGCTTGCGCCAGTTCGAGTTTCCCGCCATACGGATAAATCACCGCGCCGCGTGTTGTAGCGATCTCCACACACGTGCTGAACGACAGCACATCAATAATGATGATCGCATCACAATCCGCCGCGACCTGCTGCACACCTTCCAGCCCCCACTCGCAGCGGATATCAGATTGAGCCTGCGCGTAATACGACATGCTTATTCTTCCGGCGGTTCGTAACCCAACTGCTTGAGCGTGACCACCGCCAGAATCGCCACGCGCGGTTCCGGGTCTTGCAGCGCTTCAATCAACATCGGGATCGATGCTTCACCGATATTTACCAGCGCACCCGCTGCGGCTTTGCGCACCCGGTCGGAGTCATCGCGCAGCGCATCGCTTAAGGCATCAATCGTTTCGCTGTCGCCAATCCGTCCCAGCGCCTGTGCGGCAAACCGGCGTACATCAATATCACTGTCCAGCAGCGCCGCCCGCAGGGCCATCACCGCCCGTTCATCGCCAATCTTGCCCAGCGCTTTAGCCGCTGCCCGCCGCACAGCCCGGTTTTCATGGTTCAGCGCCGTCAGCAAACCTTCCACCGCCGGTTCACCAATTTTGATCAGACCTTCGGTGACCATCATCCGCACCCACAGGTCATCCCCGCGCAGAGCAAACAACAATTCCGGCACCGTGTCGGCCACAGCGAAGCGACTCAAAGTCTGTGCCGCCTGAAACCGCACACCCGCGTCTTCATCTTCACGCAGAATCCCCGCCACATGAACAGCGGCATCGGTGTGATTGGCTTCTTCCAGCCGTGTCATGGCATCAATTCGCGTCTTAGGGTCGTCGCTGCCCAGGTCTTCAATCCATTGTTCAATATTCGACATTTTCAGGGCGCTCCTTCATCATTTTTCTGAGTTGCGCTATTATATCAAAGCCTGAATCACATTTTAATTGGCGAAAGTCCATATTCAGTCCTTGCGCCAGCGTTTTTTGCCGATTTCTTACAGACTTAAAACAGGCCGTTTGTCACTGGCAAATAGCAGAATCTTTTTTGCTAAAACCAGGAAATTGTGTAAAATAGAACAATTCGTTTCCACAGCGGTCAAACTGCATTCTAACGAGCCTCAATTTGCTCTGTTCCAGCCAGATCGTAACGGAAATTGTGATCAAACTATTGACCGGACTGCTCTTTGCAGCTGACCAGGCAATCTCATTGAGAAGCAATAAATTAGGGAAGATTACATCAATATGAGTGCTGAAACGAGTAAGCCGACGACCAATAACAATTCCTATATCTGGATTGTCGCTGCCTTCGCTTTCTTTATTCTCGGCGGTTTTTTAATCGCCCAGGTTACACCTCAGCTGTTCCCGCCTCAGGGTTCCGCAGAAGCCACCCAGGTCGATACGCTGTTCAAGTTTATGCTGGTAATCGGCGGCGCGATCTTCCTGCTGGTGCAAGGCGCGCTGGTGTATTCCGTCATTCGGTTCCGCGCCAAACCCGGCGATACCAGTGATGGCGCGCCCATCCACGGCAACGCCACGCTGGAACTGGTGTGGACAGCTATCCCCGCAGTGATCGTGCTGGTACTGGCGATCTACAGCTACAGCGTATGGGTCAGCACCACCGAGGCGAAACCCAACGAAATGACCGTGAATGCCATTGGTCAGCGTTACGCCTGGTCATTCGCCTATGAAATTCCGGAAAGCACCAAGCCCGATGATGTCGCGCTGGAGTCACTGCCGGCCAACATTCAGGATCAGTTTACCGAAAAAGGGACTTACACCCAGACATCGCCGCAGTTGCATGTCTATGCCGGACAGCCCGTGAAGATGGTGCTGAACACGATGGACTCGCAGCATGCCTTCTGGATTCCCGCCATGCGCATCAAGCAGGATTTACTGCCGGGGCGCACCACCGAAATCCGCTTTACGCCCATTCTGCCCGGAACGTATCCGGTGGTCTGTGCGGAATTGTGCGGTGACGGTCACGGCGCGATGCGTGCCGAAATCATTGTTCATGCCGACCAGGCCGAATATATGACCTGGCTGACCGATCAGGCCAGCAACGTCTATTACCCGCCGGATGATCCGGTCGAGCGTGGAAGCAATATTCTCGCCAGTGGTGCTTACCCCTGCTCCGGTTGCCATGCCTTAAGCGATCTGGGCTGGGCAGGTGTGACCGGGCCGAATCTGGACGGTGTCGGTGATCGTGCTGCGGCTGCCCGTGCATCTGCAACCGGCGAAACACCGGAAGAATATCTTGACCGTTCCCTCTATTTCCCGTCAGAGTATCTGGTACCCGGTTTCGGCGCTTTGATGCCGCAGTTCCAGCCACAGGACCCCAGCGCACCCAATTACATGCCGGTGGATGATCATGTAGCGATCGTGGCTTACCTGTGTACCCAGACGGCAACCGGTGAATCGGCCTGTGATCTGGACAATCTGCAAGCAATCGCCGACAGCTATCGTTAACAAAACCCACAGCAGTGGCGGTGACTTCACCGCCACTGCTGAACTTCGTCAGAAAAATATATCCATTGAGATTTTAAGAGGTATCGAATGGCAAGCATAACAGCCCCCATTGGCAAGGGTGAAGCCAGAGTACAACCCCAGGCTCCGACTCTTAAAGTGAGTGATTTCCTCAAGTGGTCAGTTGACCATAAAATTATCGGTATGCAGTACATTGCAACCGCCCTGTTCTTCTTTATCATCGGCGGTGCGCTGGCGATGATGATCCGCTGGGAACTCATGACCCCAGCACTCGACCTGATGGACAGCGGCACACAGTACAACAGCCTCTTCAGCATTCACGGCACCGTCATGATCTTTTTGTGGATCATCCCGGTGATGGCTGGATTTGGTAATTACCTGGTGCCGCTTCAGTTGGGCGCGAAGGATATGGCCTTCCCCTGGCTGAACGCCTTCGCCTTCTGGCTCATCCCTCCGGCAGGTCTGTTGCTGCTCATGGGCTGGTTTGTCGGCCCGGCAGAAGCTGGCTGGACATCCTACCCGCCACTCAGCACCCTTTTTAGTGGTGACGGTCAGACCCTGTGGGCCATGTCGCTCCATCTGTTGGGCATTTCCTCCATTCTGGGCGCGATCAATTTCATCGTGACCATCAAGAATATGCGCCCCAAAGGCATGGGCTACTGGCAGATGCCGCTGTTCTGCTGGGCGATACTGGCGACCTCCATTATCGTCGTCATGGCAACCCCTTTCCTGACGGGTGCGCTGACCCTGCTCATTCTGGATCGTGTCGCCGGGACAAGTTTCTTTAATCCCGCCAATGGTGGTGATGTGCTGCTGTGGCAGAATGTTTTCTGGTTCTACAGCCATCCCGCCGTGTATATCATGGTACTGCCCGGCATGGGCATGCTCTCGGAGATTTTGTCTGTCCATTCGCGCAAGCCAGTCTTTGGTTATCGCGCGATTGCCCTGTCCAGTATGGCGATTGCGCTGGTCGGCTTTACCGTGTGGGCGCATCATATGTTCACCAGCCTCACGCCGGAACTGCGCATTCCGTTCATGATTACCTCGATGATTATCGCTGTACCCACCGGCATCAAAATTTTTAGCTGGCTGGGGACACTGTGGGGCGGCAAAATTCACTTTACCAGTGCCATGCTGTTTGCGCTGGGCTTCCTGTCGATGTTCGTCATCGGCGGTATCAGTGGTGTGATGCTGGCCTCGGTACCGGTGGACATTCACGTCCATGACACCTATTTTGTCGTCAGCCATCTGCACTTTGTGCTTTACGGCGGCAGCGTGTTTGCCATCTTCGGCGGCATTTATCACTGGTTCCCCAAAATGACCGGGCGTTATCTGGATGAACGCCTGGGCAAAGCTCACTTTTGGGTGACCTACGTGTCCTTCTTCCTGACCTTCTTCCCGCAGCATATCGCCGGGATGCAGGGGATGCCGCGTCGTGTCGCTGTTTATGACCCGGCCTTCCAGCCCATCAACGTGCTGATCAGTATCGCCGGCTTTGTCCTGGGTATCGCCACCTTTATTCTGCTGGCCAACATCGCCATCAGTCTGGTGGCTGGCAAACGTGCCGGTGCCAACCCTTGGCGTGCGCTGACTCTGGAATGGGCGACCACTTCACCCCCGCCTGCTTACAACTTTGTGGGCGACCCGGTGCCGTTTGAAGACCCGTACGGTTATGGCACCAAAGAATCCGCTGACTATCTTGATGTGCTGGACAAACGCTTCCCGCCGCCGGTTGATCCTGAACCGGTCACACCAGCGCCCGCACCAGCCAGCGGCGACTAACCTGAAATCAGCATGTATCCGGGACGAGCCAGACTCGTCCCGGGTCACCGATGTGATCACGATTTATTGGTAATCATCATGCAGCAGAATATATTGGAAGAAAAGCTAACCCGAAAGGAATTACAGGACCTCCGTAACAAACGGACTGGACTGTTTATTTTCCAGGTTTCATGGATAATGGCGTTCATCTGCCTGGCCGTGGCAAACTGGCAGTTGCGCTCCGGCGCAATTTCATGGCCGCCACCGGGCGTTGAACCTTTACCGGTAATCCTGCCGACCATCGCCACTATCGCTCTGGCACTTAGTGCCGTTCTGGCACGCAGCGCCAGCCGTGCGATCAAGGACGATCAGCAAGCCGCTTTTGCGACACGCTGGCAGTTAGCACTGGTTCTGGGGACCGTCTTTATTATCCTGATCGCGTATGAATGGGTGATTATCCCCTACAGCGCGGTGTATAGTGATGTTTTTAGAATGATGACCGGATTTCACGGTTTTCATGCCGTGGTGATCAGTCTGTTCATGTTATCCGTCTATCGCACGTCCCGTACCGGGGTGTACGGTTCCGCCAATTTCTGGCAGATAGAAGGGGCTACCAGCCTCTGGGATTTCGTGTTGGTCGCCTGGCTCTTGTTCTATATCGTGCTTTACTGGTTATAATTTAAACCGATCAGCGGGTCAGGCACACACAGCCTGACCACACGCTGACAGGTCGTAACACCTTACTGAAGGGGAGGGATTTTTATGCAACCAGGATTAAGCCGCGCAGTGCCATTGGGTATTCTGGGCTTTCTGGTCGGGGTTGCTTTGTTGATCGTCGTCCGTGCGCTCCAAAGCATGAACCCAGTAATGGATAGCCAATTAGGCATTATTTTCGGTACATTTTTTTGCGCCGCGTTTTTTGTCTGGGGTATGGGCGCTTTCGACCCGCGCATGAATGTCCACGCCCATGAACCGGGCGAACATGATGACGAGCATGCTCTGGCAGTTGTGGACACCCAGGCTGACGAAGCACCCGGTCAGATTCTCGGCGGTTACGTTTGGCTCATCACCACATTCCTCATTATTGTGATGCTGGCGATTAGCGCCTTCGCCTTCCTGCCGACTGGCCTCACCTTGCAGACCGTCACCCAGGCCGAAGGCAACACCGCCGCGATTGGTTATGCCCAGTGGGATCTGTTCGGTCAGACGTATATCGTCAGTGAACTGGTCATGATTATCGGCTTTATCATCGTCATGGTGCTGTCTATGGCCGCGATTGCCGGTGTATTAGGACTCGCCATCTTTGGCCTGTCCAGTGGTGTGACCGAAGTCAGCACCGTACCGCAGACCAGTATCCCCGCCGCGCCGCTGGAAAATAACACCAACTCCAGCGGACGGCTGGCTTTTCTGGCGTTGTATATTGTCGTGGCGTTAGTCTTGTTTGCGCTGTTCTATTACGCATTGGTGGGCATTATCCTGGGCGCGACACCGCTGAACTTCGTGTTGTCACTGTCTCAGGCCCTGATTTTGGCGATCGTTATTTTACGCCCTCGTGCCACCGCCAATGCAATCGGGCGCGGTGCGGGTTGGCTGGCAAAGCAATTACGTCGCCTGCCCAACGGGCTGCAATAATTATGCACACCTTTAGACTAAGGATTTCTTGATGAGTGAAATGTCGATAGAACACGCCCCGGCGCACACGCCAGCCGTCAATATCCCCAGCCAGGAGCAGGTCGAAAACTCCAAGCTTGCGATGTGGATTTATCTGGGCTCAGAAGTGGTCATTTTCGCTTCACTGATGGCCGTATACGCTGTGTTTCGCCTCAACAACCCGGATATAGTCTCAGGAGTTCATGAAGAACTGGGCATTATCCTCGTCAGCATCAACACCTTTTTACTGCTGGCCAGCAGTTGGGCGATGGTCATGGGTCTGCGCGAGATTAAACGCGGCAATCAGGACGGCCTCGTCCGCTGGATTGGTCTGACGGCCATTTTAGGCGCGGTCTTTGTGGGCTTACAATATGTGGAATACAACGAACTGGCCCATGTCGGCATCTCGCTGGGGAACGAATTTGGGATGCGCTTTTACGCCCCAACGGCATTCCACGGCGTTCATGTGATTATCGGGGTACTCTGGGCATTGCGCATCGCCTACCGTGGACGGCAGGGCATCTATGGCCCACGCAATTATCTGGCGGTGGAGATATTTGGCCTCTACTGGCATTTTGTCGACGTCGTCTGGATTATCCTGTTCACGCTGATCTATCTGATTTAAGGATAAAATTATGGCTGAAGAAAAAGACACCCTCACCGACCAGACCAGCGGTGAGGAAGTGAAAGCCACACCAGAATATACCGAGGGTGAAGCCGAGCGCCTGCCAGAGCCGGAAAGCGGCATTGAAGCAGCAGTAGTCGATGCGGTGGATGCTTCGGAAAAGGCAACCGACAGCGGCGTGGTCAAAGGCTTTGATGCCGCCGTGACCGCCGTTCAGGACTCGATTGACTCGCTCGACGACGATCAGCACGATGTTGCGAATCACGCCGAGGATTTCAGCGATACCGTCGCCATTATGGGACGCAGCGTGACCGTACCCGGTGGCATCTACACTGTGGTATTCGGCGCGCTTGCCGTGGCGACCCTTACCGAGATTATTCTGGCAGAACTGCCACGCGGCTTCCTGACCATCCCCATCATGATCAGCCTCGCGCTGGTAAAATCCGTGCTGGTGGTGGCCTATTACATGCACCTGCGTGAAGACAGCCGCATATTTACGCTGGTTCTGCTTTTGCCAGCCTTTGTCGCGCTCATCGCCACTCTGTTCCTGCTGGCAGTCCCGGTAGGCTACTAAGAAGCTATCCAAAAAATAACATTAAACGCAGGGACACGGCAGTGCATAAGCCTCCCAGTGGGATGCCGTGTCCGTACCAGATGAATTTACGGATAGATAATAAGGGAGACCCTTGCCTGATGCAAATCGACCTCAAAGATAAAGTCGCACTCGTGACCGGTTCAGCCCAGAGGGTTGGCCGGGCGATTGCGCTTGAACTGGCGCGGCGTGGCGTCAACATCATGGTGCATTACAACAGCGCCTCCAATGATGAACTGCGCGGCACCATTCAGGATATTAAGTCGATGGGCGTAGATGGCTTTTCCGTCCAGGCAGACCTCAGCACGCCCGAAGGTGTCGCGCAGATGTTCAGCGCTGTGCGTGAGCAGTTTGGCCGTCTGGATATTCTGGTCAACAGTGCTTCCAATTTTCAGAAGCGCCAGTTGCTGGATGTCACGCTGGAAGAATGGAATCAGACGATGGCCATTAATCTGACCGCGCCGTTCCTGTGTACTCAGGCCGCCGCCGCCATGATGCAGGGCAACTCCCCCAGCGGCGGTGCGATCATCAACATCTGTGATAAAGGTGCCGACAAACCCTGGCCTGACTATGCGCATCATGGCGTGAGTAAAGCCGGTTTGCTGGCCTTGTCGCAGGTCAGCGCCGTCAGCCTGGGGCCGCATATTCGCGTCAATGCGATCATCCCCGGCCCGGTCATGAAACCTGCTGGCCGCGGCATGAGTGATGACGATTGGGCAACAGTCGGCGAAAAACTCCCCCTGAAAAAGGTCGGAGAAGCCGAAGATGTCGCCCGTGCTGTCGTCTATCTCGCCTCAGAGAGCTTCCTCACCGGCACCGTCATCCACGTCAACGGCGGCGAACACCTGCTGTAAACCCACAAACAAAATCACCCTTCTCTCTGCACCAGCAAAGAGAAGGGCGAACTGGCTCACCGCTGAATTTCCCAATAAGTGAACAGTGTTATCGATAAAGCTATAAAGGTAAGGGTGTTGAGGTCGGTTGCGTGCGGGGACGCTCCCCCCCATTGTTGTTATCCACCGGTGCTTCGCGTGAAATCGTGTAGGCTCGGCTGCATTCCTGCCCATTAGCACTCAGCGCCACCAGTTCCACCTGTAAAATAAACTGCCCGCCGATTGCGTTCCAGCTCACATCCGCTGTGAGATTGGACTGGTCACCGCCTGCATTAAACCCCGCCAGAAACGCGTTATTTTCCCCGAATATATTGATCTGATAACTGATCGCACCCGGCAGCGCATCCCAGTAAAAAGTCGTGCTGCCATTGGGCAGGCCACCCAGCGGGGACGTTAACCGCAGATTATCGCAGATCATATCAGGTGATGAGGGTGGAAGAACATTGTCCTGACTGGTTTCCTGCTGCGACGGCCCGGAATTCAGCATCAGAAAATATTCATCAAACTGAATACCAAAACAGGTGCATGCTTGCAGGGCAAACATAATGAAAACGATACTAAGAAGCTGGTAGGTTTTTGGATGTTTGGTCACAATAGACTTTCTTAGGTACGATGTGTTGCTCATCAAAATAAAAATGAAGCCAGCGCTTTCAACTGCCTCCCATCTTAAGTCAAAAATCCTTACCTGCTGCTAAAAAAATTACCATCCGCATTACCCGTACACCCTTCGAATCTTAATTTTCGCATGACGCAAAATCCGCGATAATAAAACCGTGTGAATTTGACACACCACTTTGCAAAGCCAACGTTTAACCCATGGGCGAAAAGAGAGAAGCAATTTATGGCTACCACTAAAGAATTAATGCTGCAAGCGCAGCAGCTTATCAGGGATCGCAATTATGCTGAAGCGCGGCGCTTGCTGCTGACCATTAACCATCCCAAAGCCAAAGAATGGCTTGAGCGAATCGACCAGATTGAGCCGCAGCCGGTTCAGACTACACTCACGCAACCGGACAGCGGCAGCAGCGACTGGCTGCAAACCATGAGCCGTAACGAAGGCATCACCGCAACAGCGCCATTTCCGCAAAAACCACTTGAGCCCAAACGACCACAACCGGCAATCCGTTCCAGCAGCCCGGTGATCGTTGAGGAAAAAACGAAGCTCCCCTTTTTAGGCGCTATCGGCCTCATCCTGGTGACGGCCATCGGCGGTTTTCTGATTGGTGGTGGCTTATATCTGTCATCACTTGAGTTTTATGCCATCATCGCCTCAGTAGCTATTGCTGGTGGACTTGGCGGTGGGTTGATGTGGCTGGTCATTAAAGCCACCAAAGTACGCGATACCTTCATCGTCGGCATTCTCGCCTTTGTCTTTAGCCTGCTGGCCTATGGCACCTATCGCTATCTGGAATACGACGGTTTTCGGTCGGATTTCCGTCAGGCCATTTATGAGGAAGAACCCAACGCCGACCCGGTTCTGGTCGAAGAATATATTGACGAAATTCTGGTCGAGGAAACCGGCCAACCCGGCCTTCTCGGCTTTTTGATCATTCAGGCGCAGGAAGGCTTGTCTATGACCTTCAGTTCACGCTATTCCTCGCGTGATAGCGGCGTACCGCTCACCCTCAGCCCGGCTCTCACGGTTATCTACTGGTTTTTCGAAATCCTGATTATGACCGTGGCAGCAGCGTTTATTGCCGACAATGCTGCCGCGCATCCCTTCTGCGACGACACCAATCACTGGCTGAAGTTTGAGAAACTCAAGGGGCGTGTCCCGCGCGAATCCATCGAGGCTTTTGGCAATGCGCTTTCGCGTGAGGATTATGCCGCCGCCGCAGGTCTGCTGGAAAAACGCCGCTTTATATCCCAGCCGTTTCTGGTGGTCGAGGTGGGGCGCTGTCACGAAAAATCAGCCGATGCCCTGCTCAAAATCACCCGGCAGCAAGGACGCAGTTCAAAGGTCATCGTCAACGATCCCATCCCCGCCGATGCCTACAAGGCATTGGTAAGCACCCAGGCATAAAACCCACGCCTGCTATCAAATGAGGGACAGCCTGATTGTGCTGTCCCTCTGTCTGCTGATTTCGCCCCATCTATCCCTGCGGCGCCTGCGAAACCACATGGATATTCCCATACAGGTCTTTAAACGCTGTTTGCGTCCCCCACGGATATTCGGTGATCTCCATCGTAAATTCGACGCCTTTGCCCTTCAGCGTTTCTGCCAGCCCACGCACATCATCCGTCTGAAAGATAAAACCAGCAGACTTGCCGATCAACGCCTCACGCTCGGCAGAGCTCACATCATCCGACCCCCAGTGAGTCGGCTGCATCAGAATCTCAAAGTCGGGCTGACCCTCCGGGCCAACCGTCACCCAGCGATCATTTTCGCCCATCGGGTTATCCGCACGCACAACAAATCCGAGCTTGTCCACGTACCAGTCGCGGGCTTCACCAATGTCACGTACAAAAATAGCGACGTGCGATACACGGTTAATCATGGTGGCTTACTCCTTGAAACTTTATCAGATTTAATTGGTAAGGTTATGCTTACCTAAAAACCAGTATATAGCAAATCCGTTCTATACAGGATGAGTAAGAGATAAGAAAAGCACATGCAGTTCGACCACTTGACTTAGAGTGCGCTCGAAGTTGTAGACTTTGAGTAAACTCTGACAATTTCTTCATTCGTAAAACTTACAGGAGAAAAAATGATGATTAAAAACGCGCAGATGACTCGAACTTTAGGACGTTCCGGCATTGAGGTCAGCGCCCTCGGTTTAGGCTGTTGGGCCATTGGCGGGGTTTCCCCAACCGGCGGCAATGCCAACGGCTGGTATGGAGTCAACGATGATGAATCCGTGCGCGCCATTCATCGTGGCATGGATCTGGGCATCAATTTTCTGGATACGGCCAATGTTTACGGCAACGGTCACAGTGAACGCGTGATCGCCCGTGCCATCAAAGGCCGCCGCGATCAGGTCGTACTGGCGACTAAATTCGCCTGGACATTCGACGAAGAAACACTCGAAGGCACCGGCGCGGATACCACCCCCGCAGGCATTCGCAAATCCTGCGACGACTCTCTGCGCCGCCTGAATACCGATTACATTGACCTGTTCCAGTTCCATCACAACAGCTTCCCCGCCGAAGAAGCTGGCGAAGTGCGCGATACACTTGATGCGTTGGTGGCTGAAGGCAAAATCCGCACCTATGGCTGGAGCACCGACTTTCCTGACCGGGCGCGTTTCTTTGCGGAATCGCCGCATTGCAGCGTCATCCAGGTTGAAATGAACGTGGTGGACGATGCCCCCGACATTATCGCGGTCTGCGAGGAATTTAATCTGGCCGCCATCAATCGCGGCCCGCTGGCGATGGGTCTGCTGACCGGCAAATACACAGCCGATTCCACCCTGCCGGACGAAGACGTTCGCGGCCCCCACGCGCCCGATTGGATGAAATATTTTCAGGATGGCAAACCGAGCGCGGAGTGGATGAGCCGTGTCGAGTCCGTCGGCGAGATTCTCCGCAGTGGTGGCCGCACACTCGCTCAGGGAGCATTAGCATGGCTGTGGGCACGCAGCGCTAATACGCTGCCCATCCCCGGCTTTAAGACCGTCGCCCAGGTCGAGGACAACGCCGGAGCCATGCAGCACGGCCCGCTTAGTGCTGACCAGATGGCCGAAATTAACACCCTCTTAGGCCGCGCCTAGCTCAATCACCAACTATCAGCCATCCTCCAGAGTAAATTCAACCCACAGGACGGTAGCCATTACCGTCCTTTTTGATTCCTGGTGAAAAGGGCTGGTCACACACTCCCCCCGCCTATACAATCAGCATCACTTGCTGCGAATGTTTCGGAGAATCCATGCGTCGTAACTGGCTTATTCTGCTGCTGGTAATCATCCTTGTCCTGCTGGCTGACCAGTTGACCAAGCGTCTGGTGGTCGACAATCTGGAGCTGTATCAAAGCGTCATCCCCATCCCGGCGCTTTTCCCCTATTTCCAGATCACCCACATCGCCAACAGCGGCGCGGCTTTCGGCCTGCTCGAAGATTCCGGTGCGCTCTTTATGATTATCGCGCCACTCGTGGTGCTGGTGCTGTTCTGGTTTTATCCGCGTGCAACCACCTGGCCCACTCGCATCGCAATGGGGCTCATCTGCGGTGGTGCACTGGGCAATGTGCTGGATCGCATCGCCTACGGGCATGTCGTGGACTTCATCCATTATCAGATCCCCAACCTCATCTCCAATGTCTCCAACCTGGCCGATCACGCCGTCGTGATCGGTGTGCTCATCATCTTTATCGAAAGCTGGCGTACCGACTCTGACAAAACATCCGACACGGAAAGTCACCCCACCCCCCAGGATGAGAATACCCCCGGCTGAAATCCGGTTATAATAGAAAGCGTAAGATAGAAACATCGACCCATAACCGGGTAAACCGACACACGTCTTTTATCCGCTTAACCTGAAATACACCTTAGAGAGGAAACTTATGCGTCAATTCGCTTTTGCACTCATCTGCCTGCTGGCTTTAGCAGGTTGCACCTTAAACTCCGGCACTACCGGCGACACCGCCAATGATGCCGGTTCCGCCGGCACCCTGCTGCCGGACATCTCCGGCTACACGCGCACCGATGCCGCCAGCATTACCGATGCTATCGCCGCCGCCGGCGGCGGCGCATCCCTCCTGTCGGGCAATCTGGTCGCTGCCGGGGCCATCACGCAGATCGACCGGATGCTGCAATGTTACCGTCAGGTGGGCGCCGTCGCCGCGAATGTCTATACGCAGGTTGATATCGCCGGTTTGCTCAACAGTGAACTGCCGCGAGTAGGTGCCGTTGGCGTCATCAATACGGATCGCGTCGTCAACAATTTCCTGGGCTGCGCGGTGGGCAACAATGGCATGCTCTCGGCCCAAAGCGCCGAGATCGAGCCCTGCGGCGGCTCCGGTACGCTGGTGGTCAACAATGAGAACATCACCTATGTGTATGCCGCCACCACGCCTGCTCTCTGCCAGGCATTCCAACAGCATTTTGATCGCATCAGCGGCTAGGAGAAAACAAACATGCAGGGTCTGCTCCGCTTTCTGAGGCGCATCGGTTCGGATGTCGTCGAAGGCAAAAATATCGAAGCCTATGTCATTTCCTTTGTCGCCGTCGTCCTAGCGATTATCGGGGTCATTGATGATGTCGTCCCGGACTCCGTGAAATTTGCGGCGATTTTAGCGGGCATCGCCCTGCTGCTGGTCAAAACCACTGAACCGGAAGAAGCTATCCCGGACATGGATGCGGTGCTGCGTGACCGCCAGAGTTATGGCCCCCTGCGGGATTTTATCAGCGGTGCGCAGGAGGTCTGGTTTTACGGCCCGTCGCTCATCAACATCCTGCGTCAGGAAGGTGACATCAAGCGCGAAGTGCTGGATAAAGGCGGCTCCGTCCGTGTGCTGCTGCAAGACCCCCAATCCGATCTTGGCATGCACGTCCTCTATCAGCAGTTGGACAAGATCCACGACCTGAAAGACGACATTCGCTCGTCCCTGCGTGTGCTGGACAATATGCAGGCGTGGACAGGCGGCAGCGTCGAATATGGCTTTGTGCCTTACAGTCCCGGCTTCAGCCTGACGATTGTTGACCCCGACGGCAAAAATGGCCGTCTGATTATCGAATTTTACGGCTTTCAGAACGAACTGATTACCGAGCGCATGCACATCGAAATCACCCGCCAGCAGTCGCAGTACTGGTTTGAGTATTGGGACAAGCAGTATAAGCTCATGTGGGAATCGCGGCGCAAGCCCGACACCACCCTGCTTCAGTCCGGTTCATAGTCAGGAGGCTCCTGCCATGTCCAAACACAACGCGTTGATCATTCGCCAGCCGTCAAAGCTGGCGCAACGTCCGCCCCATGCTCTCAGCACCCTGTCACCGCGCCAGATCGTCCCGGCAGCCGGGGCAGCACTGGCGCTGACCTGGGGCCTGGGCAAACTCTTCCAGCGCTTATGGGCTAACCGTCATGCGCAGACCAGCATTGAGCCACAGCCACCACTCGCGCCACCCGCAAAGCAGATAAGCCAGCCTGTAATCATTTATCGCGCCACCTGGTCGATCACTGTGATAGGAAAGCGTGAACATCACAACAACTGAAACGCATCTCCTGTCCGGCCTGTGGCTGAAAGCACTGATTCGGCTGGGCTTACCCCTGATGATAGCGGTGCTCTTGATGTGTGCTGTTTTTGGCTTACCATCCAATGTCCTGGCGTTTGTCTCCAGCCGCGATGGCAATCAGGAAATTTATCTGCTGGATGTGCGCCACCGCATCCAGCTGAATCTGACTCGGCATCTCGCGCAGGATGACTCGCCCACGTGGTCACCTGATGGCACCCATCTGGCATTCTGGTCAAACCGCGATGCCCGTGCCGGTATCTACCTGATGGACATTTATACGGGTGAAGTCCGCTCGTTAGACATCGACTCCGCCTCATCGGCAACCGGCCTGCAATGGTCACCGGATGGGCAGTATCTGGCGTTCAGCAGCGCGTCCGGCGGCGATGTGGATATTTATATCGCACAACTCACCTGCGATGAGTTGATGACCTGTGACAGCATCACCCAGCGCATCATCAATTTTGATGCCGACGACACCTCTCCGGAATGGTCACCGGACAGCACCCAGTTAGCGTTTGTCTCCAACTGGAAATGGAAAGGTACCTTGCAGGTCTACGTCGCCAATCGCAACGGAACCAACATCCGCCCGCTGACCCGCGCCCGCACCTATAGTTTCTGGCCGGCGTGGTCGCCCGATGGCTCGACTATCGCCTTTGTCTCCAACCGTGAGAATGCCGTGGGCTGGCAGATTTACCTGATGAAAGCCGACTGCGCCTCGATCCTGCGCGTCAACTGCATCGCCCAGCGCGTCACCAGCAATTACACCGTCTCGCGCGGTCTGGACTGGTCACCCGATGGCCGCAGGATCGCCTTTTCGTCAGATTCGTCCAACGAGCATAATATCTTTATGGTCGATGTCAGCTGCGTGAGTTATGTTGATAATCAACTGGTGGTGGATTTTCCAGCCTGCCACAGCGACCAACTGACCGACCATCGCGGTTTTAACTTACATCCCGCCTGGCAGCCCTGAGGTGATCCATGCGCCACTTGCTCATTTTCGCTACTCTGATTTTACTTCTCAGCCAGATGAGCCTGCTGGCTCAGGTTCCGCTGCCCACCACGCCCCCCGGCAGCCTCGGTGATTCGTTCGCACGGTCATCGCGTCTGGGCGTGACGTTTATCAATTCCGCCGACCATCCCATCAGCGAGAAACGCTATCAGCAGGCCTTGCTGCTCGGCGCCGGTTGGACACGCTGGCCCCTCTACTGGGATCGTGTCGAAACCAGCCCCGGCGGTTTTAACTGGGGCGCCTACGATCAACTGGTCACTGATGATCTGCGCCACGATTTTGGCATCAACGCCATTCTGCTGGGCAGGCCGGGTTTTTATACCGATAACGCCACCATTACCGGTCTGGATGCGCCGGTT
>JBBSQD010000074.1:0-24198 GCA_038258185.1 Aggregatilineales bacterium | reverse complement strand
TCAGTATCCCGGACAATCCCTCGATTTCGGATATCACCGCCATTAACCGGCTGGCGATTGACGCATTTCTGAGCGGTGAAGTCGATGATGTGTATATCGCTTATACCGACTTCATCAATACGTTGACGCAGCATCCGGTCGTGTTGGGCTGGCTGCCGCTGGTTCCGCATAGTGTGGAAGATCAGGTGGCGGCGGAATTTATTAAAGACATTCCGCAGGTGAGCAGCACGGCGGCTGATTACGAATATGAACCCAGCCCTGAAGCCATCCTTGAGGAAATTGTGCCACGTTTTACCGAGCTTCAGTTGTATCAGGCTGTGCTGGAAAGCCAGGCCAGCGAGCATTCCGCCCGTATGGTGGCGATGAGCAGTGCGTCCGAGAATGCGACGCAACTGGCTGGCGACCTGACCCTGGTCTACAACAAGGCGCGTCAGGCAGCGATTACTGCCGAAATCCTCGACATCGTGGGTGGTACAGAAGCGCTGCAAACCAGCATGGACAGTGTGGTCGAAAAAGTTCTGGCCGATACCCCCTATGAAATGGGTTATAACCTCGGCTCAACGCGTGATACGGGTTCGAGCGATGATCTGACCCGCATTGAGGGGATCGGCCCGAAAATCGCTTCGGCTTTACGTAAAGCCGGTATTAACACGTTTTCTAAACTGGCACAGGCCGATGATGACGCCATCCGTGCGGCATTAACGCGTGCCAAGCTGCGCTTTGTGCCCAGCCTATCGACCTGGAGCCAGCAGGCCGAATTGGCCGCCAAAGGTGATTGGGAAGATTTGGAAGCGTTACAGACCGGGCTGGTGGCCGGACGCAGTTCCTGAATCATCAATGATCTGTGAGTGACAGGATAGCATCCGTGCAGGTCACTTGCAGATCGTTTTCATGAGAACCTATCCGAAAAACAGAATTTATTGCAGGGATATGGCTTGCCATGTCCTTACCAGATGGATTTTTGGATAGATACTAAGTAAACATTGAGGAGAACATAGTATGGCTGAAATCCAGGGGAATGTTGCGCAGATTCTGGGCGCGGTAGTCGATGTTGAATTCCCGGATGGCGATTTACCTGATATTTACGACGCGATTCGCGTCCCCCGTGAAGGCCAGGCCGACCTGATTCTGGAAGTTCAGAATCACCTGGGTGATAATATGGTCAAAACAGTAGCGATGGATACCACCGATGGTTTGCAGCGTGGGGTTCCGGCCTTTGGTACGGGTAGCCCCATTCGTGTGCCGGTGGGTCTGGCAGCGCTGGGTCGCGTGTTTAACGTGCTGGGCCAGCCGGTGGATAAGAAACCCCCGGTGCCCGATAGCGAACCGCATCGTCCGATTCACGCCGACGCACCGCGCTTCGAGGATCAATCCACCTCGATTGAAGTGTTCGAAAGCGGTATGAAAGTGATTGACCTGGTCGCGCCGATGACCCGTGGTGGTAAAACCGGAATTTTCGGTGGTGCCGGTGTGGGTAAAACCGTGACCATCATGGAACTGATTAACTCAATTGCCACCCAGCATGATGGCCTGTCGGTCTTTGCGGGTGTGGGTGAGCGTACCCGCGAGGGTACTCAGCTTTATGGTGAAATGGAAGAAGCGGGCGTGCTGGACAAGCTGGCGATGGTTTTCGGCCAGATGAACGAGCCGCCCGGTGTGCGTCTGCGTGTGGCACTGTCCGGCCTGACGATGGCTGAGCATTTCCGTGATGAAGGCCGTGACGTATTGTTGTTTATCGACAATATTTTCCGTTACTCACTGGCCGGTGCTGAAGTGTCGGCGCTGCTCGGTCGTATGCCTTCCGCGGTGGGTTATCAGCCGACACTGGCGGATGAGATGGGCCAGCTCCAGGAGCGCATCACCTCTACCAAGCGCGGTTCGATCACATCGATGCAGGCCGTGTACGTGCCCGCAGACGATTACTCTGACCCCGCACCAGTCGCGGTGTTTACGCATCTGGACGGTACGATTGCGCTGGAGCGTTCGATTGCTTCCAAGGCGATTTTCCCGGCAGTTGACCCGCTGGGTAGTACCAGCAAAATTCTTGACCCGCTCATTGTGGGTGAAGAGCATTACCGCACCGCGCGTGAAGTGCAGCAGGTGCTCCAGCGTTATAAGGACCTGCAGGACATTATCGCCATTCTGGGTGTGGATGAACTGTCGGACGACGATAAACTGCTGGTGGCACGTGCGCGTAAGATTGAGCTGTTCCTCAGCCAGCCGATGGTGGTGGCGGAGCAGTTTACGGGCAAGCCCGGTCGTTACGTGAAGGTGAAGGACACTGTCCGCGGCTTCCGTATGATCCTGGATGGTGAAGTGGATTATGTTCCGGAGCAGTTATTCTATATGGCCGGTGCTATGGAAGAAGTTCTGGAACGTTACGAAAAGTCCCAGGAATAATTGAGAGGCGACTGATGCCCATTCATGTTGAACTGGTGACCCAGGAAAGAAAAGTCTTCGAAGAGCCGGAGGCCGATATGGTGATTATCCCGGCGACGGAAGGCGAGATGGGGGTGCTGCCTCACCATGCACCCGTCTTGACGACACTCGGTTTTGGCGAGTTGGTGATTCGCAAAGGCACAGCCGAAGAACGTTTTGCCATTTATGGCGGCGTGGTCGATGTGCGCCCGGACAAAGTCGTGGTTCTGGCTGACCTCGCGGAATCCTCGTTTAATCTGGACATGGAAGCCATTGAAGAGGCTCGTTCCAGCGCTGCCCGTATGCTGTCAGACGGCCCTCCCGGTGATATCAACCGTGAAGCCGCTTTGTCGCTGCGTCGGGCAGAGATCGGTATGAAGATTGCGCGGAGAATCCAGGGCCGTTCTGGCCCTGTGATCCGCATCATCGAAGACGAAGACTAGCCGACAGACTGGCTGGTTCATGGTCAGGCTATTCAGCGCCCGGACGGGTTTCAAAAGTCCGGGCGTTGCTTTTGTCTGGTGAATCCGGTATAAGTGTGCGAATTCAACTAAACTTGGGGTGTGTCCGCCTATGGGCTTATTCCAGAAACAACTGGGACTCGACCTGGGCACAGTCAATGTGCTCATTTACGAGAACGAACAAATTGTCCTGCAAGAACCCTCACTGGTCGCGCTGACTGTCGATGATGAACGTATCGTCGAGATCGGCCAACCGGCGCGTGAGATGCTGGGACGTGTGGACGAAGAGGACATTCAGGTCATCCGCCCGTTGCGTGATGGCGTGATTGCCGACTATGAAGTGACCGAAGCGATGCTGCGGCACTTTTTCGGTAAAGTGGCTGGACGGGTGCGCCTGTTCAAGCCGATTGTGATGGTATCGGTGCCTTTCGGGGTGACCAGCGTGGAAAAACGCGCGGTACGTGAAGCGGTACTGGCCGCAGGTGCGCGCGAAGCGTATCTGATCTGGGAGCCGCTGGCCGCAGCGATTGGCGCGGGTCTGCCAGTCGGTACACCAGCGGGAGATATGGTCGTCAATATTGGCGGCGGCATCACTGAAGCGGCGGTGCTGACCATGAACAATATCGTCCGCGCCGAAAGTGGCCGCGTGGGTGGTCTGCGTCAGGACGACGCGATTATCAGTTACATCCGCCGTAAATATAACCTGAGTATCGGCCAGCCGACTGCCGAATCGGTCAAAATTCAGGTGGGTGCTGCGGTAAATATGGCCGACGAAATGTCGATGGAAATTCAGGGGCGTGATAATGTCAGTGGTTTGCCGCGCACGGTGAGTGTCAGCACGGGTGAGGTGGTTGAAGCGCTGGCGGAACCGTTGGCGATGATCGCCGGGGTGGTCAAATCCGTGCTGGGGAATACCCCGCCGGAACTGGCTTCGGATATTATCGACCGTGGCATTGTGCTAACGGGTGGTGGCGCACTGCTGCGCGGGCTCGATCAGTACCTGACCCGCGAAACCGGCGTGCCGGTTTACCGCGCCGATAATGCGCTGATCGCTGTGGCGACCGGGGCAGGGCGTGCGCTGGAAGACCCGGCCATCTTACGCCGGATTGCCCACATTACCTGAAACTGTTCTGAATGAATGCCTGAAGTGTGTAGCGAACGTTTCCGGTGGAAATCATCACCACCGAAAACGCTGATTACAAAGTGACTTAGAGGTAGTAGGTCATGCGTTGCAGGTGAACCACCGGGTCAATATACTGCACATTGACGCCTTCCGGCACGTTCAGATTGATGGGGGCATAGTTGAGGATAGCCCTTATACCCGCTTCAATCAACTGATCGGCCACTTCCTGAGCGTGTTCCGCAGGCACCGCGACCATGGCAATTTTGATGTTATGATCGCGGATGGTTTTCACCATATCGCTCATTGCATGAATAACCAGACCGTCGAGTTTCTTGCCCGCTTTTTCTGCGGCGCTGTCAAACACGGCGGTAATCCGAAAACCCCGATCCAGAAACCCGCGATAATGGGCAACGGCGCGACCCAGATCCCCTGCGCCAACCAGGGCGACACTCCATTCCTGGTCAACCTTTAGAACCTGCTTGAGCTGGTCAATCAGATACACAATCTGATAACCGGTACCCTGTTTCCCAAAACCACCAAAATGCGACAAATCCTTGCGAATCTGAGCAGAGCTGATTCCCAGCCGTTCCCCCAATTCATGCGAGGATGTGACTTCGCGGCCTTCTTGTGCCAGCCGGGTTAAAGCCCGCAGGTAAATAGGCAGGCGGCCAATGACGATATCGGGAATAGGAATGTTAGACGACAGTATATTGGAAGGCATGTTCCCTGAGACTCCTTCGGCGGGCTTAAATTGGTACTGTTTGTGAAACTTGATACTTTTTAATAATACCATTTTTGACGTTTTGACGCCAGATAGGCTTTAACGATTACCGTAAGAGCCATATAGACCCTAATAGCCTTGTGAACAGATTTACAAATGCAGTTGTCAGCAGCGTTTAATAGTGCTACGATTAAAAAGATATTGAGGATTTTGAATAGTGTAAACGAACACTTGCACAGATTAAGCCAATCTACACATTCAATTAACTCTTATTTGCATCCTTTACATGGATTCGATGTAATGATGAGCAGCCTTCCACCTGGCAGGTTTTTTGTTGATTTAGAGGTAGATCATAATGACAGAGCAACCGACAGAAAAAATTGATGATGCTCGCTTATTAGCTGTACATGACAGTATGCTGGATGGTCTGGGACAGTTATCCGAATATCTTGGTTTTAGCAAAGTGATGGGGCAGTTATATGGTTCATTGCTGATGAGCCCGAAGCCACTGTGCCTGGATGAAATGATGGATTTGCTGGAGATCTCCAAAGCCAGTGTGAGCATGAATATGCGCACGTTGGAGCATATGGGGATGGTGCGTCAGGCATGGGTGCGCGGACGCGGGGATCGTCGTAAATTTTATGAAGCCGAAACGGACTTCTGGCAGATTATCTCGAATATGCTGAGTGGACGTGAAATGCGGGATGTGGATCGCGCCCTGTCCGTGATGAATAATGATGTCAAGATTCTGAGTGAAGCAATGGACAGTATGAGCGAGGCAGAGAAGGAACGCGCCCAGCTTTATCTGGAGCGTATCGGCCAGATGCAGTCATTGTTTAAATTTGCTCAACTCATCATCAGCTCTATTCTGGCACGCGCCGGAGAGATGGATCTGGAAGATATTTCCAGCATTGAACTGCGGGTTCACCCCTAAGTAAAGCCTGCTTATTTGAACCTTGTAGGCCGGACTCGGTTTGACTATAATGTGTCCTGCTAGTGGGGGAGTGGCGGAATCGGCAGACGCGCATGACTTAGGATCATGTCTCTCACGAGGTGAGGGTTCAAATCCCTCCTTCCCCATTGAAGTCTGTATTTTCGCCGTGTTGAAGCAGCGGTTTCATTCAGAATCTTTACCCCTTCGTGTTCATTACATCTCCGTTTATCAGGTGATATTCACTTCTTCACGTACCAGCAATTGATTGTTATTCACGTAAAGCCTCAGGAAGTCGTTTGAAGACTGACATGCTGCCCGTTACATGCTTATTCTGGTGGCGGCGCTGGCATCCGCGCCGATGGTGGATTGGCCGGCAACTGGACACGAGATTGGGATTGGAGCAACCCATGAAACACACGGTATTTCTTAACTTCTTATCATTCGTCATTCTCGCATGGATTGCATCAGGCTTGGCCGTGAATGCTGCTAAAAATAGCTGAGCGAGTGTGTTTTGGTCGATCCTTAAATCCGACGTTTGATATAATCTGGAAAGTAACAGTCAATAGCCGGAGATTGATTTTCCAAGGGTATTGGGTATTCACTTAATAATTCGATGTCAGGCTGAACGTTGAAAGGACTCAACTCCAAATCTGCGCAGTTGAGAGATTTGGGAAGTAGACGAAATATGTAACCTCCTCTGGGTGACAGTCCCTCCTCCCCAAATTCAACATGGTGAATCAGCCGCCAAAATGCTGGGCCCAGAGCAGGCAATTAAAACGGTTCGATCAATTCTGTTGCAGACCTATAATCAGGTTTGTGATTTATCGCGATTAAAGCGATTATTACTAACCCTACCTTGAATGGGATGTTTTGATCAATAGGAATGAAATAGTGTATGATGGGATTAGAAGGTGAGTTGATTATCCGTTCATTTTTCGCTGCTGGTTTGCTCCCAATGCCCAATACGCTCACCGAAATAAACTTGCTAGAACGGACCAAGAAACCTTTATGGCTGCGAAACTGTTTGATAGCACAATTTTTGGTACTGCCCAAGAGGCTGTGGATTTTATCGTTAATGTGCTGGAATCCTCCACAGAGTATGCGATGATCGGCAAGGCGCTGGACGGTACGATTTTACTTTGGAATGAGGGTGCACGCCGGTTGTACGGCTATGAACCGGAAGAAGTAGTTGGCATAGCCAATTCAAATATCCTCCACACCTCTGAAGATGTGGAGGCAGGGCTACCCAGCCAAATTCTGGAAATTGCAGGGGTAGAAGGCAAGTGGGAAGGAAAAATTAACCGCTTGCGCAAGAATGGGGATCGCTTCACTGCCCACGTTGTCACTACACCTCGGCGCGATACTGAAGGAAAGATTGTCGGCTTCCTCGTAATCTCTAGCATCTCAGAAGAAGATACACTTCACGGACTGTTGGAATCTGCGCCTGATGCGATGGTTGTTGTCAACCAGCAGGGCAGGATTGTACTGGTCAACTCTCAAACACAGGCTCTATTTGGTTACAGTGCTGAGGAACTAATAGGACAATCGGTGGATAAGTTAGTACCTGAGCGTTTTCGCCAGATCCACCCAGAACACCGTGTAGGCTATTTTGCCGATCCGCGAGTGCGGCCCATGGGTGCAGGCATGGAGCTCTATGGTTTGCGTAAAGATGGCTTTGAATTCCCGGTTGAAATCAGCCTAAGTCCGCTAGAGACAGCACAAGGAATGCTGGTGTCCAGTGCTATCCGTGACATCACCCAGCGCAAACAAGCCGAAGAGAGATTTAGAGGACTGCTGGAATCTGCACCGGATGCGATGGTCATCGTCAACCAAGCTGGAAAGATTGTTCTGGTCAATTCTCAAACACAGGCACTATTTGGCTACACTGCTGAGGAGTTAATCGGGCAATCGGTGGATAAATTAGTGCCTGAACGATTTCGTCGAATACACCCAGAACATCGCGTAGGCTACTTTACCGATCCGCGAGTGCGACCCATGGGTGCAGGCATGGAACTCTATGGTTTGCGTAAAGATGGCTTTGAATTCCCGGTTGAAATCAGCCTAAGCCCGCTAGATACCGAAGAAGGTACTTTGGTGTCCAGTGCCATACGGGACATTACTGAACGAAAACTTTTTGAGCAGACTTTGCAAGAGAAAAATGCGGAACTGGAAAAAGCCAACCTTGCTAAAGACCGATTCCTGGCGAGCATGTCTCATGAACTGCGAACACCGCTCAATGCCATCATCGGTTTTACAGGTACATTGCTCATGAAGCTACCTGGCCCACTCACAGGTGATCAAGAAAATCAACTCAAGACCGTTCAGACAAGTGCCAAACACCTGCTCTCTCTCATCAACGATCTGCTTGACCTTGCCAAGATCGAATCGGGCAAGGTTGAACTTAGCTTTGAGATCATCAACTGTGAAAGTGTTATCCGCGAAGTAGCCGCCACTTTACGCCCGCTGGCAGAAGCTAAGGGATTGCAATTCAATGTTGATATGCCAACCAATCCGGTCATCATCCAAACAGACCGTCGGGCACTCGGACAGATCATCATTAATCTAACCAATAATGCGATCAAGTTTACAGACAAGGGTGAAGTCCATCTCAAGATCGAGCAACACCACAGCAATGATGGGCTTGTGACAGAATTCAATGTGATAGATACAGGAGTTGGCATCCGTATAGAAGATCAGGAACGGCTGTTTCAGGCATTCCAGCGCATAGATGTCCCGGTGATGCGCCATCATGAAGGGACTGGTCTGGGACTCTATATCAGTCAAAAACTGGCTGACCTGCTGGGTGGGCAAATTAAACTACGAAGTCAGTATGGTGAGGGTAGTATCTTCACACTTCAGATCTTAGGAAAGTAGGAAGCATATGCCTGCTCGGATTCTGGTGATTGAGGATAACACAGCTAATCTGGAACTCATGACCTACCTGCTTAATGCCTTTGGTCATTTTACGATTACGGCACGCGATGGAGAAGCCGGATTGGAAACCGCCCTGCGGGAATCCTTAGACCTGATCATCTGCGATATTGAATTACCTAAGTTGAATGGCTATGAGGTCGCTCGGCAACTTAAAAAGCATCCCAAACTTCAAGCTGTTCCGCTGGTGGCTGTCACCGCTTATGCCATGGTCGATGACCGGGAGAAAGTGTTGAATGCAGGCTTTGATGGTTATATCTCCAAGCCCATTGAACCGGAGTTATTTGTTGGTCAGGTGGAATCATTCCTGAACTCTGATACTAAATCTATTTAACGAGGCAAGTTAATTATGGCTTTAATACTCATTGTCGATGATCGCGCTGTTTCGAGGCAGATGCTCACCACGCTGCTGGGTTATTACAACCATCGTTTAATCGAAGCTGCGGACGGAGTAGAGGCACTCGAACTGGCACGGAGCCACCAGCCTGATCTGATCATCGCCGATGTCCTCATGCCAACAATGGACGGTTTCGAACTGGTACGCCAACTCCGGCTTGATCCCCTAACTGCCCTGACACCTGTCATTTTTTATACTGCCAGTTACCTCGAAAAGGAAGCTCGTCAGTTGGCGGCGAGCTGTGGCGTTTCACACATTCTCCTCAAGCCTTCTGACCCTGAAGATATTCTTGAAATCGTGAATACAGCTTTAGGAGAAGCCGTACCCGCTGTTACTCCACCACCAGTGGAGGAATTCCGTGAATCTCATCTTCAATTGATGACTGGAAAGCTCAGCGAAGTTGTGCCCCGGCTAGCAGCACTCATCGAGATTGGACAGCAACTCATTGGATCGCATGATCCGCTACGTCTGGTCGAACAGTTTTGTCATGCTGCCCGTGATGTCATTGGGGCTAAATATGCCGCTGTCGGATTGCTGGGGGAAGACGGGCAGACTTTCATGCAGTTTATTACGAGTGGCATCAGTCCTGAAGAAACAACGCGAATCGGACAATTGCCCACCGGCAAGGGTGTACTTGCCAGAGCGATTATGTCCGACACACCCTTTCGTGTGGCTGATATTAGTGCTCATTCTCAGTCAGTTGGTTTTCCGGCGAATCATCCTGAGATGCGATCTTTTCTGGGTGCGCCGATCATGACCCCCACCCAACGCTACGGCGCGTTTTATTTTGCCGATAAGATTGGAGCAACGGAATTCAATATAGAGGATGAGCGTGTGGCTACGACTCTAGCAGCGCAGATCGCAGTAGCCTATGAAAATGCACTGCGTTATGTTGAAATTCAACAGGAAGTCGTCGAGCGACGACAGGCTGAAGTCGCGCTTCGCCAAAGTGAAGAGCGTCACCGCACCCTATTTGAGAATGTGCCTGTGGGTCTATTTCGTGCGGCACTGGATGGCACATTTCTGGATGCGAACCCTGCCATGCTTGAGATTCTTGGTTTCCCCGATTTGGAGACAGTACGCAATGTCAATTCTGCTGATCTTTATGTGGTTACGGAAACTCGTGACCGCTGGTTAGCCTTGATGATGGCTGATGGGATTGTCGAGGATTTCGAGTCCTTGCTAAGGCGCTTTGATGGAGAGCAGATCTGGTGCCTGATTAACGCGCGGAGCGTTAGCAATGGAGATAAAGAAATTCGATATTTTGAGGGCAGTGTACAGAATATCCATCAGCGCAAGCAAGCGCAGCAAGAACTGACCGCACTTTATAATTCACTGTCCATCCTGTTCGAAGCCGAAAATTTACTGGAACTGGGGCAACAGATCGTACAGGCAGTTGTTCGAGAGTTTGGACAAATAGATTGCGGTTTAATGCTTGTGGACAGGTCTCAAAATCTAGCAATACGGGTGGCGCGAGCTGGTAAATACATTGTGGACATAGAGTCCCCCGTTATCCTGAATGGGATGGGACTCGTCCCCGAAGCTGTGCGAACAGAGCAGTTAATTTATGCACCAGATGTACACGCTCATTCTAACTATCTGGCAAATGATCCGCGTACCCAATCTGAGTTGGTGCTCCCACTGGTCACTTCGCGCGGCATGGTCGGGGTACTGGACTTACAAAGTCCTGAACCTCGGGCTTTCACCGAACGAGACCAGCGCATCTTGATTGCATTTGGAGAACGGGCGGCGGTGGCACTGGAAACAATGCAGTTGTATGAAGAAGTTAATCGTCGGGCTGCGGAACTTGAGTGGCGTGTAGCGGAGCGCACAGCCGAACTTCAGCACACAACTGAGCGCGTTGAAGCCATTCTCAACAGCAGTAGTGATATGGTCATCGTCCTCCGCTTGGATGGCACAATTACCAATACGAATCCAGCGTTGACTATCGCTTTCGGATATACGGCTGATGAAGTTTTTGGACATCCCTTAACCATGTTGTTCGAACCTCAATCCGCCGATTTGATACTCGAAACCTTGCAAAAAGTGGTCACCGAGGGGCAAGAGTCAGTCCGGACTGAATTTCTTGCTCGCCGCAATGATGAAACGAGCTTCCACGCTGATTGCGCGTTCTCCCTTATTAAAGAGACCGACGAAAAGATTGTGGGTCTTGTATGTAGCCTGCGTGATATCAGTGTGCGTAGAAATATGGAAGACGAATTGCGAGTAGCACTTGCCAAAGAAAAGGAACTCAGCGAACTGAAATCACGCTTTGTTTCAATGGTCTCGCATGAGTACAGAACACCCCTGGCAGTAATTTTGAGTTCCACGGATATCATGATTAACTATGCCGACCGCCTAAGCGATGAGCGAAAAACCGATCATCTTCTCAAAATCCGTGGTCAGATTCACCGTTTAGTAAACTTACTTGAAGATGTTTTGACACTTGGTAAAACAGAGACGGTAGGCTTGGAATTCCGACCAGTCTCGCTGAACCTGGAAAGTTATTTTCAGGTCTTCATCGAAGAAGTACAGCAAGCGACTAGTGTAGAAGGACGTATTGTGTTCACTGTGAAGAAGCCATGCGGTAATGTGCTGGCAGATGAAAAGCTGCTCAGGCAAATTATCGTCAACCTGCTCTCAAATGCAGTGAAATACTCATCTGTCGATAGCAAGGTCTATTTTGATCTCTCATGTGCTGGTGAACAGGCAACTTTTCGTATCCGCGATGAGGGCATCGGTATCCCACAGGAGGATCAGGAACGTTTGTTCCAAGCCTTCCATCGTGCCAAGAATGTGGGTACGATCTCAGGCACCGGATTGGGACTGGTGATTATTCAGCGAGCAGTAGAAGCACATGGAGGCACGATTAGTTTTGAGAGCCAGGAGGGCGTAGGAACCACATTTATCGTGACGATACCCATAAGCTACCAGTAAATGAGACAGAATTACCCATACCGTCATTTGGAAGTGATCACGACGCTGGAAGGGTGCCTCCTTGAAGATACCGCTTAAAGGTAATTTGAAAACACATAACCGGGCTGTATTCGCGCATAGCCCTGCGTTGATATCTTTAGCATGAATGGGGTATCACGCGGCAAGTTGGGCAGTCTGGGACGGGGGATTGGGATTGGAGCGACCCATGAAATACGAGGTATTTCGTAACTTCTTGTTATTCATCATTCTCGCATGGATTGCATCAGGTTTGAGCATCACATCTTCTCTTCAGGCTCAATTAACAGGTCAACAATTGCTGGTAAGCAGTATTGCAAAAAGTGGCGATGGCCACGTGATTGCAGCAAACTATAATGATTTCACGATGCGTGGTGTTGTCGATTTCTTTGACAGTAACAGTGGTTTAGTGATAGATACTGCTGATTTAAAGCCTTATTCGCTGCACTTAATTGATCTCAGTCCCACTGGTGATCGTTTAGTGTGGATTGATGGCAGTTCCAACATTGGCATTTATGATAGAAATAGCCAAGTCAACGAGGTTATTATTCCCGGTGGGCCATTTTTTGTGGAATACCTTGATTGGAGCCCTGTCGATAATGTGATTGGCTGGACGCAAGGCTCTAGCATCACATTCTATGATGTGCTTACAAGAACTAATTTAGGAACGATCATTTCTGATGCTGAAAAAATTGTGGCGTTTGCATGGAGCGCTGATGGGCGGCAGATTGCTACCAGTCATTTTTCAGAATCGAATCCAGGTCAAAGAAATTCTACAGTCCAGATTTGGGATGTCTCGACTTTAAGCGGCATTATGAGTAAGCCTCATACGACGATAGAGAACCGTGGGGGCGGTCGGATTGGTTGGAGTCCAGATAGTACTCGTATAGCGGTCATAGAAAGAGGAGGATTTTTGGTTTATGATACGGGCACTACCGATTTTGACCAGATAACATTCAATGAAACTGGAGGAATAAGTGTAATTGAATGGAGTCCCGACGGTAATCGAATAGCCACTGGAGGTTTTATCATACGTATCTGGAATACCAGTACTTGGCAACTAGAACGTGAAATTGAAAACAGGGCTAGTGCCCTTCAATGGGCAGGGAATAGCGCTCAGGTTTTTAACAATGGCGGCCAAAACGGATTATATTTGGACAATATCCCATTGATTGATTATGATTTTGCTCCCACGCCAAATGCAGACCTGCGTATACCCATTGTTGATGCTTGATACTTTGCTAACCTAGGCGACGGCTATCAAGCGCCTAAGGCAATTACAAGCCTTTGCCTACATCCACACGATGATGCGGGTCAGCGCCCTCATAGCACATCCACAATTTGCAATCAGAGTATAATCATCACGTCTGAATAACGATTTATTTTTAGGACGAGACGATGAAGCATCCTGCACCCGTGAATTTCAGGAAGCCGGTTGAAGGCTGGCATGCTGCCCGTTACATGCTCATTCTGGTGGTGGCGCTGGCCGTCACCGTGATGGTGACGCGTGTTTATCTGGAACTGGCGGGTTATCCGCAGCTTGGCAATGCGACTTTCCACTTTGCGCATGCGCTGTGGGGCGGTTTGCTTCAGTTGATTGCTGCGGGTTTGCTGCTTCTCTTCCTTAATGAGTGGATTTCTACGCTATCGGCGGCACTGGCGGGAATCGGTGCGGGGCTGTTTATTGATGAGATCGGCAAATTTATCACGCAGACCAATGATTATTTTTTTCCGCTGGCAGCTCCCATTATTTATGTCGCGCTGATCCTGGGAGTGATGCTCTATCTGCTGGTGCGCCGGCAGGAAGTCCGCGATGCGCGGGATGAAATGTATATCGTGCTGGAAGAATTGAAGTCGCTGGCCGATCAGCGCATGGACGCGCAGCAGCACACCCGACTGATGAACCGTTTGCAGATTATCGCTGGACAGTCCGAGCGACCTGATCTCGCCAGCATAGCCCAGGGGTTGCTGCAATCGCTACCGGCGGAAATTCCGCCCGATGTGCCATCTGACGCACGTGGATTGAATCGCTTTGTTGAGCGCTGCCGCGAGTTTGAAGCGCAGCACTTTACCAGTGTAATTGCCCGACGTGTTCTGGCGCTCTTTTTTCTGGTAGCCGGGGCGCTGTCTGTGGTGGAAATTGTGCTGCTGCTGGCAGTGGTGATCGACCGCCGAAACCTGGAAGCCCCGCTGATTGATCTGCTGCTTCAGAATAACCCGTTGATTCGCAGCCCCTACAGTCTGAACTGGTATGTCACGCTGATGACGGTCGAGGCGGTGGTCGGCGTTTTGTTTCTGACGGCGTTCATTTCTTTTGTGCGCCAGCACGACAGGGTTGCGACGCAGATCGGCACGTTGGGGCTGGTTTTGTCGCTGACGGTGGGCAATACGCTGGCTTTTTACTTCGAGCAGTTTTCCGTAGCGGTCAGCAGCCTGATATTGCTGATCGTGCTGATCGTCATTACGCGCTTTCGGGATCGGTTCCTGCGTGAAGACTCCGTCGCGCAGACCAGTCTGTTTGGCTGATGGGGGCGCGAGATCGCTCCATAATCATGAACGATTTTGAAGGATTGTGTTTAATGCGCGTAATAGTTGATTAGCCCAGCGTTGATTTCGGCGCATATTTGACGTAAAATGGATCTTCACCTCAGACACTCAAAAAGGCGCTGTGTGCGCTTTTTGTGTTCTAATGCAAATTATATAGTACAGGGTCTGACTCTGATGCTATAATTTAATAGCTCTTTAACCACCACTTCTGTAAGGACACGCACTTGAACATACAAACTGAACGATTAGCAGATCATACCGCCCGTTTCACTGTGGAAGTCGAAGAAGAGCGCCTGGAAAAGGCGAAACGGGAAGCTGCCAAGAAACTTTCCCGTCGGGTAAACATCCCCGGTTTTCGCAAGGGGAAAGCGCCCTATAAGATTCTGGTCAATTATGTCGGTGAAGCGGCCATCCTTGAGGATGCCGTCGACGTACTGGGCAATGATGTTTATAAAGATGTCCTGGAACAATCGGACATTCAGCCCTATGGCCCAGCCGCACTCGAAGACTTCGGCATCGACCCGCAGCCTACCTTCAAATTTGTCGTACCGCTGCAACCCACAGTTGATCTGGGGGATTACGCTTCTATCCGTGTGGATTATGAAGCGCCGACGGTAGAAGACAAGGAAGTTGATGAAGGGTTGAAGTCGCTTCAGGAACAACACGCCCTCATTGAAGAAAGCCTGCAACCGGTTGCCATTGGTAATCGCGTCACCGTCGATGTAGTCGGTGAATATGACGCAGCCCCAGAAGAAGAAGCGGAAGAACCCGAAGCTGAATCGGATGAAGCCGAAGAAGCGCCAGAAGAAGATTCTGAAGCTACGGAAGAATCTGAAGACATCACCGACGAGGTTGAAGAAGCGGACGAAGCCAAAAACACCCGCCAGAAATTTGTTGACCAGCAGGATCTCGTGCTGATTCTGTCCGAAGATCGTGAACCGGTTCCCGGTTTTGCGGATGCTCTGGTTGGCGCGAATATTGATGAAGAACGCGAGTTCGAAATCACTTATCCCGACGACAAAGAAAAATATGATGAAATGGCCGGGCGGGATGTGACTTTCCGCGTCATGGTCAAGAAGATCGAAACCATGACCCTGCCGGAAATGACGGATGATTTCGCAGCCAAAGTGACTGAGTCGGAAGACAAGCAACTGACGCTGCTGGAACTGCGCATGCGCATCCGCGAAGATCTGCAGAAAACGGCTGACGAAAAGGTCAATGCCGATTATGCCAACGGCGTGCTGGATCAGATTATCGAGCAGTCCACCATTGCATACCCTGAAGTGCTGGTTACTGACCAGATTGACCATTTGCTGCAACATGTCGATAGTGACCTGCGTCAGCGGGGCATGACCCTTCAGGATTATCTCAAAATCACCAACAGTAGCATGGATGATATGCGCGGTCAGTATCGTGATAACGCTGTGGGGATTATCCGCCGTTCACTGGTGATTCAGGAATTAGCGCAGGCCGAGAAAGTTGTGGTCACTGAAGAGCGTCTGGATGAAGAGATCGGCAATATTGTGGCACAGTTTGGCGAACAGGCCGAAGTGTTCCGTTCCATCTATGAACGGGGTGATATGCGCGACAACCTGCGCAATGACCTGGGCAATCGTCTGCTGATGGAGCATGTTGCAGAAATCGCTAAGGGCAATGTTGTTCCGGGTGAAGACACGGAAGACATAGTTGAAGAGACGGTTAACGATGAGTCTTCATCCGAAGTGGATGAAGCAGCAGAACAAGGAGAGTAATCCTAGATGGACGCTTTTAATGTAATCCCTATGGTAATTGAGCAGAGCAGCCGGGGCGAACGCGCCTACGACATCTATTCGCTTCTGCTTAAGGAACGTATTGTCTTGATGGGTACGCCGATTAATGATCAGGTGGCGAATCTGATTGTGGCACAGCTCCTTTATCTGAACGGGCAGGACCCGGAACGTCAGATCAATATGTATATCAATTCCCCCGGTGGCGTGATTTATGCCGGTATGGCCATTTATGATGCCATGCAGCAGATTTCCGCCCCGGTGAGCACAGTCGCGCTCGGCCTCACCGCCAGCTTCGGCACCGTGCTGCTGACCGCAGGCGCAAATGGCCTGCGTTATGCACTGCCGAATGCCACGATCCACATGCACCAGCCATTAGGCGGTGGCCAGGGTCAGGCTTCGGATATTGTTATTCAGGCCAACGAAATCATGCGTTTGAAAGAACGTCTGATTGATGTCTTTGTCCGGCATACCGGACAGGACAAAGAAGTGATCGAGCGTGACCAGGATCGTGATATCTACTTCAACGCCCATCAGGCTGTGGAGTATGGTTTGATCGATACGGTACTGGAAACGCAAAAGTTAGGAGTATAACCAGTGACACATGGATTCCCTGGCGAACAACGCTGCTCATTTTGTCGTCGTAGCCACGATGAAGTCGACCGCTTGATTGCCGGACCGGATGGCGTTTTCATCTGCAATTATTGTGTGGACCTGTGCCAGCATATCCTGTCTGAGGATAGCGTCACAGGCCAGACCTACACCTCGGATTTCACGATTGAGCATCTGATGTCGCCCCGCGACATTCTGGCGCATCTCGATGAATACGTGGTGGGCCAGGTACATGCCAAGCGTGTGTTAAGCGTGGCGGTGTATAACCACTATAAACGCATCCAGGCCGACAGTGAAAATGACGAAGTGGAACTGGAAAAAAGCAATATCCTGATGATGGGGCCAACCGGCAGCGGTAAAACGCTGCTGGCCCAGACCTTAGCCCGTATTCTGGATGTGCCGTTCTGCATCGCTGATGCGACCGCATTAACTGAGGCGGGGTATGTCGGTGAGGATGTCGAAAATATCCTGCTGCGGCTGATTCAGGCGGCAGACGGGGATATTGCCAAAGCCGAAAAAGGCATCATCTATATCGACGAAATTGATAAGATTGCGCGCAAGTCCAACGATAATCCCTCAATCACACGCGATGTATCCGGTGAAGGGGTGCAGCAGGCGCTGCTGAAAATTATCGAAGGCACGACCGCGAATGTTCCACCTCAGGGTGGTCGTAAACACCCGCATCAGGAATTTTTGCAGATTGATACCCGCAATATCCTGTTCATCTGTGGCGGTATGTTCGATGGGCTGGAAGAAGTCATCGCAGAACGTCTGGGTGGCAAGGGCAAACTGGGCTTCAATGAAGTGCCGGTCAATCGCTCAAAAGAAAACGCCACCGCGTTGATGCGTCGCATCAGCCCGGAAGACCTGATGAATTTCGGCTTGATCCCCGAATTTGTGGGGCGTTTGCCGGTGTTGGTCGGTGTTGAACCGCTGGATCGTGAAGCGCTGATGCGCATCCTGATTGAGCCGAAGAATGCCTTGACCAAACAGTACAAGCATCTGCTGGCGCTGGATAACGTGAAGCTGGAATTTGATCAGGCTTCACTGGAAATGGCAGCCGAGATGGCGATGGCGCGCGGAACTGGCGCCCGTGGCCTGCGTTCGATTATCGAAAACACGCTGCTGGATGTGATGTTTGAGACTCCCGGCAGCACGCAGGTGCGCAAGGTGGTCATTACCGGCGAAGCGATCCGGGGTGAAGGTCAACCGCTGATTTATGGCGAGGATGATATTCGGCTGGAATTGCAGGCTGACGGTAAACTGAAACCCGCCGCTTAAAAACCAAAGGTTATACATAGCTAAATTGCTAAATGAGGGCAGGTTATTACCTACCCTCATTAGTTAATAAATTACGCGCCCTGATGGACACATAGCTTCCGATTGTATCTCATAGCGGCTGGCGTAACTGCCCGCTCCCCATCCATAAATATCTATGATTTCACATTCGGCTGAAAGACCAAATCCTCCACGAACTCCATTCAGATAATCCCAAAAGAAAACACCCTTCAGTGGCAAATTTATACCAAACTGCTCCGCAATCTGCCCATAATCTGTGCAAAGTTTTTCACCTTCGAGCTTGATTCGATTAAATTCTTCATCGGAATAAATTTCGGGATTAGCGAAGTCTCTTGAGGTGCTAATTAAGGCAACAAGAAACATTGATTGAGATTCGAGATAACTTTTTTGCTGACCATCAGAATATGTTACCTTTACCTGCGATTCTCCCAAGTAAAATTCATCGAATTGATAGCCCCTGCCTTCTAGTGCAAAGCACATAGCGAGAGTTTGAGAATCGTCAGTTATTTTCTGCGAAGTGTATTCACTTGGGAAAAAATAAGAGTCGATAATTGTATTTGTACTACAGGCTGCAATACAAATACTTATCGCCAAAAGCGATATAGAGCGTGCTACGAGTTTCATTATACTTGTGGCAGCAGCACGACTTCCGTAGGGCCGTCGGCCAGTTGCTTGAAGGCCATCGCGTCGAGGCGGGTCGCGCCTTCGGCAGCATTGCCCCAGTTAGCCGGGATCGTCCAGCGCGGACGCATCTCGCGTACCACTTCGGTGGCGTCTTCAACGTTTAATGTGCCGTTGCCATCAATCGGCAGGATGGCGATATCCGGGTGGATGCGGCTCATCTCCGGGATCAACTGCGTGTCACCGGCATAATAGATGTCATAGTAATTCAGGGAGATGACGAAACCGAGTCCGCCGTCATTCTGAGGGTGGCGCCAGTCGTTGGGGGAGTAGGCGGGTACAGCTTTGATACATGCCCGGTCAATCGTCAGGCTTTGCCAGGGGCGCACGACAGTGCAGTTTTCAATCTCGCTGGCGACTTTGTCATTGCTGATAACCAGTGTGTCTGGCCCGCGCAGTTTGTCGATGTCGGCCTGTGAGCAATGATCATAATGGTCATGGGTGATGAGGATCACGTCGGCGTGGAAGATGTTTCGGGACACGCGCCACGGATTGATGTAGATAAGGGGTGGCCCCTGAATGAGAAAGCTACCATGTCCGAGCCACTGAATGCGATCAATCATTAAATTTCGACCTGTTAATGTGTGTTGTGTGTTGCGTTATGTTATGCTTCCTTTTAATTTACCGTAAATAGTGTAACTGCTCAAGGCGTAAACGGGAAAATGGTATGGCTTGTGCGCCTTAAAGCCTGTTGTATAATTATTTTAATGTTTAAAGTGTGCAGATTGTTTTCCAGGGGTTAGAGTTTGCTAACATAGCCTTACAACACTCCTTCGTGGCCTAAATCTTAACCAAAACCGTTAGGGGTCATGATATGATGACTCATAATTAAACTGCCGTATGAGCAAGATAATGAGGTTTCACTATGACTGATCGTTCTGCTCCAAATGCCCAGCGCCCCATGCAGATTAAAAGTTTGAGTGGTCAGCGCCCGGAAGGTAGCACCTCCACGTTTGCATGGTCACCCCCGGCGATCACTTCTGTGGCGGATACCGGCCTGAATCTGTTGAGTATTGCTGACCTTGTGTTAAAGGTGCTGTACTTTGGCGGTGTGATGACCGGACAGCGCGTCGCGGAGGTGGTGAAGCTGCCGTTTACCGGCGTGCTGGATCAAACCATGGAATTCCTGAAGCGTGAAAAGTTTGTGGAAGTGCGCGGTCAGGATGGTTTTGGCGAGTCGGCGTTTAAGTATCTGATTGTGGAAAAGGGCTCGGATAAAGCGCGTGAGGCGATGGATCGCTCACAATATGCTGGGCCAGCCCCTGTGCCGCTGAAAACCTATATCGAATCCACCAAAGAGCAAAACCGTAAGAAGCTGATTGTGCATCAGGATGACCTGCGTAAAGTCATGACCAACCTGGTGATTGAGGATTTCATGCTGGATAAGATTGGCCCCGCGGTTAATTCCGGTCGTTCAATCTTCCTGTATGGCCCTCCTGGTAATGGTAAAACCACGGTCTCGGAAAAAGTAGGCCGAATGATTCTGGGTGATGACATCTGGATTCCCTATGCAGTTGATGTGGATGGTCAGATTGTCCAGATTTTTGACAGCGTGAACCATGAGCTTTCGGAAAATATCGACCCGCGTGGAAAGTCCAGCACTGGTGTGATGATGGACCCGCGCTGGATTAAGATCAAGCGCCCAATGATTATGGTCGGTGGTGAGCTGACTATGGCCGGGCTTGATCTGGTCTATAACGACATCAATAAATTTTATGAGGCGCCGTTCCAGGTCAAGGCCAATGGTGGCATGTTCCTCATCGATGACTTTGGCCGCCAGCAAGTGCGCCCGAAGGATCTGCTGAACCGCTGGATTGTCCCGCTGGAAAAGGGCGTAGACTTCCTGACATTGAACAATGGCCGCAAGATCGAAATCCCGTTTCATGTGCTGATCGTTTTCTCGACCAACCTTGACCCGAAAGATCTGGTGGATGAGGCGTTCCTGCGCCGTATTCGCTACAAGATCGAAGTGGGTAATCCGTCTTACGATCAATTCCGTGAAATTTTCAAGCTGATGTGCCGCATTCTGAAGGTGCCCTACGATGAGCAGGGTTTAGCCTATCTGCTGAATGAGTGGTATATCAAGCATGATCGTGACCTGCGTATGGTGCACCCGCGTGATATTCTTTCGCAGTTGATTGATATTGCGACCTATCTGAATAAGCCACCGGCTTTGACCAAGGATCTGATTGATCGGGCCTGTGCATCTTATTTTGTCGAACTTTAGTTGAGCTGAGCTTGTGAATGTTGATCGTTTCGTCGCATGATGGGTAAGGTCTATAGCGGGTCGCCGGTTGCGCGCAGTACAGTGTTTATCCTGTCTGACGGGTCTTTTGTCGTTCAATGGGATGAGAGCCGCGTGCAGGAACTGATGACCGGACGCTATCGACCTTTCGCAGATGGCGATTTCGGTCACGTGATCACTGATTATGAATTAAACCAACTCAAAGCAGCCGGACGTGTTGAGCATTATAACCGCCAATATGTCTGGCTGTATGCTTTGCCCGAAGCAGGCCGTTATGATTATGAGTCGCGGACACCTTTTTATGCCCAACGGCGTACGCGTTCTTATTATCTGAATACGACGCTGTCCAAGGAACATCTGCAAGAAGTGCAGTCCAAATTAGAAGCCATTGGTCTGGACAGTGAATTTCTGGCCCGTCAGCGCAGTGATCTGGTCGCTATCCTGGGCAAGAATGGCGCTCCGTTCCGCAGCCTGCAGGAAGCGGAAACCGCGCAGAAATTCCTGATCGGCAAGGCTTCCGCGCTGTTTCAATATACCGCCATCGCGTTTGTCGAGACGACCAACACCACCAACAGTTATAGCCTCCAGCACGATCAGGAGCGCGAGTCGATTGACTTGAGCACGATCATTTTCAGCCAGACGGATACCAGTATCACGGAAGGCAAACGGGTGGTGCTGGTGACCAGTCATGAAGAGGAACGTTTCGCCATTCGCGACATGCTGCTGGACATGAAAATGGAAGCGCATCTCGCCTCTAAAGCAGTGGATGGACTGCAATTGCTGGAAGACTGCGACCCACAACTGCTGATTATGGATCTGATGCTGCCGGATATGCATGGCTGGCAACTGCTGGCGAAGATCAAGGAAATTGAAAGCCTGCGCGCTTTGCCCAAGATTATTATTGCCGACCACAGCGCCCCGGCGGATACTCAGTCATTCGCTTTGACGGTCGTGAAAGTGGACGTTTATCTGATGAAACCGATCAGTATGGCGCAGTTGCGTCAGAACATCTGGTTAACGCTGAAGGCACATCAAGCCCCCGATTGATTTCTCTGCATACCGCTGGTAAAGTGTAATTGCTGGTTAACCAAGAGGTAGCTCGCGTGTGATGATCTGGGCATTAATGCTCGTTATCCTGATGATGATTGTCATGATGACATTAGGTGGCAGAGGCCGGGTGGCCTGGGCAAATAAACTGCGCCGCCTGCACGCTGGAAGCGCCTATAAAGGAGAATGGATGGCCCCTGATACGGTCGTGAACCAGGTCACTTCGGACTACCTGGCTGCAATCCATTGGCTACACAATAGTGCTTTAAGTGAACGTTCGCGACAGTGGGCGATGGCGCCTGTCTATCTGGACGGGTCATACCTGAAACGGTATCAACGTGTGCTGCTGCATTATCAGAGCGCCGGCCTTCCACGGGCACTGGGCGTGTTACGGGCTGACCATCAGGTGATGGTGCGGCATTTTTCAGAAGATGGCGAGCGCTGTCTGGTGATTGATAATCAGACTGAGCGCCGTATGGCAAGTTATGATATGCATACCCGTGAGCGACTGCATACCCAGGATATGGGCGACTCGTCACTGGTTTATCAGATGTGTTACGACGAGAGCAGTGACCGCTGGAAGATTGAGTCGTACATTCAGGAACTGCCGGTAGGCTGGAACAGCCTTCAGGTTTCGCAGCGTATCCGTGTTCTTTCCTCTTTACCCGCTTCCACCGGACGCGATAATTGACTCGGAAATACCCGGCTCCCGGGTGTCAACATGCAGGCATGTGAACATGATTTTTGTTACTGGTGGCACGGGCTTTCTCGGTCGTCATCTTGTCCCTGCGTTATGCCGTGAAGGCCATCAGATTCGGGTATTAACGCGCCGCCCCCATGAACATGCGTGGTTGAAACAATATCCCCAGGTTGAGGTTATCACTGGAGATATCATCCAACCGGACACTTACCGCGCTGCGCTGGCTGGTTGTCAGTATGTGGTGCATGCGGGCGGCATATTTCGCATGTGGGGTGATGAGCGTGAGTTTCTGAAGACCAATGTCCAAGGGTCGAATAATTTGCTGGCTGCCGCGCTCGATGCTGGCGTGGAGCGCCTCGTGCATATCTCAACTGTCGCGGTGATCGGCAAACCGACTTCCGACACTATTATTGACGAAACGCATCCGCCGCAACCACTGGATCCTTATCAGCGCAGCAAGCTCCAGGCTGAACAGGACGCGCTGCGTTATTACCACGATCATCAACTACCGGTGGTGATTTTACGTCCCGGCGCGTTTTATGGCCCGCTGGGGCATTACGCCTTTAACCGGCTGTTCTTCAAAGACCCGATGCGTGGTATTATTATGCAGGTTGATGGTGGCCGTTACATCATCTTCCCGGTGTATATCGGTGATGTGGCTCAGGGAATTGTCAGCGCGCTGCATAACGGGCGTGTGGGCGAAGTCTATAATATCTGTGGCGACTGGATCACCCACCGCGAAGCATTTGATATTATCTGTGAAGAGGCTGGTATTTACTGGCCGCGCATCCCTATGCCGCGCTGGCTGGATATCCCGCTGGCACGGTTGCTGGAAACAGGTTTTAACGTCATTGGTCAGGAACCTTTCTGGCCTGTAAATTTACTGCGCTCATACGTCCATAATAACTGGCGGGTGAGCAGCGACAAAGCGCGGCGCGAATTAGGTTTTAAGCCGCTGGATTTTCGAGAAGGGGCGCGCCGGACAATCGCCTGGTATAAGGCAGGCGCGCCAGATGATTTACCGGAATTGAGTTGTTGAGTCATGATTGACGAAGTCAAAATCTTTGTAAAAAGTGGTGATGGTGGTGATGGTTTAATCCATTTCCGCCGTGAGAAATATGTGCCGCGGGGTGGCCCTGCGGGTGGTGATGGCGGTCACGGCGGGGATGTAGTCCTGCGCGTGAACCCCAAGTTAAGCACATTGTCATTCTTTCAGCGCAAGGTGCATTTTCGCGCGAAGTCGGGTGATCGTGGCGGCTCGAACAATAAAACGGGTGCCAGTGCGGATACGCTGATTATTGATGTGCCACCGGGCACCGTGATCCGTGACGCCGAAACAGAGGCGTTAATTGCTGACCTGGTGC
>JBBSQD010000073.1:0-24361 GCA_038258185.1 Aggregatilineales bacterium | reverse complement strand
GGGGATGGCAGCACTTCGCATGAAGGCCTGTTTGATCTGGAAACCGGGGTGTTTCTGCGCCAGAGTACCCATCAGGGCTGGCGTGATGATTCGTCATGGGCGCGGGGGCTATCATGGGCGCTGTATGGTTTCGGTACGGTCTACCGCTTTACGCATGATCCGCGCTTTTTACAGACTGCCGAGTTATGCGCGCAGTATTACATCGAGAATACTCCCGCGCATGGAGTACCTCCGAATGATTGGAGCGAGCCAAATCCCGACCTGCCCTATGAAAGTTCCGCTGCGGCCATTGCTGCCAGTGGCCTGCTCAATCTGGCGAAACTGACCGGTGACCCCAACCGCGCGCGCCTGTATCACGATTATGCGCTGCAGATTGTCGATACGCTGACCTCACCTGAATTTCTGGCGACGGAACAATCCGAACATGGTTACGAGGGCATCCTCAAACACGGGATGTATCACCAGCGTTTGGGATTGGGTGTCGATGAAAGCGTGATGTGGGGCGAATATTTCTTTCTGGAAGCCGTGAGTAAGGTATTGGCTGATGACAAATAAGCGTGTTGCACTGGTTACCGGGGCCAGTCGCGGGATTGGACGCGGGATTGCGTTAGGTCTGGGCGCGGTGGGTTGGTCAGTAGTGGTCAATTATCGCGGCAATGCCGAAGCCGCCGCAGAAACCGTCACGGATGTAATCGCCGCCGGTGGACAGGCCATCGCCGTGCAGGGTGATGTCGCCAACAGCGAAGATCGCACGACACTGCTACGCGAAGTGCTGGCCCAATATGGCCGCATTGATCTACTGGTGAATAATGCCGGGATGGCCCCGCGTCAACGTATGGATATTCTGGAAACCAGCGAAGAAAGCTATGACGAAGTGATGACGGTCAACCTGAAAGGGCCGTTCTTTCTGACGCAGGCCGTCGCCCGCAACATGATCGAACTGATGAAAGACGGCGTGATCGAACAGGGGCAGATTATCAATATCGGCTCGATGAGTGCTTATACCAGCAGCGTCAGCCGCGCGGAATACTGTCTGTCCAAGTCCGGCATGGGCATGATGACGCTGCTGTTTGCGGATCGGCTGGCCGACGAAGGCATCAATGTCTATGAGGTGCGCCCCGGCATCATCGCGACCGATATGACCAGCGTGGTCACCTCCAAATATGACAAGCTCATCGGGGATGGTTTAACCCCGATTCGCCGCTGGGGACAACCGGAAGATGTAGCGAAAATCATCACAGCCATTGCCGAGGGCTATCTGCCGTACTCGACTGGTGAAGTTATCAATGTGGATGGCGGCATCCACTTTAAACGCTTATAGGTAAAAAATTATGTTAAAAACAGCTTTGACTCACCCTGAAATTCTGAGAGCGTTGGGCGCTGCGGGACATGGCGCCAAAGTCGTCATTGCGGATAGCAATTATCCCTATTCGACCGGAGTGAATCCCGATGCGACCTGCGTCTATCTCAATTTCGCGCCGGGTTTATTGAACGCCACTGACGTATTGGCAGTGTTGGCGAAAGTGATCCCGATTGAAGCGGCACAGGCGATGGTGCCGGAAGTCGGGACGCCTTCTATTCTGGCCGAATTTCAGGCGCTGCTGCCCGACATTGAGGTCGAGCGTATCGGACGTTTTGAGTTCTACGATGCCGCCCTGTCTGCGGATACCGCGCTGGTCATCGCGACAGGTGAGCAGCGGACATACGCCGATATTGTGCTGACGATTGGCGTGATCCAGCCGGAGTAATAACCATGCTGATTTATTCGAAAGTGTTTTGAAGATGACTGTTTGGGAAGCGATCCGCGCAAAACATTCTGTGCGGGATTTTACAGATGAAGCCCTGCCCGAAGACGTGATTCAGCAGATTATCGAAGCCGGTCGGCGTTCCCCCAGTGGATTTAACAGCCAGCCCTGGCAGTTTATCGTCGTGACTGAGCGTGACAAGCTGGAAGCACTGTCCAAAATTGGACGCTCGACCCGGCATGTGGCTGGCGCGGCCATGTGTCTGGTGATATTAAGCCCACCAGAAGATGAAAATTTCTGGCGCAATATGTTTGATGTGGGGCAGGCTGCCGCGTTTATGCAGCTTACCGCGCAGGAATTGGGCGTAGGGTCATGCCCTGCCTCGGTCTACTGGCCGGAGATAGCACGGGAAATCCTGGGTTTCCCGGATGATTGGGACTTACGAGTCGTGATTTCTTTTGGATATCCCGACCACAATATTAAACCGCCTGCCCCGGCACGTAAAGGCGGACGTAAACCCCTGGAAGAAGTCGCACACTGGAACGGATGGTAATTGATTATGGCACAGCATTACACACGCGTCGCACAACTGCGGACAGCCGCAAAATTTCGGGCGCATTTGCAGGAGATTGGGGTTGATCTCAATTTTGATGAAGAGATGTTATCCGGCCCGGATTCCCCGCTGGCGCAACCTTATGAAGTTCATGGCATGACCATCGGCAATCGTTTTTCGGTGCTGCCGATGGAAGGCTGGGACGGTACCCCCGATGGCCGACCCTCAGACCTGACCCTGCGCCGCTGGCAGCGTTTTGGGCAAAGCGGAGCAAAATTAATCTGGGGTGGGGAAGCGGTTGCGGTGCGGGCAGATGGTCGCGCCAACCCGAACCAGCTTGTCATCCGTGAAGACACGATTCCTGACCTGATTGCCCTGCGCGAGACATTGGTGCAGGAACATGAAGCCCACTACGGTAGCAGCGATGACATGCTCATCGGGATACAGTTGACGCATTCCGGGCGATTTGCCCGCCCCTATGATAAAAAACGGCTGGAGCCGCGCATCCTCTATCATCATCCACTGCTGGATCGCAAATTCGGCATTGAGGGCGACAGCGCCATTTTCAGTGACGATGAAATTGACAGCCTGATTGCGGACTTTATTGTGGCGGCGAAACGCGCACAGGAAGCCGGATTCGCCTTTGTTGATCTCAAGCACTGTCATGGTTATCTCGGCCACGAATTTTTGACTGCCTTTGACCGTGACGGCAAATATGGCGGCTCGTTTGAGAATCGCACACGTTTCCTGCGTAATCTGGTCGATGGGATTCGCTCGGAGGTGCCGGGGATGCACATCGGTGTCCGTCTGAGTGCGTTTGACTGGGTGCCATTTAAGCCTGATGCCGAAAACACCGGCACGCCAGAAAGTGTCAACGGTGGCTACCAATATGCGTTTGGTGGGGATGCCAGCGGTACCGGCATTGACCTGACGGAGCCGTTCCAATTCCTCGATTTACTGGCAGAACTGGATATCAAGCTGGTGTGTATCACAGCGGGTAGCCCTTACTATGTGCCGCATATCCAGCGTCCGGCGTTGTTCCCACCCTCTGATGGCTATCAGCCACCGGAAGACCCCTTAGCCGGTGTCGCACGGCAAATTCAGGTGACTGCCGCTCTGAAAGCGCATCGTCCCGACTTGCTGTATGTTGGCTCCGGTTATTCCTATTTGCAGGAATGGCTGCCGAATGTCGCGCAGAATGCGGTGCGGACGGGCGCAACGGATTTTGTTGGCCTGGGGCGGATGATTTTATCGTATCCCGATCTGCCAGCCGATGTGCTGTCCGGCCAACCCATGAAGCGCAAATTCTTCTGCCGCACCTTCAGCGATTGCACCACGGCGCCACGCAATGGCATGGTGTCGGGCTGTTATCCGCTGGATGAGTTATACAAGGAACGCGAAGAAGCCACTATCCTGGCCGAACTCAAAAAAGAGTAAGACAGGTCAAATCACCTATTGTTCCACGGCTAATTGCCCTTATGCTGAAGAGTAGTAATACGCTACGATTCAGCATAAGGATTTTTATGCGTAAGTTTGTTCTGACTTTTCTCCTCACTTTTTGCACACTCTTGAATATGAATATCATCTCGGCTCAGGGCGATATCTGGCAGCCTGCGCCGGGTACGACCTGGCAGTGGCAGATCAGCGGCACCATCAACACCACCTGGGATGTCGAGATGTATGATATTGATCTGTTTGATTCCCCCCAGGCCACCATTGACGCGCTACACACCGCTAATCGCATTGTCATCTGTTATTTCAGTGCAGGCAGTTACGAAGACTGGCGCGACGATCAAGCCGATTTTCCGAGTGTCGTGCGCGGTCGTCAACTGGATAACTGGCCGGGAGAGCGCTGGTTGGATATCCGCCGCATTGACCTGCTGAGTCCCATTATGACAGCGCGGCTTGATCTGGCGGTGAGCAAAGGCTGTGAAGGTGTGGAGCCGGATAACGTCGATGGCTATAGCAACAACACCGGCTTTGATCTGACCTATGCCGATCAACTGGCATACAACACCTGGCTGGCGCAGCAGGCTCATTCACGGGGTTTGTCGATTGGTCTGAAAAATGATCTGAACCAAATCCTCGATCTGGTCGATGATTTTGACTGGGCGTTGACTGAACAGTGTTTCGAGTTTGAAGAATGTGATTTGCTGCTGCCGTTTATCAACGCAGGAAAAGCCGTATTTGGTGTGGAATACATCGAAGAAAAGGGCAACCGTGAAGTGTATTGCCCGCAGGCAATAGCCAACCAATTCTCATGGCTGACGAAAACCTATGATCTGGCCGATGAACCGCCGAATGCCTGTGACGAAAGTTTTGCATGGCCTGTGCGTAATGTCTATGATACTCAAACGCCGACTTTGACCTGGGGGCGCATTTCCTGGGCGCAGCAGTATCAGCTTCAGGTGGCCGATAACGCCAGCTTTATCGCACCAGTCATGGATATGGTGATTGTCGCTGAAGCGTTGCCACAATTGACCACTGATTCACTCTCTGCTGGCCGATATTTCTGGCATGTGCGCGGCCAATATGGCGATAACACATGGGGAGACTGGAGCCCGACGGACGAATTTTATATCATAGAGAATTGATTCTTTTCAGACGTGAGGGCTGGGCTTCAAAAAAGCCCATTCCTCACAGCTGTTTATTTGCGGCGGGTACGTCCGCGCAGGCTGAACAAAGCAAATGTGAACATTGCCAGCCCTAGTACAGCGACTGATGACAGACCCCGCAGCAGAATTTCGCTGTCGAAACCGGTATTGAGCAGCAACCGCATGGCTTCCAGCACGTAGGTGATCGGGTTATAAATGGCCGCTGTTTGAATCCAGCCGCTTAATAACTCAACCGGGACGAAAGTCGCAGTCAGGAAGGTCAGTGGGAAGAACAGAAAGCTGGCTCCCTGAGTCGCGGCGGCACTGCCAGAACGCAGAGCGATAGCGACCGTGAAACCCGCAAAACCAATGCCTAACAACAGTGCGTAACCGATCACGCCGAAGATGCCAATAATCCCTGTTTGCGATTCCAGCCCCAGCAGCAGAGCGATGAACATAATCAGCGAAGTCTGCAACACGAGGATAAATGCCGCTGCAATCATCGGCCCCAGCAGCAATGCACCGCGGCTGATGGGGGTCAGCAGTAGTTTGTCAAAGTAACCGTTTTCAATATCACGGACGATACTTTGTCCGGCGATTCCCGCACCGCTGAGGGCTGCGCTGACAACCGAGACTGGCAGAATAAAGCCGAGATAACTGTTGCCACTCAGGCCGGGAATAAATCCTGCTGCCCGACCCAATGATGCCTCATAGACCAGCAGAAAAAAAACACTGATTATCAGTGACGGAATTACCGCCGCGGGTGTACGAAAAATCGTGACCAGACTGCGCCATGTCATAGTAGTGACTTGCAGGATAATCGGCATACGATTGGATCGTGGTGCTTGTTGGGAATGCTTTACGTTAGTGGTTGTATCGGTTATAGCGCTCATAAATTTCTCCTTGCTGTGGCTGTGAATGATTTAAGCGGCTTCGGTATCCTGAGGCGTTTCGCTGTCAAAGCGTTGGCCGGTCACCTGAAGGAATACGTCATCTAATGTGGGTTGGGTTAAAGTGAGCGATAGTGGCTCAATGCCTGATTCCTGCAAGCGGTTAACGACACCGGGGATGGCGGATGCTGCCTGCTTCAGATACAGACGCAGCACCTTACGGTCAACCTGAATACGATCCACAAGTTCGGACAATACCTCAGAGGCTTTACTAACCATGTCTTCGTCCTTCAGGGTAATATTGATCGATTCCGAGCCCAGACTCGCTTTTAATTCATCGGGTGCGCCCTCAACAACAATTTTGCCGCCATCAATAATGGCAATGCGATCTGCTAGAATATCGGCTTCTTCCAGATATTGCGTCGTCAGGAAAATGGTCATGCCATCCTGCTGGTTTAAACGTCGAATCTCATTCCAGACATCGCGGCGGCTGGCCGGGTCCAGGCCGGTGGTTGGTTCATCGAGGAACAGAATGTCTGGCTGATGGACAAGGGCTAATGCCAGATCAAGCCGGCGGCGCATACCCCCACTGTACTTGCCGACTGGACGGGCGGTAAACTCGGATAATTTAACCAGTTCCAACAGTTCACCCGCTCGCTGCTTTGCCTGCTTGCGGTTGTAACCAAAAAGCTGCCCCTGAATAGTGAGCAGCTCCATGGACTTCATCAGGGGATCAAGCCCGATTTCCTGGAGGGCTACGCCAGCGATGCGCCGTACGTCTCCGGCCTGGGTAATCACGTCATAACCACCCACACTCGCCTTTCCTTCGGTTGGCAGGGAGAGTGTAGTCAGCATGGTGACCACTGTGCTTTTGCCAGCACCATTGGGCCCCAGAAAACCAAATACCTCGCCACCCTCAATTTTGAATGATACATCATTGACCGCGTAAAAGTCGCCGTATCGTTTAACAAGATTTTCTGCAATGATTTCTCGATTCGGCATGGTTAGCACTCCTGATTTTTATGTGATAGTAAATCATGGTAACAATCGTTATATTTTTAGATCTTTTTGCTTAAAGCGTTATGAGCAAGGGCTTGAAAGAAGATAAATGCCACATGAAAAACTGACGTGTAGCTGAAAAATTTGTGAATTTAGCACAACTTAATATATTTTGATTTATTAAGGTGGGTGTACAATTAAAAAATGATCTTATATGCTGCATTAATGAGAAAAAGGCCATGACAGAAAAATTCTTGATGGATGAACCCCGCGAGATCGGTATTCACAGCCGTTATGCCTTCTGGTTGACCACAGTCGATGGTCATTTATTAGAATTTGCAAAATCTCTTACCTGTGTGACCGCCGTAAATCAGACAGATAAAGGCCGAGCCCTGATTGATATCAGTGATGAGCATGATGTCGATGAAGCATGGCATTGGATTCGCACGGAATTAGAGGATGAATCTCACATGATCTGCCTGGATAAAATCTGGGAAGACGCGATGATGTGGCTGTAGAGATGACCCGCAAAACACATCGGGGTGTGAATGATCACACCCCGATTGGACTTGATTGTTAGGCGTAACTGCGTCTGCTGGCGCTTAACCCTGTACCAGCGGCAGGGATAAAATATTGACGAAATCGCCTAACCGTGTGACCTGAATCAACGGTGCGCTGATCCAGCCCTCCTGGAGGCGACCATTCCCCACGGATGTATAGCGGATGAGAACCCATTCGCCATTATTGTTGCGGCCTATCACGTCAACCGATCCACCATTTTCGACCTGACCCTGGATTGTGGACTGGATATTGCTGCGTTCGCGGATATTCACGACGGCCACTGTAGAAGTAATCACACCGCGATACAGGCGTTCCTGTGGGATACCCCGTCCAAAGTTCTCCAACTCCAGAACCTGAATCGGTGGCTCACCGGCTGGCTGACCGATCAGCACAAAGGTGTAGACCACACCTTCAATTAAAGGTTTGTTGTCAATGCCGAAAATATCGGTTGTACCACCCACAACAAAATTCAGCTCCTCGTAAATACCACCGGGGGTTTCGCTTTCCATGGCTTCTGCCCCGTACAGAACCGGGTCAACCAGCCGTATGGGCGGTGCAGGGGTAGGGGTTGGGCCGCCTGTGAAGGTTTCTTCTTCAGTTTCCTCATCCGGATTTTTGGGCAGTCTGGGTGTAAAGAGACTGATATCGAGTGCCCCGTCGACCGCATGAACCAAGCGGACACGTGCCTGTCCCCGCTGCGTCTGGGCGACATTATCTGGCTGAAGCGCCATGATAATCGGCCCGCCGGGGGTATTGATAATCTGTGAATCTGGCGAATCCTGGTCAGTTTCAGCCACATCCGTCCGGGGTAAGCCGGTAACAGCCTGATCATTGGCGTTCAACAGCATGATCGTCCACTGTAACTGATTGCGGTTTTCTTCTGTAATACTAAAGCGTGCCGTGGCAATCGGTTGTGAAGTCGGCGAAGCATCGCGACCCCGCAACGTCACCGTGTGGCTATAATCACTTAAACCCAGATATTCAGTGTACTCACTGTAATTCATGCGTGGCGCGACCAGTCGCTCATCAATGTAGAGATCGAAAACGGCGGTGTCATGGGCTGCGTGAATAACACGGAGTTGCAGGGTGTTGGCGGCGCGTTCCAGTGAGGAGCGCAGAATAAATACCCGTGTCAGGCTGACCAGCGGTTGCAACTGAGGGCGTGGGTTAGCGGCATTAGGATTCATGGGTAAAGGTACCATATCCGGCACAATCACCATCGTATACAGCGTGTTCGCCTGAAAGCTGATCTGACCGATGCGATCCACCACATTCAGACTGGGGCTGTCAGCATCCACTACCGCCAGGGCGAAATTGCCGGATTCAACATCAATTGAACCGTAGGGTTTTTCCAGTTGAATCTCGTGTAAAAGTGAGGCGCGATTGGTATAGGCAATACTCAGATTCTGAGGTGTACCAACCGCTAAATGGACTGCGCTTAAGCGGGTTTCGCCCAGCAGGGTGGGGCTGCGATTATCATCCAGAACCATAATCGCGCCGGATTGTTCCAGCGGTGGAACATAAGCATCACCGGGTGCATTTTCAGTCGGCGTGGTTGCAAATTGCTTCTGATAGACAATCGCGGTTTGGCTGCCATTGGGCACCAGATCCACGATGATATCGGCAATCGGCACATTGAGCACATCATCACCTGCCAGATGCACAGCAATATTGTGCCTGCCCGATGGCACAGCGATATAGGTGGTGGACTCAGTCGGGGACAGGCTGTAGGCAATTTTCAGTTTATCGAGATAAATATCGACATCCCCAATGCCCATCAGCGCGTTCACAACCCGGATTTCACCCAGATTAACCGTGTCGGTTTGCGCCTGACTGATCAACCCGGGCGATAGCCAGATGAAGAACAGACCACTTACAATAAAGAATTTGAATATCCTGGACATACGTTTATCCAATTGATTTAGCGATCCGGTGTCGGGGTCGCCGTGCGGTTAGGATCAGCAACATAAAATACGGCAGCACCCTCCTGCTGCATACCACCCGGGCGACAGTCCACGCAGATACGGACAGTATGCGTGCCGGGTTCGAAGTTTGCCGGTATAGGAACAGTCAACAGCAAGGTGCCATCATCGTTGATGCTGCCGCTGATATTTTCAGGCTCATTATCCAGCCGAACGGTGTAGCGGCGCTGCGGCGAAAAATTCTGCGCTCGCAGTATCAATGCGCCTACAGCCGTATTCGGCGGTTTTGGATTAACCACGATGACTGGATCAGGGATGTTAGGTGTATTCGTGCCCTGTGGTGTATTGGTGGGTACAGGCGAGATTGTCGCGGTAGCGGTACTGAAGCTGGTAGGAGTCACGGTTACGGCTGGTGCGGATGCCGTGAGAATAGCTTCGACCTGTTCCTGAACAACGGCTGGATCCGATTGATTAACACCGAAAACCGAAACCTGCACTTCGGGCTGGAGTAACAGCAGACGCGCCACACCCTGGGCGCTGCCCCCCGGCAGAGCGACAAAATCATAGACTCCACCCGGCAGTAATTGTAAGGTGGGTATCTGTGCCTGGGCGGTACTTGAGCCGGACAGCACCAAACGCACATCAAATAGATTCGGTGTTCTCACCGTGTAATTGGATGCGGTGCCAAAACCGATATTCTGAACAACCGGTGACCAGGTAGTATCGCCTTGCTGGCTCTGCGGGACACCCACCGCATTGGTAATGATCGTCGGGTTTGTGGAGCGAATTTCCAGGTCTAAGGTGCGGGTTACACCGGTCAGACCATGAATCAGCCGGACGTTGGAACGGGTTAACGAGGGCGGCGTCCCCTCAAAAAAGGTGATAGGCTCCACCCGGACAGGGCTTCCCTGTGTGGCTGGTGCATCCGTGATGAGTACGATTTTAGGACTTTTGCTTTGCTCTGCATTCTGCCACGGCCCCAGACTGCCACTATAGACCTCTGCGCCTGCCAGACTAACGATAGACAACTGATTGCCCAGTGTGGATGAAGGCAGCGTAACCGTCGCCTGCCCGACCTGTAACTCATTGACCAGAATTTCACCATTGAGGAAGACACGCACCGGCCCAGCACTGATGGCCGCATTTAAGTAACGCACGCCCACCTCGGACTCGGTCATGCCGACACTGCCTTCGAAAAGCAGGAAATCGGTCACTTGTGATGATTGATCATCTCTTGCAGGTGGCAGGAAAACCAGCAGGTAATTCACGTGCGGGCTGACTGTGAACGGCTGTAGATTGGCGATGAGTTGCGATGGGCTGTCCGCATCGAACAATTGCAGAGATAACTGGCCTGCTGCGAAATCGAAGGGGCCGGGTGTATCTCCCAGAGCAATATTAGATACCAGAGTCATACCGGTATCGGAGGTGCTGACGTTGGATCTCAGTAAATTCGCATTGGCCTGCAAAATATTAAGGCGCGTCTCTCCGGTCGATAGTGGAGAGACATCTTCGGTAATCGGGACAAGGGTCAGCCCATCTCCCAGGTCAGCCAGGGCAATAGATAAGCTGCCGCCACGCGGCACATCAATGGCCTGAGTGAGAATGGGGACAGGAAGATTACTCGGATTTGGATTGGCGAGCGCCTCGGCAGTGACCGATTGCACGACAGATACGCGGATTGTTCCGGCGGCAACACTCTGATAACCGGTGCTGGCGCCCAACTGAAAGTCGCGCACAACGGGCGTATCTTCAATCAGAATATCAATGGGCAGGGCGTTGATGTCTGGCCGCCAGACATGTAAGAAACGAATCCGTCCATTGGTATCCGTATCCACCATCGAAGGTGTATTGGATGCTAACGGCGCTAAAGTCGGTGTCAGCGTTTCAGTTGCGGTGGATGTCGGCGTAGGCGATAGAAAAGGCGTAGCCGTCGGTGGTGCTAAAGTCGGCGTGATCGTCGGTGTGATGGAGGGTGTCAGGCTGATCGCCGCGCGGGCAAGCTGGGTTTCGGTCGCATAGGTATTTTCCTGAGCGGTAGCCGTCAGCGCCGCATTGACCGCATCATCAAGCGCCTGCTGGTCATTCACTGCTGTAATGACCACTGTGATCGGCGGCGGTGCCTGCACATTTGCGTCGCAACCCGCAGTGATGATGGTTAAAGACAGGATAAGAACCAGTAAAGACCTGAATGAAAACTTAAAAACCGGCATCGGCAATCTGTTCCCTGCTCAATTGGCGCTTATAAAAGTGCTGCGATAAACACAATATCCCCGGGTAACAGTGTACGATTCGCTAGTACCGGGTTATCCATTTCAAGGATCTCTAATGGCACGTCGTTTGCCAGTGCTAAATCAAGCAAAGTATCGCCTTCAGTCGCGGTGTAAATGGTCAGGCGGCGGGGCGGGTCGAGTGTCTGAATACCTTCCGGGACAATCACACGCGAGTTACGCCCGGATGTCACATCTTCAAGCAGGCCGTTTGCCATCTGGATAGCGGCCAGACTGGTATGATACTGGCGCGCCAGCTCATTCAGATCCTGATCTTCATTTCCCAGCGTAATCAGCCGGTACTGGTCAAGCGGCGCTTCAGCCGTACGGGTGGCGCCATAGAGCGCATTCTTCACGGCTGTCTCAACAGCGGCGGTCACGGCTCGATTATACAAGACCGTTTGATCCTTCTGGCTGTTGGTGAAAATAAAGTAAACTACCCCACCAATAACCCCAGCGAGAAGCGCGATGATGAAGAGCGTGCGTAGAAAGCGAACAAATCTGTACATTGACCCTCAGAAATTACGCGACCAGTCCCCATTTTTACCTGTAACGAGTGTACTGTCAATTGACCAAAGTGAGAAGCAAACCAAAAATTCGGAAATCTTCAGTTTTTTTATATGTTTGTGCAAGCCTTGTCCTGCTTTAATCAGTTATGATTATTTTGTTATTATTCAACCGCAATATAGTTGTCCAGGAGGCATAATTTGCTTATAGCACGCGCACCTGTGCGGATTAGTCTGGGTGGTGGTGGAACCGACCTGCCTGCTTATTATAATCAATTTGGCGGAGTCGTTCTCAATACCGCAATTAACCGTTACATTTATACCGTCATCGAACCCTCTGTCGGTAATGCCTTACAGATCACCTCCTCAGACTTTCGGGTTTTCTACCGGCATCAGGGCAAAGACGAATTACTCACCGATGGGGAATTGGGATTAGCAAAAGCCATCCTGCGCGAATTTGGTCAATATGATGGTCTTGATATTTTTCTGTCGTCGCAGGTGCCTCCGGGGACAGGACTGGGGTCGTCCGGTGCAGTCGCGATTTCGATGGTCACGGCGCTGGCGGCATGGCACAAACGTCCCATGAGCAAAGTGGAAATCGCTGAAATGGCCTGCGATATCGCCATCCATAAGTTGCATCTGCCCAGCGGTAAACAGGATGAATACGGCTCGGTGATGGGCGGCCTCAATCAGATTGTGTTTGCTCGGGAAGGCACAACTGTCACCCCTGTACCCTTAGAGTCAGAGACCTTAGCCGCATTGCAACGGCGCATCATGTTATTCTTTACCGGCCAATCCCGCGATTCTGGCGCTATCCTCAAAAAGCAGTCCAATGCCAGCCAGCAGCAGGACGCATCGACTTTAGAGCGTATGCACCGTATCAAAGCACTCGGTCAGGAAATGCTGGATGCGCTTGTCCGTCAGGATCTGGATGCTTTCGGTGATCTGCTGCACCAGTCATGGTTGCAGAAACGCGGTGTCGTTGAGGACATCAGCAATAATAAAATTGACCAGGCGTATTCACTGGCACGCGAAAATGGCGCATTAGGTGGCAAGATCGCCGGGGCGGGTGGTGGCGGCTTTATGATGATTTACTGCCATGAAGACTGCCAGCAGGCCGTGACCGATGCGCTGCTCACGCTCGAACTCAAACGCATGGACTTCAAGTTTGACTTTGAGGGATCACAGGTATTGCTCGATAATCGCTAGCCCTACGCTCTGAAATCCCCTTTTTTCCACTTTTCTGACGCAGAGATAGTCTTAACAGCTATCTCTGTAACAAATTTTTTCTAATTCACTATTAAGTTGTTAGGTATTTGTTTGGAGGGCGCAAGGCATCAGGATTATGGTATAGACATATCATCGATTAGTTTGCGTGATTTTGCACATATGCGATGGCACGTAATAGAAACACGGGGTAAACAACTTTATGGAAATTCGTCACTATTTCAAGACCGTACAGGACCAACTCAACAATGTGCCATTCGAGGCAGTAGAGGCGGTTGTCGATGTCTTGATGCAGGCTAATCGTGCTGGACAGACCGTGTTTACCTGTGGGAATGGTGGCAGTGCAGCCACCGCAACTCATTTTGCCTGTGATCTGGCAAAACGCCCCATTGTCGCCGGTCAACCGCGTTTTCGGGTTATTTCATTGACGGATAACAACGCGCTGATGACCGCTTTGAGCAATGACATTGATTACGACAGCGTATTTTCCGAGCAATTGCTGCCCTTAGTACGGGCAAATGACATCGTGATCGGCATCAGCGGCAGCGGCAACAGCCGCAATGTCCTGAATGCGATGGAAGTCGCCAAAGCTGCTGGGGCAATCACCATCGGCTTTTGCGGTTATGATGGCGGCAAGCTGAAATCAATGGTTGATTATCCACTGCATATTAATCTGGACGTGATGGCGATTGTCGAAGATATCCATTTGATGCTGGAACACGCGATCTGCGAAAAGCTGCTGGCGCTGAACAGTGAGCCCCAACCCGTGATGAATCATACTGATAGTAATGGCCGGAGCTGAAACTATGGCAGTCGCTGCGACGGGTGCAATTTTTCTGGATCGTGATGGGGTTATCAATGTTAACCGCTCTGACCATGTGAAAAGTTGGGAAGAATTTAAATTTCTGCCGGGGGCACTGAAAAGTATTCAGCGTCTGTCACAGATGGGCATGCCGATTTTTGTCGTCACCAATCAGGCAGTTGTCAATCGCGGTATGCTTGCCAGCGAAACGCTGGACGATATTCATCGTCGCATGATGGCAGAAATTCACACAGCCGGCGGCGAAATCAGCAAAGTGTATTATTGCCCACATGATGGCCATGAGAATTGCAATTGTCGTAAACCGCAACCCGGTATGCTCAAACAGGCTGCGATGGAATTCGGCATTGATCTGACGCGCAGTTTCATCGTGGGCGATGCGTGGTCAGATGTGCAGGCCGGGCTGGCCGTCGGTGCGCGGAGCATCCTCGTTATGACCGGACGCGGCCCCCAGTTTTTTCATACCTGCCTGTCGCAATATCCGGTACGGGTGGGGGCGGCCTGTGATCTGGCCGATGCGACGGATCTGATTCTGGGCGCTTTGGATAGCGACCAGATGGATACAGCCACCCCACGTTTACGGCGATCTTTCCATATGGCATTGCGTCCGGAAGAATTAATCGTCCTCTAGTTAATGTTGTAGAGCAAGTGAGCAGTCTTATGGGCATGATACAGGAACTCCAGTATTACCTGAAAAGCCAATCCACCAGTATCCCACGCTATGTGCTTGAACAGACTGTCATGGGCTTACTGAGCAGTATGCCGAGTCTGATCGGAGTCGGGCTGCGCGGAATCGCTTACAAGCTGTTATTAAAATCAGATGGACTATCCATCATTGAACACCATGTGCGCCTGTTGTGTCCGGCGAATATTCAATTGGGCAAACAGGTTTATCTGGATAGTCAGGTTTATCTCCACGCCTTGCCCAGTGGCATCCGTATCGGTGCTGGCACCAGCCTGATGCACGGCACTATTTTTCATGTGTTCAATTTCCGCGGCTTGCCACAGGCTGGAATCACCGTCGGCGAAAACTGCTTCTTCGGTGAATACACCTGCATTCGCGGACAGGGCGGCGTGAGTATCGGCAATGGGGTCTATACCGGCACCCAGGTGCAGATTGCCGCTGTGAATCATGTCTATGCTGACCCCGATCAATACATTAAGGATCAGGGGATTACGGCTGAGGGCATTGTTATTGAAGATGATGTCTGGCTGGCGTCTAATGTGGTGGTGGTTGATGGCGTGACTATCGGCAAAGGTTGTGTTGTGGGTGCCGGGGCTGTGGTCAATAAGAGTCTGCCGCCTTATAGCGTGGCCGTGGGTGTTCCAGCGCGGGTGGTCAAAGACCGACGCGAGGCCGCTGCGGTGCGCGATCAGGTGGGTGCGCAGGTGCATTATGGGGCGCTGGAAAAAATGCGCTCCTGACAGCATTTTTCCATCCTGATGAGTTTGGATATCTTTTGACGAGAGGCTTACTGAGGCTCTCGTTTTTATTTGGGTGAGTCTGCCTCAAATGAAGGCCGATAAGTATCCTTGCAAAGTGGCTATCCAACCACCTTTCACGCCTGAAAAATAACCTTCACAAAAAATTTAGACCTTACAAACATCTGTTAGGCCGTGCTTTAGGCACCCGTTAGGCCGACATGTCATCTTTAGCGTAATCAGTAAAAATTGTTCACGAGGGGTCGGAACAAAATGAAAAATATTCTCTCCATTGTTATACCAGCATACAACGAAGAAGGCGGCGTTTCAGAAGTTATTGATCGTATTCTGAAGATCGAGCCTGATTTGAAAAAGGTCGGCCTGGACGGTATGGAATTGATTATCGTCGATGACTGCTCTAAAGATCGCACGGCGGAAATCGTCCGTGGGTATGCCGATCAGGGTGTGGTGCTGATCCAGCACACGGTAAATAAGAACTATGGCGGGGCTTTGAAGACCGGTTTCCGCCACGCAAAAGGCAATTATCTGGCATTTATGGATGCCGATGGAACTTATCCGCCCGAATATTATGCGAAGATGTTCCAGGCCATGAAGGCCAACGATGCTGATCTGGTGATTGGCTCGCGTATGGCTGGCATTGAAAGCAAGATGCCGCTCACCCGCCGCATTGGTAATACAGTTTTCGCGGGTCTGGTGAGTGTGATTGCTCACACCCGTATCACCGACAGCGCCAGCGGTCAGCGTATCCTGAAACGCGAAATTCTCGAAAAACTGTATCCGCTGCCGGATGGATTGAACTTTACGCCGGTCATGAGCACCCGCGCCCTGCACGAAGATATTAAGATGATCGAAGTGCCGATCAAGTACGAAGAGCGCGATGGTGAAAGCAAATTGAGCGTGGTGCATGATGGCCTGCGCTTCCTGTTCAGCATTCTTAGCACAGCCGCCATTTACAATCCGGTGCGCTTGCTGGGGGCAGCATCCATTTTCGCAGTGGCACTGGCGCTGCTGGCGCTGGTTCCCTGGGCCATCGCCTTGAGCAATGGTGTACAGAACCGCGCGGATTACGCCAATCTCCTGTTTGTGGCGATGACGCTGGCGATTGTCGCGGTCAACCTGTTCAGTACCGGCACAGTCTTTAATTATATTGTGTCGCTGTTCCATCGTCGTCCCATTCGCCAGGGCTTGTTTGGCCGTCCGGTTTTCCGTAAGCCACTGGAACAGCGCTTTGGGGCAATTGGTATTGCACTGTTCGTCTTCGGTGTGGTGTTGTTCATCGCTGCAGCGGTAATCCCCAATGACAGCGACCCGGCCTGGTTCCTGCTGGTTCCCAGCGCGATGTTTGTGATGACCGGTATTCAACTGGGTATGAGCTGGCTGCTGGTGCATCTGCTGACCGAGCTGAGTAAACGTGATTTGAAGGTGGAGGCTGATATGGGTCTCGACACAGTGGAAGTTGAAGAGAAAACTCTTGTTCTTCCTGTAACGGATAAGGCTGCATTAGTTTAAGTAGTAGAAAGAGTCTGACGAGGTCGCTATGGCTGATACAAGTAATTACAATAACGAGAAATACGATGCTGCGCGCCGTGCAGCTTACCAGAGCTCAGAGGCATATGCGGGTGGCGAAATGACTGGCCGCAAAGACCTCGAAGGCGAGCTAAAAGAAAACCTGGGTACGCGCCGCGTACCAAAACTCTCCAACGTGCGTTTCCCGGATGCCGACCCGATTGTGGCGCGGTTCACATCTCAGAATATCGCTCATAACGTCGATGTGCTGCTGGTGAACCCACCGGCTCCCGATGGCAATATCTGGATCAGGACTCAGCACCGCGTGGGTCGTCGCAGCCGTGAAAACATGATCTGGGGTCAGGTCGAGCTGGCACAGATGGCCGCTATTCTGCATCCTGATTATAAAGTCGCCATTATCGACGCGATTGCCGAGCGCATGACCTGGCCGGACTTTCAGGCAAAACTGGAAGAACTGAAACCGCGCTTCTACGTCACCCACGTGACTGCGCCTACATTGACTAATGATATGTATGGTTGTTTCCTGGCCAAAACTGTCGGCGCGACCACGATGGCTTTAGGGACGCATGTCACCCCGCTGGCGATTGAAACCATGCGCCCGCATCCCGGTCTGGATTACTGCCTGCGCGGTGAACCTGACATGACGCTGCGCGAAGTTGTGGATACCATTACCGGTCGGCTGGAATTCAGCCCGGAAGTCGAGAAGCTGTATCGCACCACCGACCCGACCTGGGAAGCGCGTAAAGCTGAACTGGACGTAGCGACGGGGCAGTTTGATATGCACCACGTCAAGGGTCTGGTCTGGCGCTGGAAAGGCGAAATCGTTCGTAATGAGGATCGCCCCTTCATCCCCAACCTGGATGATATGCCGCTGCCGATGCATCATCTGCTGCCGCTGGATAAATACCGCACCCCGGTGTTGAACGGTTCCTACCAGTTTATTGTCACCAGTCGTGGCTGTTCTGCCGGTTGTATCTACTGCATCAAGCATGTGAGTTACCAGCATGCGCTGCGTCTGCGCAGCCCGGAGAATATCATGGCCGAGATCAGGATGCTGGCCGAAATGGGTGTGAAGAACATTCATATGTATGCCGACCTGTTCACCATCAATCGCGATCAGGTGATGGGTATCTGCGATGAAATGATCAAGGCTGACCTGGGTCTGCACTTTACCTGCAACAGCCGCGTCGATTATGTCGATGAAGAACTGCTGCAGATGATGGCTAAGGCTGGTTGCGATACCATTTCCTGGGGTATTGAAAGCGCCAACGAAGAAATCCTGAAAAATGCCCGCAAAGGTACGACCGCCGAGCGTGCCCGCCGCAGTCTGGCGTGGTCACACAAGTACGGCATCCGTAACTTTGGTTACTTCATCATCGGTTTACCCGGTGAAACCCGCGAGACTATTCAAGAGACAATTAACTTCAGTAAGGAACTGCCGCTTGATCTCGCGATCTTCCATATAGCTGCCCCTTATCCTGGCACACCATTCTTCTTCCAGGTTATGGAGAATAACTGGTTTAAGCCGGGTACAAAGTGGGAGCAGGTTGACATGGACAAATCAACTGTCCTCCAATATGCAAATCTTAGTGCGGACGATCTTCAGAAGGAAGCTCAACGCGCCACCCGCGAATGGATGTTCCGACCCGGTCCTATCATGACATTCGCCAAATCGCTGACCAATGTTGCCTCCATCAGATCCCTGCTCAACATTGGCTTCCAGCAGGCACGCTGGGCTTTGTTCCCCAACGCCGCCCACTAAGATAGTCACCCTGCTAACTTTTATAAAGCGGGCGCTCTTTCCAGAGCGCCTGTTTTAATTTCCACGATTGTCACGCCACGCCCCACTGAAATAATAAGCAGCAGGCACCGCAGGCGCGATGCCTTGCCAGTTGATTAAAGATTAGCGTTCCACGCAGCGGAATCCGCAAACGGCATGTGCTCACCTTCGACATAACGCGGTTTGGATTCATAGCTGTTGATGTCCGGCACCGCATTACCGCGCAGCAAAAACGGACTATGGCCTTCGATCAGAATTTTAGTTGATGTGGGGATGTAACGCAGGGTTAAGCCCTTGCGCCAGCGCGCGGAGTCATTGGCATTCGAGCCGTGAATCACATTCGGGTGATGGATAGAAACATCACCGGGTTGCAGTTCGAGATCCACCGCCTGCGATTCGTCCAGTGTGCGCGGGTCAATGCCATAACCCAGCACGTCGGATTCGCCATCGGTTTTCTGCATCTGCCGCAGAGTGAGTAATTTCTGATGCTGCGTACCGGGCAGCACCCGCATACAGCCATTTTCTACCGTGGAATCAGTCGCGGCCAGCCAGATCGTGATGACTTCCATGGGTTCCAGCGGCCAGTAAGAACCGTCCTGATGCCACAGCACGGGTTGGCCTTTGAACGGCGCCTTAGCAATATAATGTGCCGCGAAGAGGGCAATATCCGAACCGATAAACGGCTCGACAATATCCAGCAGGCGATCATCGCCAGTCAGGCGGTGCATGAAGGGGTCTTTATGCAGCAGTTTATGATGCAGTTGTTCCGGGCGGATGCCGGGGTTTTTCTCCAGCAGCCAGTCGACATGATCCGATGTTTCCTGGGCTAAAGCCGGGTCAATCGCATTACGGATAATGACGTAGCCATCACGCTCGTACTGTTCCTGTATATCAGTATGTTCATTAGCAACCATTTTTTGATCTCCTCTAAATTAATTTTTTACGATTATTTTAATGACGCTTGTCGGGTGTGAACGGCACCACATCACTGGTTTCCAGATAAAAACGGAGCAGACGCTCTTTGAGTTGCGCCAGCACGTTGGTTAAAATCGGGTCATCAATACGATTATCGGTTTCGCGCGGGTCGGCTTTCAGGTCGTAAAGTTCATCCGCTTCATACAGGCGATGAACATATTTATAATCTTCCGTGCGGCACATGGTGGCTTTGGTATGATAGGGCGCTTCGTCGCTGTTTTGTAATCGGATACGAGGCCAATAGAGGAGTTGTGGATCAGCACCTGGGATTTTCTCCATCGCCTGCACCTCACCGTAGGTTCGCCCACCCTGGCAGAAAACCGCGTCGCGATGCTGATCGGTTTCGCCAGCAAGGAGCGGCAGTAAGGAGCGACCATAAGTGGTATATCCCGGCTCGATACCGGTTAAGTCATAAACCGTCGCGGAAAAATCCACCAGTTCGACCAGCGCATCACTCACCCGCGGCTGAATGGCTACGCCTTGAGGCGGCTTGATGAGAAACGGTACATTCGTCAGGCAGTCCTCAAAGGTGTTTTGCGTTTTTTCCACTAACCCATAGTCACCGGTAAAATCACCATGATCCGAGAAGAAAAATACGGCGCTGTCGTCATAGATACCGGCTTCACGCAGGGCATCCATCACCATCGAAAACTGGGTATCCACACGGGCGCACATGCCATAATAGGTGCGGCGCAATTCCTGCCAGCGCTCTTCCGTCCAGCCCTCTAAGTGCTGACCTTCATAGAGACCTTTCAGCAGGCTGGGTAGTTTATCCCATTCCTGCGGCGTGGGCGTGCGCGGCGGAATCTTATCCGGGTCGATCTGGCTGTACCACGGGTCTTCTACGGCGTAAGGCGGATGCGGAAAGCTCAGCGGCAGATAGATGCACAAAGGCTGGTCAGCAGGCCGGTTTTTGATCTGCTCAACTGCGCCTTCGACCATCGCCCAATCGCGGTCACGGACATAAGGCGTGTTACGTGGATTCTCGATGCGCCCCACATAAAACGAATAGTAATTATCCCCCTGCGGATCACCACGCCAATCCGTCAGGCCATGATAATCAGCACGGATCGGATTTTCTGGGGTGTTTTCGGGTTCGTATTTCACATCGCAGTAATCGTCATAGCCGTTCTGCGCAGGGACAACATCATTTTTGCCACCCCACCACACAAAATATCCAGCCTGCTTGAGTTGGCGCAGCAGCATCGGCTCATCGGGTTGCAGCATATGGAACATGGTGCGATGACCGCGCGTGTGCGGATACCAACCTGTCATAAATGAGCAGCGGCTGGGCGTACACACCGGGTTCTGACAAAACGCATGCCGGAAAGAGACAAAATCTTCCTTCACAGCCTTGTCAAGATGGGGCGTGACCGCTGCCGGATTACCCATGTGTCCCATCACATCCCCGCGCCACTGGTCGGGGTTAAAGATAATAATATGCGGAAGTTTAGTCATCAGTTTCCCAAAAGTTTAATTCAACAAATAATTGTGATTTTGCAGTCTATTCAAAAATCCCTGTGCCATGTTTTTCGCGATAATCCGCCAGTATCTGATCCATCACCCAACTGGTACGCGCCGCACTCTCCCCGGTACTGGGGCATTGACCGAGACCGTTCAGGTCATTCACGATGGTCTGGATTAAAGGCTGCTGCACATGTACGGGATTGTCCAGCGGAAATTCGGTCACGCCATCGGCAGTGGTCAGAATGACTGGCTCAGAGCCAAAGGTGGAAAATGTCAGTTTGCCAGTGCTGCCGACCAGTTCGTTATAGTCGTAGTTGCGGTAAGCATTAAAGCACCACGTACCGACCCCCTGCACACCGGATTCATAATGCCATGTACCGCTGACAATATCCTCAGCCGCATATTTTCCAGCCTGATTGCCAGCGAAAGCCTGTGCATCCGAGACCGGCCCCAGAATATAATCCAGCACATCGAGTATGTGACTGGCGAGATCAAGAAACACACCCGCCCCGGCAATTTGTGGAACTACGCGCCACGGGAGATTTGCGGGGTTAATGGTGAGCTTTTGATAAAGTGTCACCTGGACAAACCGCGGTTCGCCAATCGCTCCGCTGGCGACCAGTTCTTTAATCTTCAGAAAACGCGGCAGCATGCGCCGGTAATACGCGACGAACAGCGGTACGTTTGCGGCTTTACAGGCATCTACCATGGACTGACATTCCGCATAGGTGCGCGCCATCGGCTTTTCGACGTAAACCGGTTTGCCGACCTGCGCGACTTTTAACGTGTAATCCTCATGCGAGTCCGGCGGGGTCGCGATATAAACCGCATCAACTTCCGGGTCATTCATTAGCGCATCAGCATCATCGTACCAGCGCGGCACATTGTGACGCTGCGCATAATCCCGTGCCAGGTCACCGTTACGGCGCATCACCGCCACTAAAGCCGAATGCTCCGCTTTCTGCAAACCCGGCCCACTTTTGATTTCGGTCACATCACCACAACCGATAATTCCCCAGCGAATGGTTTTCAATTTAGACACCTAACTGGCGCAGCGCGCCGTAATAATAAGGGGAAGGAACCGGCCCATCCAACAGCAGATCATCCGTCGATTGCATCCAGTGGAGCAGGCGCTGTTTAAGATCGGCCTCAATCGCGGCGTAATCCGCATGACCTGCGAGGTTGTTTTTCTCTAAAGGGTCAGCCTCAAGGTCATACAATTCGATCTGTGGACGATGCCCCGTGATTTCATTCAGCATCAGCGGATAAATCGGGCTTTTCTGAATATCACTGGGGACGTTGACAGCGATATCGGCCTCAAAATTAACAATTAGTTTATGCCCTATGGTACGGATACCGCGCATGGGCTCATAAGCAGTATGAAAAGTTTTCTCAGCAAAAATCTGTTCGTTGGGTTGATAAGTATTGCCCTGCAGCAGCGGCCACAAACTGTGCCCATGCAGATTGTCCGGCAGGGAGATATTCAGCGCTTGCAGAATCGACGGCACCACATCGACATGGCTGGTCAGCGCGTCGATATGTCTGCCACCTCTGATACTTCCCGCAGGCCAGCGCATCATCAGCGCTGTTTCGATACCGGCGTCATACAGCGTACATTTCGCCCGTGGCATCGCCAGACCATGATCGGTCACGAAGATCACCCAGGTGTTTTCGCGCAGACCGTTCTCGTCGAGCGCGTCTAAAATCATTTTTACGCCATCATCCATCGCGCGGATCGAACCTTGCAGCGCGGCGAAATCTTCTCGTGCCTCTGGGCTATCAGGGATGTACGGCGGAATCTCCACGCCCTGACTGCTATCCGGCAGTTCATTGTAAGCACGGTGCGGCTCGAAGAAACCCACTTCCAGATAAAACGGCGTATCCTTGTTTTGTGCGATCCAGTCTTTGGCTTTGGGGCCAGCTTCGGTGCGGGCATGATTGCCAGCGATGATCGTGTCATAACCCAGCGCAGATACATCTTCACCCCTGGCGACATGCTGAACCCCAATCAGGGCGGTATGATAACCAGCGGATTTTAATCGCTGCGCCAGATGCTGTTCATCCGGATGTAAACGCCAGTTGAACGGGGCGTGCGTTAAACCCATAATCCCGTTACTGTGTGCATGTCGGCCTGTATGCAGGGCAGAGCGGCTGGGGCTGCATTGCGGGGCGCTGCAAAAATGATTGTCGAAAATCACGCCATCCGCCGCCAGTTGATGGAGCGCGGGTGAGTGAACGCTTGTATGACCATAACAACTCAGATGTTTACCCAGGTCATGACAGGTGATAAAGACGATGTTTGGCTGCATAATTCTCCCTCTTTCAGCAACCAAAGTATACCTGCTTGCAGGAGCTTGCAAAAATGAATTGGTTATGAATTGTGCACTCTGCTCATCAAAATTACTGATCAGAAATGCTAAAATAGCCGTCACTGAATGAACCTGGAGAAGTGAAATATGCGTGTGCTGAAGCATCTTTTTGATAATAATCAGGCGTGGGTTATGCGGATGACAGAGGATGACCCTGAGTTTTTTCATAAACTGGCCTCACAGCAGTCGCCAGAATATCTGTGGATTGGCTGTTCGGATAGCCGCGTCCCCGCCAATCAGATCATCGGCTTGCCCCCCGGTGAGGTGTTTGTTCATCGGAACATCGCCAATGTAGTCATCCATACTGACCTCAACTGCTTGTCTGTTATTCAGTACGCGGTCGAGGTTTTACAGGTCAAACATATTATTGTCTGTGGTCATTACGGCTGTGGCGGTGTGCGGGCGGCGATGCAAAATCAGGAATTTGGCCTGATCGATAACTGGCTGCGGCACCTGAAGGATGTCTATCAGCGCAACCAGTTGACCCTGAACGCCATCGAAGATGACAACCTGCGCTTTGATCGCTTCTGCGAATTGAACGTGCTGGCACAGGTCTATCACGTTTGCCAGACGACAATTGTGCAGGGTGCATGGCGCCGTGGTCAGGAGATCAGTGTGCATGGCTGGATTTACGGTGTGGGCAATGGTTTGCTGAAGGATTTGCAGGTGTGTGTCACCAACCCGGAAGAAATCGAAATGCTGTACCGAATGGCTGT